>CAJBME010000201.1 GCA_903954065.1 uncultured bacterium
CAGCAATCAGGTCGACTCCAAAGCGCAATCCGATCGAGAACCCGCACCCGCCCGAGATCAATTTGATAATAAAACCCGCGCGTGCCAGACGTGGCATTGGGATGAGTGAAAGTCCTGCGGTTGCCGTCCGTCAAACTCTCCACCGGATTGCCCGGCACCACCTGAGCACTGGAAATTACCGGCCGACCAAGCGCAAAATTCCCCTCCTGCGACCAGACCCGACAGGAAACAAACAACCCCAAAAACAAAGCCAAAGAAAGAAATGAACGACACATGCGGCGGAAATGATTCATTATGACGCACCACTGCCACCGGGTGCAAAAGAAATCGCCCCTGCACGCTCAGATCCTGCCGTCCGCCCCCCGTTCGCTTTCCACCCGCAACCTCCCCTCGCGCGCCCCCATTCGCTTCGCTTCTCCTTGCCCCACCGGGTACTCGCAGGGTATACTTCCAAGTCGGACTGTCCCGTCTCTTCATGCTCAAAGCCGATTATTTCATCTGCCCGGATTGCGGAGCCGAAGTGCGCGTCGGCTCCCGCGGGTGCACCCGCTGCGCCTCCGAACGGGCTACCAAATCTTGGGGTAAACGAAAACCCTGGGAACAGGATGAAACCCACGACGGTCTGGATCTTCCCGATGAGGAATTTAATTACGAAGATTTCCTGAACGAAGAATTCGGCGGCGGCCGCAAAAAGTCCGCCCTCGATTGGGTCTGGTGGACCACCGCGCTCGTCCTCGTGATCGCCCTCGCCGCCGGATACATTCTCGTCCGCCTTTAACCAAAACCACCGCATTCCCATGCCCATGCCCCCGTCGGGGCAGCGCGTCCCATTGGCTTGACGTGGCCCCGTTGGGGCAAATTGAACGATAACGGTTCCGATCCCTTGCTCTGCCCCCCCAACCGGGGCCTTGCTCCCCAACCTGTCGGCGGAGCTCCGTGGGAGCTTATCGACGTGCAGGACCACTGGCGAACAACCAGCGCCTTGCTGACAGAGTGAGGCAGACCATCCGGGAGCCGCGGCCGTTTTCTAAAGTTTCCATTGACGCATTACTGTGCATATTTAATATATACACTAGCCGCATCCAAGACTGTGCCTCCGAAATCCATCAAATTCCTACTGCCGCCGATCTCGGCTGCCGCGCCGGGCACGCTTTACGAGCAGATTGTCAGCGGGTTGAAGCGTGCGATTAGTGAGAGCAAGATCAACGCGGGCGAGGCGCTACCGTCCTTCCGGCAGCTTGCCGAAGAGATGCTGGTGAGCGTGATCACGGTGAAGCGCGCTTACGAAGAGCTTGAGCGTGAGGGCATTATTTTCCGAAGGCAAGGGCTCGGGACTTTTGTCGCGGAGGGCGGCGGAGACCGCAGTCGCGAGGCCAAGATCGAGCAGGCCCGCACGCTTCTCAAGGACGCGGCCCGCGAAGCCACCGAAGCCGGCCTGACCCCGGCCGAAGTGCGCCGCCTTTTTCGCGAAACACTCAACGAATCCCCATGAATACGGCCCCAGCTCTCGAAGTTTCCGGCTTGGAAAAACATTACCCACGCTTCGGCCTGGGCCCGCTCGACCTCACGGTGCCGCCCGGTTCGATCTATGGATTGATCGGTCCGAATGGTGCAGGAAAAACCACGCTCATCGACCTCATCTTCGGCATGGGTTCGCCCGATGCCGGCACGATCAAGGTTTGCGGATACGATCACGAACGGGATGAAGTCGCCGTGAAACAACGCGCGGCCTACGTCGGGCCGGACTTAAATTTCATCGCGTGGGGAAAAATCGGGCGCGCCATCCGTTTCAACCGCGGCTTTCGACCGACGTGGGACGATGGTTACTGCGCCCGGCTGATGCAGGATTTCGGGATTTCGGCGGATGATCGTATCGGCACGCTTTCCTTTGGCGGGCGCACGAAACTCGCACTGCTGCTCGCGCTGGCCTGGAGGCCGCCCTTGCTCGTGCTCGACGAACCGACAACCGGCATCGACGCGCATTCGAAAAAGGCCGTCTTTGCGGAAATGCTGAACATCGTCCGCGACGAGGCGCGCACTGTTTTCATCTCATCGCACCAGATCTCCGATCTCGAAAGATTCGCTGATCGCGTGGGCGTGCTGCACAAAGGACGCCTCGTCGCTGAGGGCTCGACGGCCGAGTTGGTGGATCGGCATGTACAAGCGGAATGGGTAGCGGAAAACGCGGACGCCTTCGCTCATACCCCGGGTCTCACCGTGCAGGAACGCGACGGCCCGCACTGGCGCGGGGTACTCGATACACTGACATGCCCGCTCCATACACTCGAGCTACGCGGAGCCCGCGATGTGCGCACGCAACCGCTCACACTCGAAGACCTCTTCCTCGCCCTGACCCAATAAACGCGGCCGCCTCCCCAAAGTGAAGCCGCCGTTCGCTTTCCATTTCCCGACTCCACTGTCATGAAATCTCTCATTTTCGATTTCCTCCATCGCTGGCGCTGGCTCTTCGTGATCTCGCTCTTAGTTTCCGCGGTCAGCGGTCTCATGGGGCTGCCACTCATCCTCGCCCCTGCCGCAGTCGTCGCCCTTCAGCTTGATGCGCGGCGCGGCGTATTCCGCGCGGTTCGTCCACTACCCATCACGCGGCTGGATCAAGCCAAGACCTGGTGGGTCATCGGGGTGCCATTACTTCCGCTCCTCTCCGTGCCGGCGCTCGTGCTCGGGATCATGCTGTTCCCTCACTTTCAGCCGAGCGCCCGCTCTTTACAGCCTGCTCGCATTACCACCCCCATGACCGAAACCATGCTGCCGATGGAACCCCGCCCGCAGGCATTACCCGAGACATCCGTACCGGATACGGAGCACCGTTACATCGCACCGTCGCAGGCACCGGGGAAAAACCCGCGCGCACCATGGTTCGCCGCAGCGGTACAATCATGGGTGGCCCTGGGTTACGCCGGATTCTGCTTTTTCCTGATGCAATGGGCCCCGCAGCGCCAGCCGGAAAACCTCGCCGAGAACGTCCAACAGGGCATGTTCGGCCTGCTCTGGGGAATCTCGATGCCGGGCGTCGTGTTTTTGCTACCAAACCTCCCGCGCAGTTCCGACACCATCGCGACTTGGCACTGGGCGGTCTTGGCAGCGGCACCGGTTTTTGTCGCGCTCTCCTACTTCAGCGCGGCAGAGTTGATGCGGCAGCAAATGGTTGTGACGGCCGCGAAAAACAGGCCGCAAGCCACCACCGAATCGTTAGCCCTTTCCGGCGGCCTCACCGGCATCCCGCTCTATATCGTGAATTTCGCCGGGCGCATCGTACTGATGGTCGCCCTGATCGCCTGTGTGCAGATCATTATGCTGCGGTGGATGTCGCAGGGCAACGCGCCGGGACATAATCCAGCCGCGGGCGTGCAAGTCTCGCTGATGGGCATGATGATTGGCGCGACCATCGCCGAATCTGTCGGCATGAGAGCGCTCCGCGCACTGCCGCTTTCCACCGTGAAACTCGCCCTGCTGCTTTCGCTCGTCCCTTGGGCCGGGGCCTTCTCCGGTGCGTTTGTTTCCGCCGTGTTCTGCCGTGCGGGTGATCCATCGCTTTCCATCTGGGTGAACTTGGGGGCACAATCCCTCGCGCTCTGCGGCTGGGCAATTCTCGCCCTCTCCATCACCCTGCATATTTCTTCAGGCGGGCGGCTTTTCGTGCTGATGCTGCTCTCCTTCATACCCGGCATCGCGATTCAATTTGCCGTGCAATACACCGTTCTGATAGCGGCGATCGGATTGGTAACAGGCTGCGCCGGGTTCGCGCTCCTGATCCGCGGACTGAGGAAATCCAGCGCCTTCTATCGCCCACGCGGGTTTTTCGGTATGACTCCGGGACAGCCGACGGCCGTGCGTTAGGCCTGGAGATGACAGTTCATGACCCGTTGAGAGCCAAGTTTATTCTTCCGACTACCCCACTCATCTAAAATCCTGAACACCGACCGAGCCCGAGCCAACCCCGGGACTGACCCCGGGGCGGGTGGCTTGCGGCGACTTCTAGTCGGCCAGCCGTTTCACGCGGATGTTTTTGTACATCACGGTTGATTCGGGATCATGGGCTTGCAGGGCAAATGTTCCAGATCCGAGTTTCCGTCCTGGTTCTTGGCCCGGACCGGCGGCCGGCTCGGTGTATTCATTCACCACTTTGCCATCGAAGGAAACGGTGACGGTTTGGCCCACCACTTTGATTTCGTATTCCCACCAGACGCCATCGGCGACCGGGGAGATTTTCATGATGTCTTTGCATTTATAGATCGATCCCGATTTACGAGGATCTTTCTCAAACGTGTTGTTCACTTGGGCTTCGTGGCCGACGTCCGGCCAGTTTTCCGGCTGGTACGCGGTATGGAAGAAGATGCCGCCATTGCTGTTCGGCTTCGTCATGACCTGAGCGCGGAAGACGAAGTTTTTAAACGGGGTTTTATCTCCGACGTAAAACAGGTGATTGCGCGGGCCGTAGGCGATGAGCACGCCGTCTTCGAGTTTAAACGCAGGCTTTTCCTTTTCAGCCACTTTCCAGCCGTCCAACGACTTACCGTCGAAAATGACGGTAAATCCTTCGTCAGTGGATTTTTTTTCCTCGGCGCGAGCCGGAGTCAGGGCCAAGGCGCAAGCCAAGGCCATCAAGCAGGTCAGTGTTTTTTTCATGAATGGAATAAGTGGGGATTGTCGGGTGGATGAAACAGGAATGGCGGGAGTGGGGGAAACTTACGGTTTGGTGCTGCCGTGGTTGACTGGGACCTCATAGTCCCCGAGGGCAAATTGCAGGCCGCCGAGGTAATGATGCACGACCGGCGCATTCCAATAAACCTCGTCATTGTGACCGAGCGAGCAATAAAAAACCCGGCCCTTGCCCTGCGTGCGAATCCAGGAAATAGCAAAGTCGCCGTCGGTCCGCCCGATCCCGCCCTTAGTCATGTCGGTCTTGCTGCCTTCGCCCAGATACAATCCCAGCAAATTATGCCGGGTGGCCGCGTCGTAGTTTTTCAGCTGATAAATTTCGTCTTTGATTTCGAAGGTCGCGCCACCGGCTTTAAACGGGGCGGCCAGCGGGTGGTCGACGTCGCGCACTTTCACGGTTACGGTATCGCCGGCGTTCCATGGATGGCCGTTAAATGTGCCACCGATCATGTTAAAGTACCGTGGCTCTTCGCCGAGGGTGTCGGTGGCCGAGTGAATACCGGCCAGTCCGCCGCCGTTGTCGACGAAGTTGAGCAATGATTTCATCAGCCGCTCCGCGCGGGCGGCGTCGGCCTGCACCAGCTGCTCCCGGGCCGGGTTATCTTTCCACTGCCCCTGATCCTCACTGAAAACCGGTCCCGTCGTATTCAACATCAATACCGCATCATAGGCTTTCAATTTTTCCGGCTCAAAATAAGCCACATCCTCGGTCACCGTGGCCGTGAACGCCCCCGTCTTCTCCCCCAGAAGCTTGATCATTTCCTGACCCACAGGAATGGAACCGTGACGAAATCCCCGAGTGCGAGAAAACACAAGCAACTGACGGGCTTTGGCGGGTTTGGCCAACGCCGCAGCCGGCAGCGAGCTTTGAATTTTCGACAGCTGGTCGGCGTTCACTTCGGCCCAGGCGTTAACGAGTGGCCAGTTGGAGACGGTGACGATGGCAGCTGTGATCCAGCGGCGCAGGGATTGACTATTCATGGGGGCAGCGGTTGGTTTTGGGGTATGATGAAAGACCACAGAGTTTCCGCCACCCTCTCCAAAGTCAAGACACGCCCATGAAAGAAGCCGCCTTTTCACTCCTTAGGGATCTCACCGAGGCTCACGGTGCTCCAGGGCACGAGGACGGCCCCCGGGCCATCTTCGCCCGGGAAATGGCCCCACTCGGGACACTGACCACCGACCGCCTCGGCTCCGTGCTCTGCGAACTCTCCCCCGGAACCAAAAATACCCAGACTCAACCGCGCGTCATGATCACCGCCCACCTCGACGAGGTCGGCTTCATGGTCCACAGTATCACCGAATCCGGATTCCTCACCGTCGTCGCCCTCGGCGGATGGTGGACCCACACCCTGCTCGCCCAACGCGTCCGCATCCGCACCCGCACCGGCCGCGAACACCTCGGCATCATCACCTCAACCCCTCCCCACTTCCTCAGCGAAACCGAAAAAAATCGGGTCCTCACCATCGAACAGCTCTACATCGATGTCGGCGCGTCCAGCCGCCGCCACGCCGAAGAATCACTCGGCCTCAGCCCCGGCGACGTCATTGTCCCAGATTCCCGCTGCACCCCGCTGTCCGATCCCGACCTACTCTGCGCCAAAGCCTTCGACAATCGCGTGGGCGTCGCCGTCACCATCGCCGCCCTCCAACAGCTCGCCGCCTCGTCGTATCCTTCCCCCAGCCAGCTGCTCGGCGTCGCCACCGTGCAGGAAGAAATAGGATGCCGCGGAGCCGAAACCGCCGCCGCCCTGGCCCGCCCCGACATCGCCCTCGTCATCGAAGGCACCCCAGCCGATGACACCCCAGGCTACCCCGCCAGCGCCCGGCAGGCCGTACTCGGAAAAGGCCCGCAAATCCGCGTCATGGATCCAACCGCCCTCATGAATCCAAAACTCGTCCGCTTCGTGACGGACGTCGCCACCGAAAAAAGTATCCCCTACCAACTCGCCGTGCGCCGCAGCGGCGGCACTGACGCCCGAGCGTTCACCACCTCTGGCCTCGGCGTGCCCAGCGTCGTCATCGGCGTGCCCGCCCGCTATATCCACACCCACAACGCCGTCATCCACCTCGATGACTACCTCGCCACCGTAGCCCTCGTCGTCGAGGTCGCCCGCCGCCTCGATAGCACCACCATCGCCGGATTCACATCGTTCCTCGCGCCCTGACCGCGGACGGGAAACCGCGCCGCGACCGGGGTCAGCGCCCCCCCCCGGGAACGCCGACGTCCCGTCGGCCACTCTCTTCACGCCACGTCACGCCACGCCACGCCCCTCAGCGCCACGCTCAAAAATCGTTCGGAGAGACGTTCGGCGCCGCGACCGGAGTCAGCGCCCCCAGCGACAGAAAATGCCAAGCTGCCTCCTGAGAGGCGGGGGTTTCTCAAGGAGGCTTGGGAATCGGAAGGCGAAAGGATCATTTTGTCAAGATTCGCACACTGACCCCATTTTCCCGATAGATCAGTCTTTCGTGGCAGTGAGCTTGCAGTTGCTGATGCGGAAAATGTCCAGCGCCAGCTTGGCCGTGTTGCGGGCCGACTGGGCGAAGATCGTTTCTTGCGGGTTGAGGCCCAGGCTGGTCGGAAACACTGAAGCGTCGTGCACCGACAAGTTCGTGATCTGGTGGTGGCGCCCGTTCGGGTTGACCACGCCCTTGGTCGGGTCGGCCGACATACCGCAGCCACCCATCTGGTGCGCCGAGTTCAGGCGCACACGACCGGAGACCATGGACAAGGTGTCTGCCGCGGCCTGGAAAGAGGCGTTGTCGGTATAGCCCGTCGTAGCAGCGTCAATGTGACCGATGAAAACACGCGCCGCGCCGGCAGCAAAGTGCACCGCACCCTGGGACTTGATCGACTGGCGAACCGACTCCAGCACCGTCACGCTGAGCGGGTAGTCCAGACCGGGCGAACCATCGGCACGCAGTTGCACCGTACCACCCACGCTGTCAGCCATGAATCCGTCGCGCACGAGCGAGATCGTGAGGCCGTACTTGTTGAAGTTCTTCATCAGCGTGGCGTGCTGCTCGCCGAAGTAACTCAGCCCACTGGCCACCAACACCGGGTGCAGCGGAGCGACTTCCAGTGCCCAACCCGGCGTGCCGGTGAGAGGCGCGTTGTACAGGTAGCGGTCGGAATAGATCGACTGAGGCAGGCCGGCGTGAGCGGCGATGTCACGCTCGTACAGGCCACCCACCGAGGCGCTCGGATGCAGGAAGGTGCGCTTGCCCAGCGTGCCGTGCGGATCAGGCGCGCCCGAACGCATCAGCAGCGCGGGGCCATTGATGGCGCCGGTGGCTTGCACGTAGCTCTTGGCCTTGATCGTGACCTTGCGGCCGCTGGGCTTGAGACCCGACGGATCCAACGCGTCGCAGACGATCCCGGTGATGGCGGTCTTGGCGGCGTTGAAGCGATAAGTCTGTGCGCGCAAGCGGGTGTAGAGGGTGGCACCCAGCGTCAAGGCGACGGGCAGGGTGGTGACCAGCATCGACATCTTGGCGTTGATCGGGCAACCCAGACCGCAGTAGCCGAGCGCCGCGCAGCCCTTGACGTTGGGCGAGATGGTGTTCCAGCTTATGCCCAGCCGCGACAGGCCCGTCGATAGGATGGCGTTGTTGCCATTGATCGCGCCGCCCCAGGGCCGGATGCTCAGGCGCTTTTCAACAGCGGCGAACCACGGGGCCATCTTGGCCTGGGTGTACTCGGTCAGGCCATACATGTGCTGCCAGTGCTCGAGCACGGGTGCTGAGGTGCGGAAGCAGGTGGCCCAGTTCACGGTTGTGCCGCCACCGACGGTGCGCCCTTGCAGGATTCCGACGCCGCCATCCAGCGTCCGACGTGCCAGGTTTTCCTGGTACATCTGCGGGTAGGCCTCAGACTCCTTCATGTTGAAGTCGCTCGACGACTTCAGTGGGCCTTCTTCGATCAGCACCACCTTGAGGCCGCTGGCCGCGAGCATTTCGGCGGTGATGCCTCCGCCTGCGCCGGTGCCGATGATGGCCACGTCGAAGGTGATGGTTCGGTCAGCTGTCAGCTCGGAAGCGTCGATGACTTTCCAGCCTGCGCTCTTGCCGACGACCCAAGGATCGACGGGCTTACGGTCTGGCTTGGAGATGACTTGGGGAATGGTTGCCATGGGTGATCTGCCGCTTCAAGCGAACGTCGGCGGGCCGGCGTAGCCGATGCCTGGCCAGTTGATCGGATTCGAATAGAATGCGTTGGGGATCAGGCCCATGAACGCGCTGAAGATCGAGCGCTGGCTGGCGACCTGGCTCACGCGCAGGCCATCAAACAGGGCGGCCAGAAGCGTGGGAGGCATAGCTTCCCAGGTCGCTGGGAAAGCGGGGTTGAACATCGTCGGGCCGGCCTTGAGCGCATTGAACAGGCCCACGAGGCCGGCTTGGTTGACCGGCGGGTAGTTGCTGACGATCTCACCGGCGCGTTGGGCGGTCAGGTTGATCGAGGCCTGGCGGGCAGTGGCGTCAGTGGGCAACACGCTGTCACCCAAAATCACCGGCACCCAAACACGCACGATGGCCAGCGAGGCCTCATCGAGTGCCGAGACGGGCGGCACCACCTGCGCGTGCGCTTCACCTTGGCCAATACCTCCCAGTGCCAGTGCGGTAATACCGGCCACGCCCGTGGCTAATAGATCTCTTCGTTTGATCATTGCTGATAGAAATCTGCTTTGGGGAGCGGCGTTGGAAGCGGGTGGGCGGGTCATGTTGGGAGGGGGGCTGCCAGTTGCTGCTTTGAGGCTCATTTCCCGGCCGCACGCGCCGGCGACGGCGACGGCGCGGCAAAGGCTTCTTCAACTGGCATCCCGAGCGCCAGTTCAAGGTGCGCGACGGCTTGATTATAATGGTAAAGCGCCTGCAGCCGACCCCGCCCGGACTTGATCAGCGCCTCTTTGGCATCGAGTTCGATGCGGGCCTGCTTATCGCCGGCCGTGGCCGCCTCGGCCCGGTTCTTGGCCACATCTTCATACAGCCGCTTTTCGCCTGCGGCAAACTGGGCCAGAGCTGCGGTGGCCTCATGAATGGCCCGGACCGCAAAAGTCACCTGACCTTCGATGCGCTGGCCCATGGCCTTGCGAGCTTCCTCAAAACTTGCCATCGCCTCTTCGTGCTGGCGGTGCGATTTGTTTTGCCACCATGAAACGAGGGGCAGATTCAAACTGAGCAAAGCTGTCAGCTCGTCCTGATCGCGATACCCGTCCGAACTCGTGCGACCGAATCCCACCCGCAGGTCATTGATCCACGGCAGCCGCTGCGCCTTGACTTCGCGCAACCGCGCCCGCTCAACCTCCCCACGAGCCTGCATCTCGCCCAGATCCGGCCGATGCGCCCGTGCCAGCTCCACGAGGGAAGCCACGTCAAGCTGCTCCCCGGAAATCTTACGCACCCGCAAGGCGTTGGTCAGTACAATGCGGCCCGGGTCGGCCAAACCGCACAGCACCCCCAGCTCCTCCCGCACCAAGGCCATTTCGCGCCCGGAATCGAAAACTTCCTCGCGGGCTTTGCTGATCTCAAGGCGGGCCTTCGGCAGGTCCGAGGGATCATACAACCCGCTAATGCCGCTCGTTGCCGCCAGCGCGGACAAGCGACCGGCCTCTTCTTCAATCACCTTGAGATTCTCCTCCTGCAGGTCAACCAGCTGCTGGTTGGCCTGATGCCAGGCATAGCGGAATTGCAGCTCGTCATAGCGGCGACCGACGTCAAAAACCAAATCGCGCACTTCGCTGCGCAACCGGGTATTCGAGAGGGTCGCTTCCGCCCGCGCCCGCGCCGCCCGCGCCTTCACCTCCCAGGGATTCGGAATAAAAAGCCGGGCCTGCACCACAAACGTTTCATCCCCATACACATCATTCGGGTGCGAACGATACTCGCGACTGCGGCTCAGCACGCGACGCCGCGAATACTCAGATCCCGCACGGTTTTCACTCGCAAACCCCGGCCCTTGCCGATTCTCGCGACTCTGGTCCTGTCGCTTCTCCACTTCGTACGTCGTCCGCTCAATAATGTCTTCGTATTTCCCCGGAGTAATCTTCTGGACCGTCTCCGTCGTCATCTGACCGCTCCGAGTCAGCTGCTCCTGCCGCTGGGTCGTCCCGGAAATAATGCCGGCCAGATCCCCAGACCCGTCGTTTTCGGTAAAAGCCGTGTTCGAAATCGAATCAATCGTCCCCGTCTCCGTGGTATTAATCGATCTCGTCTCTTCATACTCGCGACTGAGATCTGACTCAAATTCATGATCAAAGCCGATCCTCAGCTCGGGATCGCGCCAGTCGTACGCCGCCGCCTCCGCCTGCAAGTAAAAGGCCACCTCGCCACGGAATCGCCAAAAATCCGGATGCCCCTGAATGGCCAGCTGAATCAAATCATGACGCTCCAAAGGACCATCAGCCGGCGCCGACGGTACCGCCGCCAGCGATGGCTTGGAGAGGGCCGCGGCCGGTGCGACGGCCGCCGGATCGGCCGGTGCCGGTGTCGTTACGGGTGCCGCCGGCACGGCGGCCGCTCGCGGTTTGCGCGGTGCCGGAGGGGACGTGCGCGAAGGGGAAGCCAGCACCACCGGTGATACGCACATCACCACAGCCGCCCAGGCCGCCGGATGAAACGCAGACAAAGGAAGGGCATGGCGAGTGACAGCACGCATCTCAAAAACAAAAATGATGACTTAAAAACGGATGACGCGGATCACTGTTCGGCCCGACCTTGGGCTCCAAAGAGGCGGGTCAGCCAGGGAATTTGGCCTGGTTCGGTGATATGAACGATGACGGGCTGTCCGGGGATGAAGCCGCTCTCTTGCGGGTAGCGAGCGACAATCTCCTGACCATGAACCACCTGGTTTGGTAGCGGGCTGGTCGTATTCGGGCCATTCGTGACCCGCGGCGACAAATTAACAATCTCGGTAGGGAAATATTTATACCGGTCATAAATCGAGGAAACCCACACCCGGTCCCCCACTTTGACCCGTCCAAGCTGGTCGTTGAGCAGCAAAACCCGGATCTCTTCCGGATAAGCCACAATGCGCAAAATAGTCTCCCCCTTCAAGACAAACTCCCCGTTGTCGCGCTCCACCCGGTCGACCACGCCATCATGACCAGAATAGAGCGTGCCGCGGTCGCGCAATACCCGAAGCTCCTGCAACTCGGACAAATCACCATTCGCCGACGCCAATTCTTCTGGGTTTTCCATCGACTTGCGCAGCTTGTCCACCTCCCCCTGCAGCCGAGTAATGTCCAGCCCCAGCTCCTCCAGCTGGCCAGGATACAACTCGGTCGTCGCCCGCAGACGAGAAACATCCTTGCCCGCATCCCCCAAGGACTCGGAAAGAACAACCCTCATCTGGTTTTGCGCCTGCGGCGACGACTGCCCCAAAATGGCCTTTTCAAGACGGTCCAGTTGCTCCTGGACCGCCGACAACTCACCCAAATCCGAAGCCTGATCCCGCATGATCTCGCGTCGCTCCGACTTCAAACGAGCCAAATCCAGCTCGTGGCTCAAGAGCCGGTCTTCCAAATCAGAACGAATAGCCTTCTCCAGCTTACCAATCTGCGCATCCAGCACTGCTGTGTCGAGTTTGACCAAGGGCGTGCCTTTTTTCACAGTGGTGCCCGTCTTGACTAGGATCTGGAGAATGCGCGCATCCTCGTCCGCCGCCACCGCCTCCTGAATCGGGTCCACCAACCCGTTCATCCGGCTGAATTTCACGCCTTTATTGTACGCCCAAAAGGCCATGGCAAGAACCAGCACCCAGACAAGCAGGGGCCAAAAATTAAGGATGCGCCGCAGCGTGACACGAGGGCGGGGCGGGCGAACGCGGTTGGGGTGAAACTCGCTCATTCCATTTGCTGATTACTGGGACTCATGACTGGTTCGACAAAAATAGATCTCAGGCCCACGGTTAGATTTCCACCGTGGTCCGCTGCATGATCAAACTGACTTCCGAAATATCAGGGATCTTCGCCACGGCATCGACCAAATCGACTTTATACGACGGATCCAGCAGACGCACTTGATAAGAATATTCGAGCACCTCCCCCTGAATGGCTTCCCTCATCGCCACCATTTCACAGGAAGAACAATACTGGCCCGCAATCTCCGTCAGCCGCTCAATCCCGCGCCCACCCGCCGGTAGCATGAATCGCAGTAACCCCTCAAATTCGCGGCGCGACGCAAACGGCGACCAGGCCAGAAAAATGGCCGCAAAACAGAAAAAGATCATGCCCAGAATCGCAATCATGAAGACCTGGGCCCCGCACGAAATACCAATCGCCAACGAGGCAAACAGAAAAATGATGTCCCGAGGGTCACGAATCGGCGTCCGGAATCGAACAAAGGCCATCGCTCCCAAAATCCCCAGTCCACGCGCCATGTTGTTGCCAATCGCCATGATCATGATGCAGATGACAATCGTCGCCAACACCAGCGTGTGGAGAAAGGACCGGGCATACGAAAACCCTTGGTGCGTCCACCGGTACACATTCGCCAGCACCAGCCCCAGCACAAACGCCACACACAATGAATAAAATGCCTCCAGCGGCTCAAGCGAACGCGTGGAGCCCAGAGCATCAAAAAGCGGGTCAATATTTACAGGTTGCATCAGCGAAAATAAGGGCGGAAAAAATTGCGGTCAGGGCCATGGAACGAGGGGTGGCCAGAAATCATGCCGCGCCAGTAAAAGCAGGGGCGGCGATCGCTGTCAATATGTGGTATTTGACCCCTCAAGAGTATAGGTGAATCCGCGCTGCAATGTCTCCAGCCGCCAAGCGGTGGCATATTTGCAGAATCCAGTGTTCAAAAGGTTAAATCGTTCAATTGTTTCGAGCATCCATGTGGGTGAATCGCGCATCGATTTCAGTTCAAAGATGTAGGCGGCGTAGTCGCGACGGAATGATTCCTGCACGTCCATCGGGCGCCAGTATTTCCATTCCGCGACCTCGGGACCAGGCAGCAGCCACTCGCGGGTCGGACGATAACTGATGCGGCGGTCAAAGGTGATCCGGGCATAATCATCGTTGGCCCCAAAATAACTCTCCCGGATATACCGGATCAACATCTTCGGACGCGCCCCGATCTCGTTGCTCACCCGACAAAACTCCAGCTGCACCGCGTTGTCCTTCGGACTCTTCAACAAGGCCGCCGTGTCCGGATGCGTTACCGTCTTTTCATGGTACGTGGCCCGGTTGAGCTTGGCCCGGCTCTTGATGATCACGTTGCCTACCTTGCGCTTGATCTCAAGAAAAATGGGAGCCTTAGGCGGGGCGTCAGTCCCGTACGTGCGAATACGCAACTTGAAACGAGAGAACGCCTTGCGTTCTTTGGCCAACGCCAAATCCATCGCCGGAGTGTCCAGCTGCAACGTGGTCACAATATACTCCGGAATATCCCCACGCCCATTGGGGTCAGGAATGCAAAAAGGCCGGATAAACTCCCGCACCGGAGCCACCAGCCGAGGATGGAGCATGAACTTTTGCTCAAACCGCTCAATGACCAGATCCTTCGCCCCCTTCCGGCTCGGCCCCTGCCCCGTCGGCCCCAGCCGCTCCAACTTGCCCGCGGATCCCGCAGCTCCCGCGGGCACTCCCGCTCCTGCCGTCACTCCGGCGGCTCCCGCCTCCGCCACAACCGGAACAGACGCGTCGGTCAACGCGTTGGATCCAGGGGTAACAGTAACGCTCATGTCAGAAAGCAGGCTGCAGCAGTGAGAAAAAATCGGGGTTCCTGAGAAGAATAATTCTAATGCCAGTTAAGTTAAAAAGTGTGTGGCACTTTTGTCAAAGTTCAAACACAGCGGCACTTCGGGGAACAATCTTAACGAATGTATGGGTAAAATCCATATAATTAACACAGTGATCACAGCGATTCCTTCGGGCCATGACGGTGAAGAATTTCAAGATCCTTCCATGACCTGCGCCCGAAAAATGATCAAATAAACATGTTAAACCGGTGCCAGGCCGAGGCCCCGTCGCTGGCAAGCGTTTCTATCCGCTTCCAAGCGATTTTAGTGGCAGGGCCGTTCAGGACGCCATGTAGGGCAGGGCCGACGCTGTCGCGGCCACCGCCGTTTCCCCTTCCAACAAGTCGGCAATGGGATCCCACTTGCCGTTCAACAATACCTCGCGGGCGCTTTCTGGAATGTGCACCGGAAATTGCTGCGCTCCATCTAGGCCGAAGAAGACGCGGCTCCGCTCCACATCCACCACCACTGGCAATTCAGGGTTTTGCTCGACAAGGCGGCCGAGGGCCACCACGTCGTCATGAGCCGCCGTCACACACGGAATACCGAGCGTGACGCAATTTCCAAAAAAGATCTCGGCAAAACTCTCGGCGATGACGGCCCGCAGCCCCCAGCGATACAACGCCTGAGGGGCGTGCTCGCGGGACGACCCACAACCGAAATTGGCGCCGGAAACCAGCACTTTGGCAGCACCGTGGCGTGGGTCATTCAAGGGATGCTCCTTGTCTTCCCCCTCCGGCGTCTTCCGCACATCATAGAAAAAGTACTCTCCAAGTCCGTCAAAAGTCACGCATTTCATGAACCGGGCCGGAATAATCCGGTCGGTGTCGATGTCATTGCCGGGAACGTGGACGGCGGTGCCGGCCACGGAGGTGATCTGAGCGAGTGCCATTATGGAATGAGGCGCAGGCCGCCGTCGCGGTCAAGCGCAACAGATCAACCACCCCGCCCGTCCAACGGCTCAGGCCCCATAACTGTCGTCCGTGACTGCTTCAGCCAAGCCGCCCGCTCACGCTCCAGCTCGGCCAGTCGCTTAATCCGCTCGGCCCATTGCCGGTCCTTCATGGTCACAAAGGGATTGTTCTCCCCAAATTTCCGCCACGGCCCGTCCGGCACCTCCGATACTTCGCAAAACCTCCAATCACACCGCACCCCGCTCACCAGCCCCAAATAGTCGCGCACCGCCGGAGAAACATCCAGTCCCACCCCGTTGTTCATCACCGTCTTGGGCTGCGGATTGCGCCCAAAAACATAGCCCCAATCGTCCGTCTCAAACGGCCCGACATCCTCCCACTGCGCATAACAAATCTTCTTGCCCAGCCGGATCGCCAGCCATCGACCCTTGATCACCGTGGTAAATTTCGACTTCTTCGGAATCGCCGCATACCAAGGAATAACGGTGGCCGCAATCTCCGGATTCGTCACATCATTGAAGGGCAACGCGATATAAAAGGGGTTCTGCTTCGGAGCAAATGCCTTGGGACCGAAATCCCAGGTGCGCGACGACGGATCAGGATCATCAAACCCGCCATAACTTTCCTCCCAGGCCGGATCCCACGAACTTTTTGTGTTGCAGGCAGCCGTCACGCCGGTCGACGGCTCCCCTATCCAAAAGACGGTGGTCACGATGTTCGTTTTCCACGGAAACTGGGTCAGCCCCGTCCGGGGCCGGGTCGGCGCAAAAACCGCAGGCAGTTGCGCCCGGGCGGCGGCCGCCGGATTTTGGCGGATAACCAGCCCGGCATTGAGCCGTGAGGCGGCGGAAGTGACCGCCGCCGGCCCCGACTTCTGGCTCGAGATCGGACTTTTTTTGGTGCGACTGGGGGCGGCCACTTTCGGCTTGGTCGGCACCACCGTATTGGCCCGGCCCGACACCGCCGCCGGCCCGGCCACCGTCGCCAACGCCAGTGCCAACAACAGGCACATCCTTCCGCGGAGAAGGAGGAATGGGAAATAGCGAACAGTCATCACAACACTCACAGATGAAATAAACCGGAAACCGCCAAGACGCCGACCCCAGTCACTCTCCTGTACTCCAACCTACCGGTCACACCAGACGTGCAAGCAGGATTTACCGCCCCGCGGCCTAGCGGCCCAACCGCACCACCGACCAGCCGCCCAACCGCCACCCATCAGGCTTTGAGCCGAGACTCGAGCAGCATGATCACACTGCGGATTTTAGGATCCTCGGCGGTGCGCGCCGTGATCAGTTTGCAAGCGTGCATCACCGTGCCGTGATCCCGCCCGCCAAAGGCCGCGCCAATCTCAGAGTACGACGCCCGCGTCAGGTCCCGGGCCAGCGCCATCGCCACCTGCCGTGGAAAGGCAATGCAGGCCGGCCGGCGCTTGCTCGTCATGTCAGCCAGTCGCACATCATAATGCTCGGCCACTACCCGCTGAATCTTGTCTATCGTCACCTGATTGCGCGCATCCTCCTGCAACAAATCACGCAACAATTCCTCCACCCGCGGCTGGGTCAGCTTCTCGCGCGAAAGCGATACAAAACTCGCCAGCCGCATCAATGACCCCTCAAGCCGCCGCACATTGTTGCTGATCCGCTCGGCCAAAAATCGCACCACATCGTCCGGAAGCGTGACCTGCAATTGCGCCATCTTCTTGCGCAAAATCGCCGTGCGCGTCTCCACATCCGGTACCTGCATCTCCGCCGCAATACCCCACTCAAATCGCGACACCAGCCGCGCCTCCAGCTTCTGCATCTCGCTCGGCGGACGGTCACTCGTCATCACAATCTGCCGGTGACCGTCAAACAACGCATTAAACGTATGGAAAAATTCATCCTGCGACCGCTCCTTGCCCGCAAAAAATTGCACGTCGTCAATCAAAAGCACATCCGCCTGACGATACCGCCGACGAAACTTCGGCAACGTACCCTGCTGAATCGCATCAATAAATTCATTGGTGAATTGCTCGCTCGAAATGTAAATGACCCGTGCCTTCTTCCGGTGCGCCACTATATGATGCCCAATCGCCTGCATCAAATGCGTCTTGCCCAGCCCCACCCCGCCGTGAATAAATAAAGGATTGTAAATACGCGCCGGATTCTCAGCCACCGCCAAGGCCGCCGCATGCGCAAATTGATTGCTGCTCCCAACAACAAAGTTCTCGAACACATACCGAGCGTTAAAACCACCCGTGCCCTCACCCAAAGTACTCGCTGAACCTACTGAACCTACTGAACCCACGGAACCCGCCGTGCCTGCCGCCCGCGACCCCGCCGAAACCGCCACCCCGCGGCCCGCCTCCGACCCCGCACCACCACTCCCCCGGACGTCAAAAAGATCACTTCCTACACTTCCTACACCGCCACCCGCCGTCTCCGGCACCCGAGAAATCACCGGCGCCGTCATCTCCACCCGAAATTTGACCGCCCGACGGTCCCCCAAGGTGAGAATAATCGCATCCTGCAGCAACGTCGCGTAATTCGACTCAATCCAGAGTTGCTGAATACTGTTCGGAACAGCCAGTGTCAATGTGTCCTCACCAGTCTCCACCAGACGCGCCGGCGCAAACCACCTCTGGAACGCATCTGGACTGATGCCTCTCCTGACGTTTTCACAAATTTTGTCCCACAGACCATCAAGCGCTTGCATCATTTTCAGTTGTTCCCCGGCAACTAGAATAAGTTGATATTGAAAGAATTATGAGCAGAAGATCGTCCTCCCCACCGATGCTCCGCTCGCAACATCGACAGAATCACCCGGCAAAAGAAGCGGGCAGGTCGACGCTAAGCGCCGGTCAAATTAACGACAAGGCAATTTGCCTAAATTATAAAAATTCCTCGCGGCTTGGGTCACATTTGCCACACCTCCCCGCTAATTATTTTATAAAATTGGAACGACTACACTGATTGCCTACCGCCGAGGTCGTCTATTAGCTGCTTCCCAAGTAATTTTTCCCTCACTTTTTAAGCGGCGGGGTCGGCGGCTGGGGGCTCGATTTTGGCAAACAGCGGTTTTGGTTTTCCGATGGCATGCCCCTCCGGGAGCAAGCCCCAGTGCAAATCGGCGTAAGTCAGCCCGGGAGCGGGCTCCCAACGCAACTGGCTCCGCCACTGGGCCACCGCCGCGGGGATGACGGGCTCGAGAAAGACCGAGAGGTGAGCCAGCGTTTCGCAGAGGTGGTGCATGATGGCGGTCACACGAGCGCTCTGGGCCGGATCTTTGGCCAGTTTGAATGGCTCGGTGCGTTCAACGAAACGATTGGCCACATCGATCACCCCCCAGACTGCCTCCAGAGCGCGGTTGAACTGCCACGTTTCCAGAGCGGTGAGGTACTGGCCCGGCAGCGCGGCTACAGCCGCCCGGACTTCAGCACACAGCTCATCGTCGTATGATCCATGCTGAACGATTCCACCGCAGTACCGCTGGGTCATGTTGAGAGCGCGATTGAGCAAATTGCCCAGTCCATTGGCTAGTTCCGCATTGTTGCGGACGATGAGGCGGTCGTGAGAAAAGTCGGCATCCTGACCAGTCGTCATGTCGCTCAGCAGGTAATACCGCAAGGCATCCGGCCCGACCGTGTCGGCAAGCACTTGTGGATCGATCACATTTCCCAGCGATTTGCTCATTTTTTCGCTCTCTCCCGCCTGATTGCGGATATTCCACCACCCGTGCACCAAAAAACGGGGCATCTGCTCGTCGGTAAAGCCCGCGGCATGCAGCATGATGAGCCAGTACACTCCATGCGCCGGCACCAAAATGTCTTTGCCAATCACATTACAATCGTTCGGCCAAAGGTCGGCAAAACGTGGCCCCCCTTCATTCCAAGACCCATCCGGCCAGCCCGCGCCGCTAATGTAGTTAGTCAGGGCGTCAAACCAGACGTAACACACAAAATCAGGGTCAAACGGCAGCTCAATGCCCCACCGCAACCGCGCCTTGGGCCGGGAAATACACAAGTCCGCCCCCTCCGCTTCATCCACCGCCTGCACCAGATTGCGCAGCCGACTCTCCGGAAAAACCGTCTCAGGATGAGCCTGCAAAAACGCCCGCAACCACGGCAAATGCTTCTTCAGCCCAAAATACCAGTTTTCCTCCTCCAATTCCACCACCTCCCCCCACTCCGGTCCAAACGTGCCGTCCTCCCGCCGCTCCTTAGCCGTGATATATTGCTCCTGCCGCACACTGTAAAACCCACGATACGTACCCTTGGTGATTTCTCCCGCATCATACAGTTTTTGCAGCAAGGCGCGCACCACCTTCTGGTGGCGCTCATCCGTCGTCTCAATCCAAGCATCATGACTCAACCCCAGCGATTCCCAGAGACGAACAAATAATTTGGACGTCTTTTTGACGTGGGTGGCCGGATGAATGCCCGCTTTCTCCGCTGTCTGCTGCACTTTTTGCCCGTGCTGGTCCAGTCCGGTCAGAAAATACACAGGGCGGCCCGTGCGCCGCACGTGCCGCGCCATGGCGTCAGCCAACACCTTCTCGTAAGCATGCCCCAAGTGAGGCGCAGCATTCGGGTAATCAATGGCAGTAGTAAGATAAAACGGCTTCAAGAAATGAGGGTGTTCGGAGTCCAAAAATCAGAGCATGCGTTCCGCACAGCGCAGCACACATCCTCCATTCTCCAGTGTCTACTCCGAATCTGCCAACCCGAAACCTCAAACCTGCCAGATCTGCACCCCTCCCCCTCACGCATCCCTCACTACTTTGCCGCCCAACGACAAAATACGAGCCTTGCCCTTGGCATCCTCCGCCTCCGCAATCTGGCCGTTCTTGACATACATCTGCGACAAGGCCGTCCACGCTAACAAATCATTGGGCTTCAACGTCGTCGCCATCAAAGCAGCCCCAATCGCCTCTTTGATTTCCCCGCTCTTCATCAAAGCCATGCCCAATGAATGCCACGCCTCAAAATACCCCGGATCCAAGGCCACCGCCCGACGATACTTCTCCACCGCCGCCACCAAATCGCCAACCGCCACATCCCCCGACGCCTCGTCACACCACCACCCCGCCGTCAGCCCGGAATCCGACATGGCCGGATCAAAATCAGATGAATGCAATGACATGAGTAAATCCAGGCAGCCCCAGCCCAACCGGAATCACTACCCTAAGCCGCAGCAAGCAAACGCAACCCGCAACTGCGCGAAATCACAGGCCAAATCCCTGCGCTTGCCAGTTTTCCTTATCTAAAGACAGGACCGCGTCACCACGCTGTCACTTGTGCATGGCCCCGACCCCACCCACCATCCCCCCATGCCCGGCTCATCTTCACGATTTTCCTTCCTCCACTGGCCCCTCAATCCGTTGAGGTCGTCCGTCATACGGGAACCGGAAGACCGGCAGCTCGAATCCCACCTCGCCCGAGCCACCTACTCGATCCGCCTGCTGCGCTATTGGTGGGCCGCCCAAGCCATCAAAAAAGAAGCCGCCGCCTCACCCCACCCGCTCACCATCGTCGATTATGGCAGCGGCCGCGGATGGCTGAAACGCTTCGTCGGTCCCGACGTCAAGGCCCATTGGATCGCCCTCGACTGGCAACCGCAACGAGAATGGCTCGAAAAAGCCGGTTACGACGAAATTCATCAATGCAATTTCGACGCCCCGCTGCCACTCGCCCCCGGCCGCGCCGACGTCATCGCCGCCCTCCACGTCTTTGAACACCTGCCCCGCCCAGGGTATTCGCTCCATCACCTCGGAGAAATCCTCGCCCCCGGCGGATGCCTGCTCGGCGGATCACCCACCATGCCGTCGCCTGTCGCACGCCTGCGCCAGAAGTTTTTCCGCAGAAAACTCGCCCAAGGCCGTCTCGCCCGCGGCGGCCACATCAACAGCCTGTCGCCCGACCGATGGCAAAATTTGTTGGAAGATGCCGGCCTGATCGTGGAATTATCCGTCGGGTCACACCTCATCCGCCACACCGGCAACCCACTGGAAAATTCCGCCCTCTGGGTGCGCGCTAACCAGCTCTGGGGTGCACTTTTCCCCTCCCTCGGGTCAGAAATTTGCCTGAGGGCCCGCAAACCCATCATCCACGACGCAGCCGTCGCCGCATGGAAACCACAACCGCTGGCCACCCGCAAACACACCGCCCGCACCCTGATCGCCGCCACCGCCGTCGCCGCCGTGCTGGCCAGCATCGCCTCACTCTTCGTCGCCTCCGAATTGAAAATGGACGCCACTGTCAAAAATGTCCTCGATCATCACCTCGCCACCGATACCAATCACCTGCTGATCCTCTCCCACAAAGCATTCGATGACCTGCACCAAAATCCCCAGGTCACCTTCGTCGACCAAGTCGACGACATCTGCTCGCGCCTCGACGCCCTCCCGCCAGACACCCACGTCGTCCTCCACGAAAACCACTTCGCCCAACTCGCCGCCAAAACACCAGACTATCGCGTCGATTCTAAACTGAACGCAGGATTAAATGACTTCTACCTGCTGCGCCGCCACGGCCAAGGCACCCCGCTGCAACACTTCATCTCCATGCCCTAAAAAAAGCCGCCCCTCCGGCCCGGTCGCCACTGGAGAAACATCCAGCTCAGACCATCGTCAGCTCATGCGCGCGGTCCCTTCACACCCGGTCCGCGCCCCCACAGCCGCCACCCACGCCATGATCCTGACGCCATCCACCAAACCCACCATGATCTTCATCGGCGTGACCACCGGTCAATCGTCGATCAACCGGATCTTCCCAGAGTGGGCCCGCACGCTGGAACTCGGCGACTGCGCGCTGCGCGGTCTAGACTTTCCGCTGCACGATGAACCCGCCCGCTACCGCGAAGCCGTCGCCTTCATCAAACAAGACCCCATGACCCGGGGCGCCCTCGTCACCACCCACAAAATCGACCTCTGCGCCGCCGCGCACGACCTGATCGATGTCATCGACCCACTGTCGTCTGACTTGGGGGAAATCAGCAGCCTCTGGAAACGCGAGGGACAACTGCACGGTCGCACGGTGGATCCATGGACATCCGGTCTGTCTCTGGATGCCTTTCTCCCGCCGGATCACTGGCGCCAGACCGGCGCGGAAGTACTGATCCTCGGCGCCGGAGGGTCAGCCATCGCCCTCGCTTGGCACTTGTGCCGCCCCCACCCCGCCGGGAACCGCCCCAGCCGGATCCACGTGGCCAACCGAAGTCGCCCACGCCTCGACCACCTGCGCTCACTGCACTCCCAATGGCCGGACGCCGTGCCTCTTTCCTGCCACCACGTGCCCACCCCCGAAATGGCCGATACCCTCGCCAGCCAACTGCCCCCAGGCTCGCTGATCGTCAACGCCACCGGCCTCGGCAAAGACGCTCCCGGATCGCCTCTCACCCACGCCGCCGTCTTTCCCGAACACAGCCTGATCTGGGATTTTAACTACCGCGGAAACCTCGTCTTCCTCGACCAAGCTCGCGCCCAACAATCAGCCCGCTCGCTGCACATCGAAGACGGTTGGACCTACTTCATCCACGGCTGGACCCAAGTAATCGCCGACGTCTTTCACAAAACTATCCCTTCCCACGGCCCGCTCTTTAACGAATTATCCCGCCTGGCCGCCACCGCCCGGTAACCACCACCACCCGCCACCCCCATGCCCCACGCCCCGCATTCCTCCGGACCGTCCGGGCCTCCCCTCCCGCCCCATCAGCTCCTCATCGCCCTCCTCCTGCTGCTCGCCCTCCTGCCGGCTACCTTCCACCCCTGCGCCGCCACGCCCGCACCCGCACCCGCGCCCGCGCCGACCAGCCCACCTCCCAACCTCATCTTTGTCTTGGTCGATGACTTGCGCTGGAACGCCCCCGGTTTCATGGGCAACCCGGTGGCCGTTACGCCGCACCTCGATGCCATGGCCGCCGAAGGCGTCGTCTTTCGCAACAGCTTTGTCACCACGTCTATCTGCGCGGTAAGCCGAGCCAGCATCCTCACGGGACAATGGATGCGGCGTCACCACATCAAAGATTTTGCCACCGGTCTCAATCCGGACCAGTGGCGCAACACCTATCCCAGCCAGCTCCGCCGCCACGGGTACCGCACCGGTTTCATCGGCAAATTCGGCGTTGGCGCCGGACCGGCCACCACCGCCGCCATCGAGCAATTTGATTTCTGGCAGGGCGAAAAAGGCCAAGGGGGACCAGATTTTATCGACCCCAAAGACCCAGACCGAACTCACCAGACAGCCCGCTTCGGGAACCACGCCCTCGCCTTCCTCGACACCTGCTCGGCCACCCAGCCGTTTTGCTTGTCCTTGAGCTTCACCGCCGTGCACGCCCGCGATGGCCGGCCCCGGGAATTTCAGCCGGATGACCGCGATGCCTCGCTCTTGGAGAAAACCACCATCCCCCCGCCCCCCACCGCCACCGAAGAAGACTTTCAGAAAATCCCCGACTTCGTCAAAACTTCCGAAGGCCGCGTGCGCTGGCAACGACGCTTCGCCACCGCCGAACAAGCCGCCGCCACCACCCGCGATTATTACCGCCTGCTCGCCGGCGTCGACCGCGAGATCGGCCGCCTCCGCGAAAAACTTCAAGCCCGCCAGATGGACAAAAACACCGTCATCATCCTCACCTCAGACAATGGCTTCGCCCTCGGCGACCGTGGGCTGGCCGACAAATGGTACATGTGGGAAGAAGACATCCGCGTCCCCACCGTCCTCTTCGATCCCCGCCTCCCCGCCCCCCACCGCGGCCGCTCCGTGACCGCCATGACGCTGAACGTCGATTTCGCCCCTACCCTCCTGGAACTCGCCGGCGTGACCGCGCCCGCCACCATGCAGGGACGCAGCCTAGTACCACTGCTGCACCAACCGCCACCCGCCGACTGGCGCACCGAATTCCTCTACGAACACGTCACCCTGCCCGACATCATCCCACCCTGCGAAGGCGTGCGCACCGAACGCTGGAAATACATCCGCTGGACCGCCAGCCAACCACTCGTGGAGGAATTATACGATCTGGAAAACGATCCGCTGGAACAAAACAACCTCGCCAGCCAGCCCGCCCACACCGCACAACTCGAACACCTGCGCACCGCCACCGACACCCACGCCAGCCAACAGCAATAACCCCCTCAGGTCTCAGCCCGTTTTTTCTCCTTCTTCCCACACCATGAACCAGTCAGGCCACCTAGACGGCACCATCATCGATGCCGTGCACCGCACAATCTTCACCGGAAGAATCACTTGGACCGAGGGGCGCATCACCTCCATCACGCCGCAGTCAGGCCCCGACCCCGGCCGATACATCCTTCCGGGATTTATCGATGCCCATGTCCACATCGAAAGCTCGATGCTGACGCCGTATGAATTTGCACGCCAAGCGCTGATTCACGGCACGGTGGCCACGGTCAGCGACCCTCATGAAATCGCCAACGTCTGCGGGCTGGATGGGGTGCATTACATGCTGGAAAACGCCCGCGATGCGCGGCTCAAATTCCACTTTGGCGCGCCCTCCTGCGTTCCGGCCACCGGTTTCGAGACCGCGGGAGCCGTTCTGGGAGTGGCCGATCTTGAGACCCTGCTGCAGCGGAGCGACATCCGGTATCTTTCGGAAATGATGAATTACCCCGGTGTCTTATTTCACGACCCGGTAGTCATGGAAAAACTCGCTCTCGCCCGCAAGTATGGGAAACCCGTTGACGGCCATGCCCCCGGACTGACCGGCGACGCCGCCATCGCCTACATCAACGCCGGTATTTCCACCGACCACGAATGTTTCACCTACGACGAGGCGCTGCACAAAATCCAACACGGCATGAAAATCCTCATCCGCGAAGGATCCGCCGCACGGAACTTCGAGGTGCTGCATCCGCTCATCTCACAATACCCGGACCTCGTCATGCTCTGCAGTGACGACAAACATCCAGACGAACTCCTCCATGGCCATATCAACACCATGGTCAAACGCGCCTTGATCCTCGGACACGACCTGTTCGACGTCCTGCAATGCGCCTGCCTCAACCCGGTGGCCCACTACCAACTGCCTGTCGGCCTGCTGCGCGTCAATGATCCAGCCGACTTTATCGTCATCGACAACCCTCAGGACATGAACATCCTGGAAACATACGTCAACGGCGAAAAAATGGCCTCCAATGGCACCTGCTCCCTCCCGCCCAAAAATCATCCAGTCATCAACAACTTCTCGGCCAGCCCGAAATCACCCGACGACTTCCTCCTCCCAGGAAATGGCACTACTGTCAATGTCATCGAAGCCATCGACGGACAAATCGTCACCAGTCAAAGCGTCGCCGAAACCCGCAACATCGGGGGCTACCTCGAGGCCGATCCCTCTCAAGACATCCTCAAAATCACCGTGGTCAATCGGTACAACAACGCCAAACCCGCCGTCGCCTTCATCAAAAATTTCAAACTTCAACAGGGCGCCATCGCCTCGACCGTAGCCCACGACTCGCATAACATCATCGCCGTCGGCACCGACAACGAATCGCTCGCCACTGCCGTCAACGCCCTCATCCAGCACCAAGGCGGTCTGTGCGTGACTACCGCCGGAATGACCCAAGTCCTGCCACTGCCAGTCGCCGGTCTGATGAGCACCGGCAGCTGCCACGATGTCGGCCACCAATACTCAGCCATCGAGGCCGCCGTCAAAGCCATGGGATGCGACCTCCGCGCCCCATTCATGACTCTGTCCTTCATGTCCCTGCTGGTCATTCCACGCCTCAAACTCAGTGACCGCGGGCTGTTTGATGGCACCGCCTTCGCCTTCACCAGCGTCCAGCCAGAGGGCGAACCCGCCCCGGCCTGACCCGCACTTGCCGCACCGCCCGCTGGCCTCACGACGCCGCAGCCAGCAAAGCGCGCCCGCGCGCCGTCGCCCACGGCGGCACCTGCAACAGCAGATTTGGCAGCTCCGGGAGCAGCGGGAAATGCCGGTGAAAAGCCGGCGTGCTCGATCCCGCCATGGGTGGAACGATCCAACTCCAGTCAGCGCTGACCTCGCGACCGCGCTGTTTCTCCAGCTGGCAGAATTGCTCAAATTCCGCCGTCGCCTGATGGTGATCGACCAGGCGCACTCCGTCGGCCTCGAATGAATGCAACACGGCCTCGTTGAGCACCAGCAGCGCATGATCGCGCCAGAGATTGCGGGTCTGCCGAATATCCAGCCCGAGTCCTTCAGCGATGACAGGCAATTGATTATAACGGGCCTCATCCCCGAGATTACGGGACCCGATCTCGGTCCCCATGTACCAGCCGTTAAAGGGGGCACAGGGATGAGCGGCGGTCCCGGTCGCCAGCATCATGTCTGAAATCACTGGCACCGCATGCCACCGCAACGCCAGTTTCTCCACCCAAGGATAACGCGGATGCCGCAACGGCACCTCCAGTACACACTCCGCCGGCAGCGGATACCACCGCAGGTCGGAGCCGTACTGCAATACCAACGGCAGCAGATCAAATCTCCCGGGCTCTGAGGGAGGACACCAGCCCAGTCGCCTCGCCACCGCCGTCAGCTCGATATTCGCCGGATCACCCAATACCTGCCCACCTCCCAAATCATACCCGGCATACCGCACCAGCTGGTGATTCCAAATCCGCACTTCGTCCTCCCCCGCCAGCCAGCGGCGAAAAACCGTCATCACCGGCCGGATGCGCCCGCCATTGGTGGCCAGTCGCAAATGCCCGCACAACGCCTCAAACATGTCATCACACGAAGCCACCGCCTCCGCATCAACGACCTGCAGTGACTTCCAATGCAGCCGCCCCACACACCGGGCCGAATGCCGCCAAGCCAAAGCCGCCGCCTCCGCCACCGTCGTCGCCGGCACCACCGCTCCCCCGGCGGCACCCAGCCCGGGTACCCCGTCAGTCACCACATCCCAGCGACGGAAAAGTCCGCCGGAATCAAATGAACCGTGCACCACAGGACAGGAAAGCATCAGCCATCATCCTGCTCCACATCCGCCCACCGGCAACCACCATCAGACTGGACGCCGGAAAAGTCCGGTCGCCGTCCCCCCCAGCCCTCTTAATACACATCACGACGATAACGCTTGCTCTGCCGCAAGGCCTCCACATACGCCGCGGCCTGCTCCGCCGACAATCCGCCCTCACTGGCAATGATCTCGTGCAACGCCCGATCGACATCAGCCGCCATCCGGGACGCATCACCACACACGTACACAATCGCCCCCTGTTCCAGCCAAGCCCAAATCCCGGCCGCCTCGTTCTTCATCGCATGCTGCACATAAAATTTCTCCGCCTGATCACGAGAAAATGCCGTCGTCAGGTTCGTAAGCGATCCATCCGCCAGCGCCGCCTGCCATTCTTCCTCATAGAAAAAGTCGCTGGCCCGATGCTGCTCGCCAAAAAAGAGCCAAGCCTTGCCCCGAGCCGCCGTCACCCGCCGCTCCTGCACAAAGGCCCGAAAGGGAGCAATCCCAGTGCCCGGCCCCACCATGATAACCGGCGTTTCTTCCTCCGGAGCAGGCAGACGAAAACCCTTTCCCGGATTAATAAAACAAGGAATCGCCATCGAGGCATCCAGCCGCTGCGCCAGCCATGTCGACGCCACTCCTTTACGGTGCCGGCCATGGCTGTCATACTCGACTGTAGCCACCGTCAGATGCACCTGGCGCGGACAGGCCCGCAGGCTGGAGGAAATCGAATACAACCGGATTTGCAGCTTCTTGAGCAATGGCACCAACTCAGCCGGCGTGAATTTCACCGCCGGATACGCCAGCAACACGTCAATCACTTCGCGACCCCATAAAAAGTCGGCCAGTTCCTTCTTGCGCTCAGGCTCCATCAAGACCGCCAACTCCGGCGCCGGCGCCCGCTCCGCCACCGCCCGCAATAATTTGTTGTCGATCGTGGTGATCACACAGTCTCTCAACAGCGCTTCGCGCAACGACGTTTCCACTTTGTCCGCGTTGTGGACACGCTCGTCACCCGTGGCCCCCAACAGCCCGATCATTTCCGCCACCAAGGCCGGATCGTTCTGGGGCAACACCGCCAACGAATCACCCGGCTCATACGACAATCCCGTGTCGGCCAGATCAATCTCAAAGTGCCGCGTGTCTTTCTCCGACCCGCCCTTAGTCAGGACTTCCATCCTGGCGAGGCGTGCGAGACAAGGGTTCTTGCGGTTGAAAACAGGTGCAGTGGTTGAACTCATGGCAGTTGTTCCATACGTGGCCACCGCCCCGGGTCAATCCGCGACACAAAATCTCCCCATCCCGAAGTCCCCTCCACGCCAAAAATAGCCAAAAAAACGCCCATCGCCCCTGCCATCGCCCCGCCCCGCCCCCCGAAACCTGCTCAAACGCCCCCCGCCAGCCGCCACCCCCGTCCAGCGCAAAAAAATGGGTCTTTGCAGACAATCGACCATTCTCCCTTGCCCGGAGGGCGCACTCCGGGCTAGGTAACGGCTGGTTTTACACTGATGCCCGCCGCTCCGCCCGCCACCACCAGCAAGTCAGCCGTTTTTTTCAAACGGCTGACCAGTACCCTCGGCTTGTGGGCCGTCATTGCCGCGGCCGTCGGAACCGGCAACCCTTGGCTTTTTTTTGCCATCATCACCGGCTTGGGCGCGCTAGGCATCGTTGAATGGTGCCGCATCATCGGCCCCCCTCTGCGCGGAGGATGGAGCGTCTGGGTCTACCTCGTCAGCGCCTGCTACGCCGCCGGCGTGCTCTGGCACAGCGTCACCACCCACACCGGCGACCCCGGCATCCCGGAAGCCGCCGCCCTGCCCGTGCTCCTCTTCGGATTGTTCGCCGGAACCCTCGTGCGCCCGCTCGAAGGACAAACTACCCTGTGGCGCCTCAGCGCCGCCGTCACCGGGTTTGTCTACATCGCCTTCCTCTTCAGCTTCACCTGGCGCCTCCTCCTCCTCCCCTCATGGGACGGCGCCGGCCCGCTGCCCGGTGTCTTCCACCTCATCTTCGTCATCGCCGTCACCAAATTCACCGACATGGGCGCCTACGCCGTCGGAGTGCTCTTCGGCCGTCACAAAATGATCCCCCACATCAGCCCAGGAAAAACCTGGGAAGGACTGGCCGGCGCCTTCCTCGGCGCCTTCCTCGCCGCTCACGGTATGGTCGCCCTCTTCGGGTCAAAACTCATCTACATCGACCACTTCCACGCCGCCGGATTAGCCGTCTTCCTCGGCGCCATCACCGTCGTCGCCGACCTCGCCGAATCCGTCGTCAAACGCTGCATGGAAGTCAAAGACTCTGGTCACGTCCTCCCAGGCATCGGCGGCGCACTCGACCTCATCGATAGCCTGCTCTTCAGCTGCCCCGCCGCCTGGCTGTACTTCAAATGGGTCATGACACCATGAGCACCATCCCCGCCGCCCCCGCCACGCCCAAACGCGTGGTCATCCTCGGCTCCACCGGCTCGATCGGCACCAGCGCCCTCAAAGTCGCCCGCGACCTGCCCGCCTGGATCAAAATCGTCGGACTGGCCGCCGGATCAAATGGATCCGCCCTCGCCCAACAAGCCGCCGAATTCGGCGTCCACCACTTGGCCATCACCAGCGCCCCAGCCGCCGCGGCCATGGCCCCGCTCGTCCCGCCATCAACCCACCTGTACACCGGCCCCAACGGGTTGGTCGACCTCGTGCGCGAAGCCCAACCCGACCTCGTGCTCGTGGCCATCGTCGGAACCGCCGGCCTCCGACCCGCCCTCGCCGCCATCGAGGCCGGTTGCGACCTCGCCGTCGCTAGCAAAGAAATCCTCGTCATGGCCGGCGAAATCGTCATGGCCCGGGCCCGCGAGAAAAACGTGCACATCCTGCCCGTCGACAGTGAACATAATGCCATTTTCCAATGCCTCGAAGGCCGTGATCCCGCCAGCGTTTCCCGACTACTGCTGACCGCCAGCGGAGGCCCCTTCCGCACCCTGCCCGCCAGTCAACTGGCCGCCGTGACCGTGGCCCAAGCCCTGAAACATCCCACCTGGAACATGGGCCCGAAAATCACCATCGATTCCGCCACCCTGTTCAATAAAGGCCTCGAAATGATCGAGGCCCGCTGGCTCTTCGATATCGGCATGTCGCGCGTCAGCGTGGTCGTCCACCCGCAAAGCATTGTCCACAGCATGGTGGAATTCGTCGACGGCTCCGTGCTGGCCCAACTCAGCCATTCTGACATGTGCTTCCCCATCCAGTATGCCATCACGTGGCCAGCCCGCACCGCCAGCAGCCTGCGGCCAGTCGACTTCGCCGCCATGGCCCAACTGACTTTTGAGGACCCCCGTTGCGAGGACTTTCCCGCCCTCGATCTGGCCCGGGCCGCCGGCGAAACGGCCGGCACCCTGCCCGCCGTCCTCAACGCCGCCAATGAAGTCGCCGTCGCCGCGTTTCTCGAAAACCGGCTCTCATTCCCAGGCATCTGGCGCCTCGTCGAGGAAACCATGAACCGCCACACCAGCCAGTCACAGCCGTCACTCGATGACATCCTCGACGCCGACACATGGGCCCGCGCCACCGCCAGCGCCCAATTGTAATCGCCCGGTCAGACGTCAGTCACCACCTCGCCCAAAAATCAACGGCCCAATGAAGGGCATCTTGTCACGATTGTCGGGTTGCGACCGGTGACGGATGTGTCATTCATCCCCTCCGCCGCGGCCGATACCCGCCGGGCCATTCCCCGCCCATCCCCCCGCACCGGATCACCACCATGCTCCCCCCTGAGACGCCCCACATCCCCGACGCCACCACCGACACCGCTCCGTCCAGCCCGCCCGCGGCCGAGGAAACACCGTGGTCCGTCGAGGAAGCCCGCAACCTCTACGGTATCGACCGCTGGGGCGCCGGTTACTTTTCCGTCAATGACGCCGGTGAGGTCTGCGCCGATCTGGAACCACAGGAAGGCGGCGACATCACCCGCGTCAGCATCGCCGGCCTGATGCGCGATCTGAAAAAAACCCACGCCGATTTGCAAATGCCGCTGCTGTTCCGCTTCAGCGACATCCTGCACTCACGCATCGAGGAACTCAATGTCTCGTTCCGACGCGCCATCGCTGAACAAAATTATGGTGGCCAGTACCGCGGCGTCTACCCCATCAAGGTCAATCAACAACACCAAGTCATCAGCGAAGTAGCCAGCTTCGGACGCGAGTTCCAATACGGCTTCGAGGCCGGCAGCAAACCGGAACTCCTCGCCGCCTTGGCCTACATGCACGACCCCAAGGCCCTCATCATCTGCAATGGCTACAAAGATCGCGAGTTCATCGACCTCGCCCTCGGCGCCTGCAAAATGGGCCTGCAAGTCGTCATCGTCCTCGAAATGCCCGATGAATTGCCCCTGATCATGGAAAGCGCCGCCGCCCTCGGCGTCGAACCACTGCTCGGCGTGCGCATCCGCCTCTCCGCCAAAAGCGGCGGCCATTGGGCCAATTCCGCCGGCGACCGCAGCCCGTTCGGGTTCTCGTTCCCGCAGCTCATGCGGTTGCTCGACGACTTACGGGCCCATGACAAGCTCGACTGGATGCGGCTCCTCCACTTCCACCAAGGGTCGCAAATTCCGAAAATCCAGACCATCCGCCAGAGCGCCATGGAGGCGGCTCGCGTCTACGTGCAACTCGTAAAGGAAGGCGCTAAAATGGGATTCATCGACCTCGGCGGCGGACTGGCCGTCGACTACGACGGTTCCGGTTCCAGCTCCAACAGCCGCAACTATGCCCTGCAGGAATACTGCTCGGATATGGTCCAGATGATCGCCCAAGTCTGCGACGAAGCCAAAGTTCCTCACCCGGATCTCGTCACCGAATCCGGACGCGCCGTCGCTAGCTACTTCAGCGTGCTCGTCTTTAACATCCTCGGCGTCACTCAGCTCGACCTCAACGGACCGAAAGCACTCGCCATTCCAGCCGATGCCAATGTCCAACTCCGCAGCCTGCACGAGGTCATGCTGAACATCGAAACCCTTGGCCCTCAAGAAAGTTATAACGATGCCGTCTTCTATCGCGACGGCCTGCGCCAAATGTTCTCCCTCGGGGTCATCGGCATCCGCGAGGTGTCGCTCGGTGAAGAAATTTTCTGGCAAATCATGACCCGCGTCTCCACCAAGACCAAGTCCATGAAAGAACCTCCGCAGGCGCTGCGCGAAATTCGCAACTCCCTCGCCGACTTCTATTACGGAAATTTCTCCATCTTCCAATCGCTGCCCGATTCATGGGCCATCGATCAGTTGTTTCCAGTCATGCCCATGCACCGGCTCGACGAATCTCCCACCCGGGAAGCCGTCATCAGCGATCTGACCTGCGACTGCGATGGCGTGCTGGAACACTTCACCGGCAAGGAACGCGACAAGGTGCTGCCCGTGCACGAATTGCGCGAAAACGATGACTACCTGCTCGGGGTCTTTCTGGTCGGCGCCTATCAAGAATCACTCGGAGGCCTGCACAATCTTTTTGGCGATACCAATGTGGTCTCGGTCAAAATGGAAAACGGCGAGCCGAAATGCGAAGTCCACTATCGTGGGGACACGGTGGGAGAGGTCCTCAGTTACATGGAATACACCCCGGCCGCCCTCGTCGAACGCTTCACCATGTTCGCCGAACGCGCCCAAGCCGAGGGCCGCATCACCGCCATGGAAAAACGCCGACTGATCGATGGCTATCGCAATGGCATGGAAGGGTATACCTACTTCGAATCATAGCCCGCGCCGCCCCCTCCTGCCGCCACGCTGACATCACTTCACTTCGCGAAACCCATCGGTGGCTTCGCGGAATAATGAATCGGGAACCGTCACATTCTCCTCCAGAAGCGTGAAGTAATCGCCACCCACTCAAGCAATCGTCCGCTTTTCTGCTGGCGCGCCCCGCCCCAACGCTGCTACATGAAAGGATTATGAAGATCGGCCTCATCGGATGTGGAAAAATGGGAACCGCCCTGATCAAGGGTATCCTCGCGAAAAAACTCTGCCGCCCAGCAGACATCATCGCACGCGACGCCATGCCTAAAGCCGTCGAAGCCTTTCGCAAATCCGTCCCCGGCTGCAAAGTCGCTCAAAACGGACTGGAAGTCGCCGATGCTGCCGATGTCGTGCTCGTTTGCGTCAAACCAGGGGACACCGTGCCCGTCATGGCCGCCCTCGCCCCAGGCAAAAGCGCGCCCCTCCTCATCTCCATCGCCGCCGGCGTGAAATTGGATGCCCTCGAACGCGCCGCCGGTCCGCGCCACCGCGTCATCCGCGTCATGCCCAACACCCCAGCCATGGTCGGTCAAGGCGCCTCCGCCTACGCCCCAGGCCAACACGCCACCAGCAAAGACGCCGCCCTCACCGAAAAACTCCTCGGCGCCGTCGGCACCGTCGTTCGCGTCTCGGAAAAACACCTCGACGCCGTGACCGGCCTCAGCGGCAGCGGACCAGCTTACATCTACACCGTCATCGAAGCCCTCGCCGACGGCGGCGTGCTCGCCGGCCTGCCCCGCGAAACCGCCCTCCAGCTCGCCACCCAAACGGTCATCGGCGCCGCCGAAATGGTCGTCGCCACCGGCCTCCACCCCGCCGTCCTCCGCGACATGGTCACCAGCCCAGGAGGCACCACCATCGCCGGCCTCGCCGTCCTCGAGAAAAACGGTCTTCGCTCGTCCCTCATGGAAGCCGTCCGCGCCGCCACCGCCCGCAGCATCGAACTCGGCCAATAAACGGCCGGCAGCGGCCACTCTCGGCCGTTCGTCCTAGCCGTCCTCCCAGCCTCACCGCAAGCCGCGGTCCGCCTCCCCGATCGAGGGCCCCGCTCATTGCCGGGGACATGCGCCAGGCCTGATGACCACTTTTTCCTCCGCCGACTGGCTCCTCGCCCTGGTCGCCGCCGTCTTCTGCGGTGTCGGCAAATCCGGCCTGGCTGGACTGGGCATGCTCAATGTCCTGATCATGGCCCGGCTCATTCCCGGCACCGGTTCCAGCGGCGTCGTCTTGCCGATGCTGATCGCCGCCGATGTGCTGGCCGTCTGCGTCTTTGGCCCACGCCATGTCGACTGGCGCGCCATTGCCCGATTGTTACCAGCGGTACTGCTCGGCGTCGTGGCCGGATGGATGGTCCTCGGATGGCTAGACCATCAGTCCCCACACACCTTCGGAGCCGTCGTCGGATGGATGGTGCTGGCCATGGTCGCCGTTCAGCTGGTCCGCCAGCGGCTGCCAAACTTCGACCGCGCCCTCCCCCACTCGCGCCTCTTCGGCGCCGCCGTCGGACTCCTCACCGGGCTGGCCACCATGATCGCCAATGCCGCCGGCCCGATCAGCGCCATCTATTTCCTCATCCTCGGGTTCGCCAAAAAAGAATTCATCGCCACCATGGCTTGGCTGTTCCTCATCGTGAACATCGTCAAGGTCCCGTTCAGCGCCCATCAAGGGCTGATCACACTAGAGACGCTCAAATTTAACGGGATCGTCCTGCCCGCCATCGCCGCCGGCTTCTTCCTCGGCCGTTGGGCCATCGCCAAAATCCCGCAAAAGCCATTCGAGCACGCCGTCCTCGCCCTCACCATCCTCTCCGCCCTGCGCCTGATCTGGTAGACCGAACGCCCGCTCCCCCGCAACCGCTAGTTGTCGGAACGGTCATCTTCCCCCACCATCAAGGGAGTAGAAGCTCCGCTCCACCATGTCCGAATCCGCCTACCAAAAACTTCACGCCCGCTTTCGCGAGGCCGCCTTGTTTCGCTCCACCGCCGGAGTCCTCGGCTGGGATCAGGAAACGTTCCTGCCGCCCGCAGGCGTGGCCTGGCGCGCTGAACAACTCGCCAGCCTGAGCGGCCACTGCCACCGCCTAACCACGGCCCCCGAAATCGGCGGCTGGCTCGACGAAGCCGCCGCCACCACCACCGCCACAGACTCCAGCCACACCGCCGCCACCAACATCCGCGGCTGGAAACGCGCCTACGACAAAGCCACTAAACTCCCAGTCAGCTTGGTCGAAGAATGGTCGCGCACTACCTCCATCGCCCAAAACGTCTGGGCCGAAGCCCGCAAAAAATCCGATTTCACCGTCTTCCAGCCACACCTCGAAAAACTCGTCAGCCTCGCCCGCCAGAAGGCCGATGCCTGGGGCTGGCAAGCGTGCCGATATGACGCCTTGCTCGATGAATACGAACCAGGCGCCCGCTCAGCAGAAATAGCCGCCACCTTCGCCGCCTTGGGCCCACAGATCTCCGCCATGGTCCAACCCGCCACGGAAAAAGCCGCCCGCTTCCCGAAATCTCTGCTCGCCGGGCATTACCCCATAGCCGCCCAACAAGCGTTTAATCGCGAGGTCGCCGCCGCCATCGGATTCGATTTTTCCGCCGGCCGCATCGATACCACCACCCATCCATTCTGCACCGGATTGGGACCGCTCGACACCCGACTCACCACCCGCTACGACGAAGACGACTTCAGCTCGTCCCTGTACGGCGTCCTCCATGAGGCCGGACACGGCCTGTACGACCAAGGCCTGAATCATCAAGAATGGGGCCAGCCTGCCGGGGAAGCGTGCAGTCTGGGCATCCACGAAAGCCAGTCACGCCTCTGGGAAAACCACATCGGCAGCAGCACCGGGTTCTGGACCCGCTGGCTGCCGCGAGCCGTCGATTTTTTCCCCCACCTCGCCGGCCTCACCCCCGAACAAATGACCGGCGCCATCAGCCGGGTCCAACCGAGCTTCATCCGCGTCGAAGCCGACGAAGTCACCTACGACCTGCACATCATCCTGCGGTTCGAAATCGAACGTGCCCTGATCGAAGGCGACCTCGACCCCGCCGGCGTGCCGGATGCTTGGAATGAAAAGTTCAAGACGCTCCTCGGCCTGACGGTACCGGACGACGCTCATGGCTGCCTTCAGGATGTGCACTGGAGCTTCGGGCTTTTCGGTTACTTCGCCACCTATACCCTGGGCAATCTGAATGCCGCGCAGCTCATGCACCGGGCGCGTCAAAGCGTGGTAGGCCTCGATTCCTCACTAGCGAGCGGCGACTATGCGCCGTTGCTGCACTGGCTTCGCGCCGAGATTCATGCTCCCGGCCAGCGGTGGGACGCACCGGAGCTCATGCGTCAGGCCACTGGCGAGACCACTCAAGGACAGTATTTTCTCGAGCACCTGCGCGGGAAATTCCTGTAAGTCCGTGCGATTGCACCCGGCGGGATGATCGTTTCCATTCCTTCTCGCCATCAGGCGGTCATTCACTCACCACTCGTCCCTCCCGGTCTCTATCATGCCCCATCCGCGCCGCCCCAACCGTCTTACCTCCGCCCTCGGCGGTCTCGTCCTCGGCCTCTCGATTGCCGGGGTAGGCGCCGTCTTCGTCTGGCTCATGTGGGCCTCGTTCCAGCGCGCCCGCGTCATGGATCAATGGACGACCGTGCCCTGCGTCATCCTAGAATCTCGCCTCACGGAGGAAATCCTCACCCCCAACACCCCAGTCAATTACCGCCCACTCATTCGCTACCGCTACGATGTAAAGAGCCAGTCATACGAGTCAGACCGCATCCGGCGCATCGAAACCAAGTCATCGCGCCGCCCGAAAATGCAGGCCATCCTCGCTCAGTTCCCGCCCGGCACCGAAACAATGGCCTGGGTCAATCCCGCCAATCCAGCTGAAACAGTGCTCATCCGCGACAAACGCACCGCCATCTACAGCATCTGGTTCCCCTGCCTCTTTGTCATCGGCGGCCTCGGCATCGCCGCTAGCTCGCTCGCCCGCAACCTGTCCTCACCACGCCCCCGCGCATGATCCGCGCCGCTGTCACCGCCGTCATCATCGTTGTCGCCACGGTTCTGAGCACCAGCAGCATCCAAACCGCTCACGCCAGCCCCTCCCACGACACCTACGATATCATCGTCTACGGCGGCACCAGCGCCGGCGTGACCGCCGCCATCAAAGCCAGCCGCCTGGGAAAAACCACGCTGCTCATCGAACCGACGACCCACCTCGGCGGACTGACCACCTCCGGCCTCGGTATGACCGATGCCGGAAATCCCGCCGTCATCGGCGGTCTGGCCCGCGAGTTCTACCGCCAAATTCGAAAACATTACGAAAACGACCAAGCGTGGATCTGGGAACAGCGAACCCAGTACCCGTGGATGAAAAAATCTGATGACGCCCTCTGGCGGTTTGAACCATCCGCCGCCGCCACCGTCATCCATCAGATGCTCGCCGCCACTTCGGTCACCGTACTCACCGGCCACCGACTCGACCTCGCCCGCTGGGGGACCAAAACCGGTACTACCATCACCTCGATCCGCATGGAAAACGGCCGGGAATTTCACGCCCGCTTGTTCATCGACGCCACCTACGAAGGAGATCTGATGGCCAAAGCCGGCGTCTCCTATCACGTCGGACGCGAGGCCAACCACATTCACGGCGAATCGCTCAACGGTACCCAAACCGCCCAGGCTACCAAACACCAGTTTCTCCTCGACATCGATCCCTGGCGCATCCCCGGCGACCGGACCAGCGGCCTGCTTCCCACCATCCAGCCGGAGGCACCCGGCCCGGACGGCACCAGCGACCACCGTATTCAAGCGTATTGTTACCGTCTCTGCCTGACGGATGTCCCCGCCAATCGCCGACCATGGACCCGCCCGGACGGCTACGATCCACAACGATACGAAATCATCCGCCGCTACCTCGCAGCCGGCTGGTCATGGCAGGAAATGTGGCGCGGTCATCATCTCATGCCCAACCGCAAGTCCGACACCAACAACAGCGGAGGATTCAGCAGCGACCACATCGGAGCCAACTACGCCTACCCCGACGGCGACTACACCACCCGAGAAACCATCGTCAAAGACCACGAGGAATATCAAAAAGGCTTTTGGTACTTCCTCGCCACCGACCCCGGCGTGCCCGCGGAAGTGCGCGCCTCCGTCAATGAATGGGGGCTGCCTCTAGACGAATTCAAGGAAACCGGCGGCTGGCCGCACGCCCTCTACATTCGCGAAGCCCGACGTATGGTCTCAGATCACATCCATACCGAAATGGACTGCCGCGGATCACGTCCAACCCCAGACCCGGTCGGCATGGGCAGCTACGCCATGGATTCACATAATACTCAGCGGTACGTCGACGCCCGCGGCTTCGTTCGCAACGAAGGCGACGTACAGGTCCCCCTCGACGCCCCCTATCCGATTTCCTACCAATCGATTCGCCCACGCGCCACAGAGTGCACCAACCTGCTCGTTCCCGTCTGCTGCGCCGCCTCCCACATCGGCTACGGCAGTATTCGCATGGAACCCGTCTTCATGATCCTCGGCGAATCTGCCGCCACCGCCGCCAGTATGGCCCTCGATGCCACCACCACCGTCCAGAACGTCCCCTATCCACAATTGCGCGCACGCCTGCTCGCCGACGGACAGATCCTCGAATGGAAAAAACCATCGCCAAAAGCCGCCCAGCAATAGAGCAGATGCCCACGCCTCACCCCACACACTTCGGGAAATTTGCTTTCATCGATTGGTGTCCTGCTGATAGCGTAAGCCACAGTATGACCCCCTTACCATTGTCATGAACATTGCCTGCCCGCGCCGCCGTTTTCTGCGCCACGCCGGAGTCGTCATGGGCCTGCCGGTCATGGAATCACTGCTGCCGCGCGGCTTGGCAGCCGCCGTCGCCCGAAAACCGATAAAACGATTCGTCGCGCTCTCCAATAACTACGGTATCTACCCGCAGGCTTTTTTCCCAGCACAAGGCGGCCGTGATTTTGTCATGCCCCCCACCCTCAAACCACTGGAACGACACCGCAGCGACGTTTCTGTTTTTTCAAATCTCGACCACGGGCTGCAAGGAGGCCATGCCTGCGTGCCCACCCTGCTCAGCGGGGTGATGCCAACGGTCGCTGCGAATTTCCCGGAGATGAACATGAGTCTGGACCAGCGACTGGCCGAGCACTTCGGCGCCGCGACCCGCTTCCCGTCCATGACGCTCAAGGTCAACGACGCCAATCTGATCAGCTTCACCCGAACCGGCGTGCAGGTACCCGCCCTCGATGTACAAGGACTGTATCGCGCGCTGTTTGTCGATGAGGCCGCCGCAGATCAATCTGCCGCCCGCGAAAAATTCGCTCGCCACGGCAGCATCCTCGACGCCGTCATGGACGAGGCCAAAACCGTGAAGCAGTCGCTCGGAAGAGAGGACCGCACGAAGTTCGAAGAATATCTAGAAGCCGTCCGCGGACTGGAACGGAAAATCACTCAGGACGAGCCCTGGCTGGAACGGCCGAAACCGACCGCCAAACTGCCCGAACCACCCCGCAGCCGCGGCACCGAAAAAGACCTGCAATCCATGATGGAACTCATCGCGCTCGCCATGCAGACGGATTCTTCGCGCTTCTTCACCGTCACCAGCGGATTCGTCAACGGCGACTTCGGACTCAACGGAAGCCACCACGGGTTCTCCCACCACGGCGAACGCCCATACGAGGTCGACGCTCTCAAAACCATCGAAACCGGGCAGATCGCCATGATGGCGCATCTCATCGATTTACTCAAAGCACAGCCAGACCCGCTCAATGGCGGCACACTTTTCGACCACACCACGATTCTTTATGGATGCGGCATGGCCACCGGCGAACACGCGACAAAAAACCTTCCGATTCTTCTAGCAGGCGGCGGCTTCAAACTCGGAGACCACCGGGTGCTGCCAGAAGGAAAAACCGGGCGACTGCCAGCCGCCAATTTACTGCTCAGCATCCTCCAACACTGCGGCGTGGAGGCCGAGCGTTTCGGAACGAGTACGGGAACCCTCAGCGGATTAGAAGCGCGCGCATGAGCCGAACTGCAAGCGTCAGGCAGCTGCCTCAGGTCAAGCCCCTCCTCGCCGTCATCCTCCTCGGACCCGCCGCCTCCGCCGCTGCCGTCGCCGATCCCCGGGATGAACTGACTCCATTCCTGAAATCCCACTGCTACGAATGTCACGGCCCAGAAACTGCGAAGGGAGGGCTGCGACTCGACACCCTGGATCATAACCCCGCCAACGAGGCAACCTTCAGCCACTGGCAGGACGTCCTCAGCCAGCTCCGGCTCGGGGACATGCCGCCCCCTCAAAAACCCCAGCCAGAAGCAGCCGAGAAGAACGCGATCATCGAGCTCCTGAGCGCCACACTCCGCGATGCCCGCACCGGACCCGAGACTCACGCGCCCCCACCCGCCATCCGCCGACTCAACCGCATCGAACTGCGCAATACCCTGCGCGATTTGCTCCACCTTCAACAACCGGTTTTCCGCAACCTCGGCATCGCCAAACCGGAAGATGCCAACGGCGACGGCACCGTCTCAAGAAATAGCGAAGACCCGGTCCGTGAATTCCCCGCGGACGAACGCGAGCACGGCTTCGACACCATCGGAAGTCGCCTCGTCATGTCAGACTTCCTGCTCAAATTGGTCATCAACGCCGCCGAGGAATGCCTCGATCTGGCCACTGTTCCGAACGATCAGCCACCGCCAGTCCCACGACAATTTGCAGGCCACATTCGCACCGACGGGCCGGCTAGCCTTGAGGGATCGTCGCGTCGGTTTAACCCAGATTTCGATGTTCTCATGGCGCGGTATCTTGAGCCAGGGGCGGCCTCGAACGTCGGGCGCATCGCCCCCACGGCGATGGCCGCGACTGGAGTAGGTGTTTCCGGCCGCTACCGCCTCACGGTCGAGGCGTCGAGCCACCATCAGCGGCACTCATGGGGCGAGCTTATCCGCGGCCGCCAGGACGAACCATCGCTCCTCGGACTGCATCTCATTGATGCGCGCCGCGGCGTTTTTAACGAAGCCAATCCCAACACGGAATTGCTCAAGCAGTGGCCACTGCCGGACGACGGTCAAAAACGCGCCTACGTCTTTGAAACGTGGATTGATTCCCACTCGCTGCCGTGGTTCGGCTGGGAGAACGGACCGCATGAACGCGGCCTCAGCGCAGAAAAACTCGTCGAAAAATATTACCCAGCCGCCCACCGACCGCCCCCGGAGGAGAGTGCTCCAGCGCCGCAAAAAGAGCAGTATCACAACGACATGGTACGGGAACTTTTTACGGCCGGGTACACCGGCCCCCACATTCGCATCCACAGCCTGACCATCGAACCACTCCCCGAGGCCTGGCCACCCCCCAGTCATGCCCTGCTCTACGGCCGCACCGGCCACGAGCCGATCGATGAACTCCTGCAGCACTTCGCGCATCGCGCCTGGCGCCGGCCGCCGCAGCCGGAAGAAACCCACCGCTACATCGCACTCGCGCAGGCTCGCCGGGATGCCGGCGCCTCCCGCGAGGAAGCCTTGCGCATCGCCTGCACCGCCATCCTCGCCTCCCCGAATTTTTACTACTTGCGGGAGGTGGAAGGAGCCGGCGACTTTAACCTCGCCTCGCGGCTCAGCTACTTTCTCTGGTCCTCCATGCCAGATGAGGAATTAATGTCCCTCGCCGCCGCCGGCCAGCTCAGCGACCCGGCCGTTCGCCGCCATCAGGTCGAACGAATGCTCAATCACCGCCATGCCGCGTCGTTCATCCGGCGCTTCACCGAAGCGTGGCTGAGGCTGGACAAACTCGGCACCATGCCGCCATCAGGAGGCTTCTACTTCCACCGGCAAATGGAAGGCCAACTGCTCCGCCAGACCGACGCCTATTTCGCCGAACTCGTCGAGCGTAATGGCCCCATCCGTGAGCTTATTGACTCCAACTACACCTTCCTTAATGAACGCACTGCCACCTGGATCTACCAGCGTGACGACGTGCGCGGCGACGCCTTCCGCAAAGTACCGGCCCAGCCGCCCCACGGCGGAGGCATGCTGACCATGCCAGCCGTCATGACCGCCACCGCCAATGGCGTCGATACCTCCCCCATCGTCCGCGGCGTATGGGTGCTGGAAAGCGTCTTCGGCACACCACCCAGCCCGCCACCGCCAAACATCGAACCCCTCTCCCCAGACTTGCGCCACGCCCAGACCATCCGCGAACAACTCGAGGCCCACCGCGCTCAAGAATCATGCCTCCAGTGCCATCGAAAAATCGACCCTCCCGGCTTCGCCTTCGAAAATTTCGACGAACTCGGGCTCTGGCGCACCCACTACAAAAATGGTGACCAGCCGCTGAAAATTGATCCCTCCTCCACCCTCCCCGATGGCACCACCATCCATGACATCAACGACATGAAACAACTCATGCTCGAAAAGGAGGAACAAATCGCCCGCACTCTCGTAGAAAAAATGCTCACCTACGCCACCGGACGAATCCTCACCCCCCAAGACCAAAGCGAGGTCGAAAGAATCCTCGCCGCCATCAAAACCAATGGCTACCGGCTGCGCGACCTCATCCATCACGTCGCCGCCAGCACAGTCTTCCTCCCACGCTGACCACTGCCGCTCGTCGGCAAAAAAAGACGGCCCTCATTCAACCCGGAACGACGCCCGGCCGTCCGCACCCTCCGCTTCCCCCATGGCCGCGCCGTCCGCGTCGCCCACCGCTCGACACGTCCTCGCGCAGCCGCAGCCAAAGAGCCGCCTCCGCCAGTCCGACCCCATCCTCTCCACCGCCCCACAATACCAACAAAAGTCCAGCCACCCGTCCTCACTCGTCACAATCACATCCCATAAAACCGCACGAACTGTATCATAAATGTCACATCGCTTCGAAAAGACGTCATGCTTTGGATAGAAAATATGATACTTTTTCGTCACATTTTAAAAACGATATCTCACTATGCGCACTTATTACGTTGGTAATTAGTTGAATAACTAACTCTAAAATTTTATTAAATATTCTCTCATAATTAATTATATCTGTTTTGTTACCTGAGACGAACCACATATTGAGTCTCTCCCAGGGAGGTGATGTTATCTGGCAATATTGTTGCGAAGTGAGTCATGCAGAGCCGGCGAAATGAAGGCAATAAAGCCGCCGTCGGTCATCACTCTGGTGCCCGGCTGACCCAAAAACTTGCAACCTGCTTCATCGAATCTTATGAAACGAATCAGTCACTGGAAAAACCATGCCGCCATGAGCGCCAGTCTGCTGGCGGCGCCCGCCCTCCATGCGGGAACGAATCTCTGGTTCACACCGCTGACCCAGTCAGCGCCCGTCGTCGCCCCGAACGCCCTCGAGGAACTCAGCGCTCCCTTCGTCGCTCCGGAAGGGCTTCTGCAAATCAACTGGGTGAGCCTCGCCGAGGTGGAAAACGCGGTGCTCAGCCCAGGCCAATCCATCGTCAGAGCCTCAGCTCTGACTGGAGGCAACGCCACTTCGGCGTCGATGTTCGACATGTTGGCGGCCAATCCAGCCGGCACCCATCTCTTCATTCCCCATGAGTCGCCGGTGGGCGCGGGAGTGACCCGGTACAGCATCTACGAAAACAAGGCGGAAGTGCTTTTCGCGGGAGACCAAGGCGGTCTGACCGGCAACTGGACGAACGACTGGGGCGCTTTTGACCCGTGCCGCTGGACGCCGCAGGACACGCTTTTCTTGGCCGAAGAATGGGCCGGCGAGGGCCGTGTGATCGAGGTGCTCAATCCGATGGCCGATCCAAAGGACATCCAGATCCGCGAGTTGAACCGGATCCCCAACGTTTCGCATGAAGGCATCAACTTCAGCTACCAGTACAAAAACACGATTTATTTCATCGACGAATGGAACTCTGGATCGATCTACAAGCTTGTCTTGAGCGATCACCGTGATTACACCAAGCCTGGCCAAGTCTTTGTGCTGAGCGTGGATAATTTCATTTCCACCGGCGGCGTCCCAGCCGCCAACTGGAATGAAGGAGCCAACGTCACGGCGACTCGTGAAGGCGCGGCCACTTGGATCCCGCTCACGGACAAGGCTGGTGTGGCTCTTCCCGGGATCACCGACCCATTCCGCAACGGCCCGACGAACGACCCCCGCACCAACAGCAACACGATGGGTGGCCGTCCAGCGGCTGATGACGCCAAGGCCACTCCGTATGGCCGTCCGGAAGACATGGTGGTCAGTCGTCTGGCCAATGGCAACGAAGTCTTGTACATCGCGGCCACGTCCGAGAACAAAATCCTCTCCATCGAAATCCTCAACACACACAAGGGTTCCGGCAAAGGCGGGCAAGCCATCGTGCGCACTCTGGTGTCCAACTTGAGCCCCAAAAACGTGGGCCATCCTGCTACCACCGGCTCACTCGGATCACCCGACAACCTCGCGATCGACGCCGCTGGCAACATCTACGTCATCGAAGATAATCCAAACGGCGGATCCGCCGGCGGCGACACCTGGTTCGTCCGCGATGTGGACAATGATGGCGTGGCTGAGTCGCTCGATCACTTCTTGAGCCTGCGTGTCAGCGGATCGGAAGCGACCGGCATGATCTTCAATCCAGCGGATCCGACCGAATTCCACATCTGTGTACAGCACCCAAGCAGCACCAACCTCAGTGCGGTGCCGAACGGAATGGGTGATGCGGTCTGGACGTTCAACCTCGCGAACATCCCGAATCAGGACTTCGTCAAGTCGCTGAAACGCGGCCGCTTCCGCACGATCACCAACCAGTAATCGTGCGCCGACGGGCGGGCCAACTCGGAGGCCCGCCCAGTCATCGCCGACTTTTTTTGGTTACCAGAAGGACGTCCCCGCATGGGGCCGTCCTTTTCCTACGAAAGGATCACTGTCTCATTTCTATTCAACCTGCTGACCGTCATGTCCCGATTTCCCCGCTCCTGCACCATGCTGCCGCTTTTGCGCTGCGCCCTTGTCCTGCCCATCATCATTCTCCAGCCAGACAGCGCGGCCGAATCAAAGCCGGTCTATCAGGAACTGATCGAGTACCTCAGCACATCGGACGACGTGCTACCGATGGTTCCTGACACTCATCCGGTCAACACTCTGTATAACGCCGAAGCCGTGGTGCCTCCTCAGTGCTACACCCGCACCGAAGCCAAGGCCAATCCCTGTTATGTGTGCCATCAGGACCAGATCCCGGAGCGGGAAAACAAGATGAACGACCGCGATCTGCAGGCCGCTTACAGCTTCAGCGACGTCGGCATGACCAATCACTGGAAGAACCTCTTCGAAGACAAACAATCGCGTATCGCCGCCATCAGCGACGAGGAAATCCAGAGTTATGTCAATCAGGACAACTACTCCGAACTGGCGGGCCGCCTCAAAGAAAAAGGATTTAAGGGATACATACCCGATCTGCAAAACCTGCAACTGGGAGCCGAAGCCTTCGATGCTGAGGGCTTCGCCAAAGACGGCAGCCACTGGGTAGCCTTCAACTACAAACCATTTCCAAGCACATTCTGGCCAACCAACGGCGCTACCGACGATGTCATGATCCGGCTGGCCGCCCCGTTTCGAACCGGCAAAGACGGCCAGTATTCCCGTGATGTCTATAAAGCCAATCTAGCCATTCTCGAGGCCGCGATCAAAGGTGTTACCTCCATCAGTTCCCTGCCAGTCGATGAACGCCTGACGGGCCGGGATCTCGATGGCGACGGTCAGATGATGATCTCCCATACGGTTAATGCCCAAACGGCGTGGGCAGGCGCCGCTGAAGGCACGTTTTTTGACACCCACCTTTATCCGGCCGGCACCGAGTTTCTCCATACCGTGCGCTACCTCGGCGTGGACAAGGATGGCCGAATCGGCGTCTCCACACGCATGAAGGAAGTGCGCTACATGTGGAAGGTTCAACCCTACGGAAAGTCGATGTACGCCCGAAAATATCAGTTGGAAGCCAATGAAAAAGAAGCAGGAAACCTTCCCGGGTACACCAGCATCCAACAACATGGCCTCGACAACGGAAACGGCTGGGCCATTCAAGGGTTTATCGAAGATCGAAAAGGACGTCTCCGATTCCTGACCCACGAAGAAAACTTTTCGTGTATGGGCTGCCACAATTCGGTCGGATCCAGCATCGACAAAACCTTCAGCTTTCCTCGCAAGCTCGACGGAGCCAAAGGCTGGGGCTATATCGATCTGCAAGGCATGGCCGACGCACCCAATAAGGGCGAAACCGTGGGCGAGATCGAGCTCTATCTCACCCGTGCCGAAGGTGGCAGCGAATTCCGCAACAACGAGGAAATGGCCGCCCGCTGGTTCAACCCCGACGGCACCATCGCCAAAGTCAAAATCGCCGCCGCCAAAGACGTCTACGACCTGATCACGCCGTCACCCGCGCGCGCCATGAGCCTGAACAAAGCCTACCGCACCATCGTCGAGGATCAGGACTACATCTTCGGCAAAGACGCCGTCGTGACACCCCCGTCAAACGTCTATGACAAGATCGACAACCTAACGGCTCCTACTCTGCCCGCCGATCGCACCTACGACTACAACATCCTGCTCGACTGGGCCGCTCGCCCCAGCCGCAACGGAAAACCGCTGAAATCCACGGCCGCGGTCGCCACTGAATGATTTCTGCCACCCTCCCGCTCCTCCTGAGCCCGCTCATGAAACCATTCCCTCTGCCCTTCATAGCCGTCACCGGCCTGCTCGTCGCGGTCGCCGAACTCGTCTACGACGCACGGCTCGGCTCCGCCGGCGACTCCGCCGACCTGCAGACAGTGACGCCAGCCGCACCCCCGCCCCGACCGCCCCGACTGCCGTTCACCCCGAGCGCGATTCCAGACACGACCGCAGCGATGGCCAGCCGCAGCAGCGAGGAAAACCAGAGGGCAGACACCGACACCGACACCGCCGCGCGGTCCGCGGAATTTTGGCGGGCCCATCTTGCAGAGCTGCTGAACAACGACCATCTGCCCGACCGTGAACTCGGGCAGAAACTCGCCACTATTGCCTCCGACACACAGACTCCGGTAGGAGCACGGGTCAACGCCATCACGCAGGCGCTCGTTTTCACCGACGACGATAACTATGATCAGGACATGAAGCAGCTAGCTGTCCGGGCGGACCTTCCCGAGTCTGTGCACACGGTGATTCTGGATGATTTGATGCATCGGGATCCGGCCGCCATTCTGCCGGCCGCGCGCGAGATTGCCGGCACCAGCGGACACCCGCTCTCTGGCGCTGTTGGGGAGTTGGTCAAATCCATCGAGGGAGCCAACAGGCCGACCGATTAGTCACGCGGCCTCGCGGTGTGGCCCGGGCAGCCGGGCCGGTAGCAGCGGGCTACCATTTCATTTTGACGCTGACGACGCCGCCGAGACCGGATTCATTTTGACCGGATCCATGGATCCGATAGTCTTCATCCGACACGTTTTCCAGGCTGCACGTCAGATCGAGGTGAGAGTTGACCTGCCAGCCGGCGCGCAGCGAAGCGACCAGATACCCTGGAGTCCCTCCGGTGGGAATTCGTTGATCATCGGCGGCTTGATCCTCCGCGGTGATGCGGTCTTCCTTGGTGGCGCCGAGCACGCGCGCCTCAGCCCAGAACTTTCCAGAGCCGTCATTCCAACGCAGCGCGAGCGAGCCAGAAAGTGGCAGCTGACGCGAATTTGGTTTGTCGACAAACGGACGGTCCAACACGACCGCCGACTGGGTCCGCGCATCCTGCCAGGCGGCAAAACCCGAAAGTGTCCACTGCGGAAGAAACCTCCAGGCCGCTTCCACCTCGACCCCATACACCACCGCATCTCCCGCATTCGTGGCAATCGATGTCCCCATGCTGGCATCGGTGAATGCCGGAACAATCAAATCATCAACCTGCGTGTAAAATCCGGCCACACTGCCCGAGACGGTCTCCGCCTGACCGCGCAGGCCGAGTTCGCTGGTCAGATAGTGTTCTGGATTAACATCCGGATCGCCAGCCACGTTCCCACCGGATTTCGCGGTCAGATTGCCGCTCAAGTCGTCAAGGTTCGGCGCCCGGAACGCTTGGGAAACTCCCCCATAAAGGCTCCAGCGATCCGTTAGGGTATAAATCCCGCGCAACGATCCCACCACATCATCCCAATGCCGAGTCTCATCGCCGCCACCCTCAAACCGACCCAGCATCGCTTCCGCATACGAATAGCGTACGCCGCCAGTGACTTCGAAACGCTCCACCGGACGCCATGCATATTGAGAATAAACACCGAACAACGTGTAGTCGGAATCATCCGCCAACGGCAGGTTTTCTGTACGAGAACCGCCCATAAAATCAGATCGATAGCCAGCCGTCTCCACCGTATCATGATACACATCAAATCCATAGATCCATGATCCCGGGCCCGCCGGCGACTCGAGCCCCAGATCGACCCCAATCGTGTCGACGCCAATCGAGCTCTGGCGCAGCACGCTGGAATTCGATTTCAGCCGCTCCGGAAAACGGTTTTGAAATTCCGACTCATCGGTAGTTTGGTAAGAGAGAGTGGCGTTCCACTGGGTAACGGCTGCACCGTCCTGCGAATCACTGCCGGCATACCGGAGGAAGGTAAGCGAGCGTTCCTGATCAAAGGTGTTTTCCTGCCACCGACCAGGGGCCGCCACCCGTCCTCCGTCGATCCATCCGGGATTATCGAGTGTCCGGTGCCATCGCGAAATGTCGTCCTGATTCGTGTGATAGGTGGCCAAGGTCACGGTCGATTCAGGCGAGACGGCCCAGTCAAAGCGCATGTCCAGATTTTGCTCGGGATAGCCAGTATTCTTCATGCGTCCGATGGCCGCGGACTCGATGTCGCCGTAGTCTTTGGCCGAGACGCCCAGCAGCACCCCGAAGGTCCCGCCAATTCCCGCATCAACTTCGAGGCGACCAATGGAACTGCCCTCGCCATTCGTCCGGTATTCATAAAAGGCCGATCCTCCCCCGAAGCCGCGGCCCGCAGGTTCATCCAGAAAACGGGATGATTTGGTGAAGCTGTTGACCGTTCCCCCCGCCGCATCCGAACCGTACTGAACTGATCCCTGACTTTTTATCACTTCGATGTGATCGATGCTGAGTGGATCTACCGTATTCCAATACTGAACAGGACCGCCGCGGAACGTGGAGTTATTGAGGCGCACCCCGTCTACCATCAGCAGGTTTTGGCGCCCGGTAAAACCCCGGATGAACGGTGACCCATGCCCGTGGGTCGTTTTTTGTACGAAGACGCCAGGGACGTATCGGAGGGCGTCGGGCAATGTTCGCGGCGACTGTTCGCTGAGAAATTCGGAATCGAAGAGCGACGTTGTATACGGCACCGTGCGGGCGGGGCGAGCGGACCGCGTGGCCGTCACTACGACCGGGTCGAGCAGGTCCTGCGCTACCACCGTGGTGGCGGCGAGCACGAGCAACAGTGGTACTTTTTTCAGCATGGCGGCTTGAAGAACGTTGGGGTTAAAAATTTCTTAGCATTTTTGTGTCTACCGTAGGAACTCGCTCCTCCGAGCCCGTTCCCCGTTGTGGCAGCGGTCATCATGCTCGTTTTCGGAGGATATCAACCACTCACCTCCCGCTGTGCTTTGTCGGCCAGCCAGCCATCCGCGAGCGGTCGGCGCTCCCGGGAACGCCGAGCCCCAACTCGGCGCCTGCATAAACTCCCAAAAATCAGTCCCTTCCCCCTCGCTCAGATGCCCCTCCCCGCCCCTGCCGGCGCCAGTCACCTTCCAGCCAGATGACCCGCGCCGCAGTCGCGCTGGATAAAAACGGGCCCGCCCATGTGACCACGAACGGCAATGAGTCCATATCCACCATCCAGACGCGCCTGCGCCGTAGCTCGGATGACTTCATCGACAGTAGCTGGTCGAACGACCATGCCAGTTTCAAAACTCACCAGCGAATATCCAGTGGATTGGCTTTCTTCTGAAGAAAGGGAAGGAAATAGGGAGGCTTGCATGAGGTGATGATAATGAAGGCACACTCCATCGCCAAACAAAAAACGTCGAACACGTCTTTTTTGTCACTTGTTTGAACCACCCAGACACCATGACTCGCGGATTCGGCCGCTCGCCTGAGCGCGAAGGGACGTGAGCCACATCTTCGTCGCCCTACCGACCGTGGCTCCGGAATCCAGGCTCTGGACAGATTTCCGGCTAACGCGGGTGCTACGGGGGCGGGGAGGAGCGGGGCCGTTTTGGACCAAGACCGGTCTTGGCGGACCGGCCATTTTGTGAGAATCTGATTCTGGCTACCCCGCCGACCCCGCCTCTTGCGGGCCCTGCGACAAGCCATTTCTCCATTCTTCCGCCTTCCCCGCACCCGTCACTTCACCTCATCTCATGTCCTTCTTTATTGGCCGCGTCCTCCCCTCCCTGCTCGCCAGCCTACTCGCACTGGCCACCGCTCCCGCGGACGTGTCACTGGACGCGGGAGACACCATTGTCTGCTACGGCAACTCCATGGTCGAACGCCTCTGTGAGCACGGGGAACTGGAAGCCATGATTCAGCTGGCACAGCCGGAGAAAAAACTTCAGTTTCGGAGTTTTGCGTGGACGGGCGACGAGGTCGGCTACCGGCTGCGACCGGAAGGGTATGAAGAACACATGAAGTCGCTCCTGCGCCGCTGGCCCGCGGAGGTCGTGATCGCTGGTTTTGGCATGAATGAATCGTTTGCCGGCCGGCCGGGGCTGGAAGATTTCCGGAAGCAACTGGCCGCCTATCTCGATCAGCTCGCCCGATTTCATCCGCAAGCGACCCTCGTCTTACTGGCCCCGACCGCCGTGGAGGGCGGGGGCCCCGGGCCAGCCGCGGCCGTGCGCAACGAAGCTATTGGCGCTTACGCGGAAGCCATCCTCATGGCCGCCAGCGCCCGCGGTGCTCTCTACGTCGATTTGTTCTACGCCAGCCAGCTGGCGTATGCTGAAAACGACTCTCCTCTCACTTCCAACGGTCTGCACCTCAATGAAGAGGGAAATCGCCTGATGGCCCGCGTCATCGCCAAGGCCCTCATCGGAGCACCCGCCATCACCCCGGACCCGACGCGCATCCAGAATGTCGCCCGCGCCGTCGCCCGGAAAAACTATTACGTGGCCGAAGTGGTGCGTCCGAAAAATGCCGACCTCTATTATGGAGTCCGCAAACGACAGGAAGAAAACGACGCCGAAATCCCGCGCTATCATCAGATGATCGAGGCCACGGAAGCCGGGGTGCATGCGCTGGCCGCCTCCGGCGACTCACGGACGCAAGACATTCCAACGCCGTGGTTACCACCGATGCCACCGATCAAAGGCAACGACGATGGCGACGCCACCGGCATCATCCGTCCACCGGCGGAGGCGCTGGCTGAATTCAAAGTAGCCGATGGATACGAGGTCACCCTCTTTGCCTCCGAAGCAGAATTTCCCGAGCTGAGGAACCCGGTGCAGATCGCTTTTGACGCTCGCGGCCGCCTCTGGGTGGTCACCATGCCGTCGTTTCCACACACTGTTCCCGGCCGCCCGCCCGAGGACCGGGTCATCGTACTCGAAGACACCAACCACGATGGCAAGGCAGACCGCTGCACCACCTTCGCTGATCAGCTCGACGCCCTCGACGGCATCGCCTTCACCGAATGGGGAGTGCTCGTTTCCGAACAACCGAAACTCTGGCTCATGAACGACACCGATGGCGACGGCCGGGCCGATACCAAAAAAGAATTTTTCCGCGGTATCGATGTCACCGACTCGCACCACGGCGGCATGATCGCCGCCGACCCGCTCGGCCACGTGCTTTTCTGCGACGGCGTGTTTCACCGGTCACAGCTCGAAACCCCATTCGGCGTAGTCCGCGGCATCGATGCCACCACCTACCGCCTTCATCCACGCACCGGACGGGTCGAAACCGAATGGCAAAGCAACACGCCAAACCCATGGAAAATCACTTATGATGCGACCGGCAGTCTTTTCCAAATGTATGGTGACGGCCTGCCGCTCGACACCCTCGCTCTGACATGGACTCCACTCGGAGTGTATCATCCATTCGCCTACGGGAATACTGGCAGCAATGGCAAGGGATCGGCCGCGGCCAGCATCTCCAGTCCGAATTTTCCGGAATCCCGTCAGCAAGGCATGATTACGGCTTCCCTGCTGGGAAATTACACCGTTTCCATGTGGACCTACGATTACGATCAGGGTCTGGTCCGCGGCAACGACCGCCTCGATCTCGTCAGCTCCCCCAATGCCGCCTTTAGGCCAGCTGATGTGGAATTCGGATTCGATGGGGCGCTCTACATCTCAGATTTCTGCAGCCCCATCATTGGCCATGCTCAGCACGCGATGCGCGACCCTCACTGGGATCATGACCACGGCCGCATCTGGCGCGTCCGATCCACGGATCGTCCTCTGAATAAAGAATTTCCACAGATCGAAGGCGCCAGCATGGCGGCCTGCCTCGAGCTACTCAAACACTCGCAAAGCATCATCCGCCATCATGCGCGCATCGAAATCCGCAAGGCGGGCCCGTCCGCGCTGCCAGCGCTCGATGAATGGGCGGCCGCGCTCGACCGCACCGGCCCCGACTTTGCCCAGCACGCACTGGAGGCGCTTTTTGTCGCTGAAGGATTGGGGGCGAGCCGGCCCGCCCTGCTAGCGGAATTATTGTCATCCACGTCCGCCGTTCATCGAGCCGCGGCCGTGCGTCTGGTCCGGTTTCAAGCGGATCGCCTTCCGGACCCGGCGGGAATGCTGACGTCGAGCGCGACCGACCCGCATCCGCGCGTGCAGATGGAAGTCGTAGACGCCGTAGCCCACCTTCGTCCCACCCTGCCCGCCGTAGAAATCGCCCTGCAAGCCGTGCGGAATCCAAATGATGATGTCCAACACATGCTTGATGATCTCAGACACGGCACCAAACCCGCGCTTGGCCGCAGCATTCCGGTTTTGGAAATTGCTCCCAACACGCAGCTCACGGCATGGCTGGAGGCGGGTCAAGGGACCTGGCGCACGTTTGTGCAATCCGAACTAGCGCAGCCGGCAGTGCTCTCGGTCCGTCACGGGTATCTTGACATCCTCATGAATGGCACGCCCGTGTTGTCATCGGACTCGATGTGGCTGAACGACCAACAAGTTCAGCTGACCCTGCGTGAGGGTCTCAATGTGATCGAGATCCAGTTCCGCAACACCAAGTCCCGGCCACCCGTGTTTTTGTATGACCCACTCGGACAGCCGCTCGCCATGGCGCAGGTGGCGGATGAGGCCGGCGGATTGCAGGTCATGGCCGCGGCCTACGACAAAGAACAGGCCGGCCTCGGCGACGCCGTCGTCGTGCAGGCCCTCCCCAATCAGCTGCGGTTCACTCCAGCCGAAGTCCGAGTCAAGGCCGGGGCCCCAGTCCACCTCGTTTTCAAAAACCCGGACGTCATGCTCCACAACTTGCTGATCGTCGAACCGGGGGCCACCGAGGAAATGGGCACTCTCGCCGACTTACTGGCCAGCCAGCCGGACGGACTAGCCCGGGAATACATCCCCACCTCCGCCAAAGTGCTCCACGCCACGCCACTGGTCCAGCCCGGACAGGAAGCCAAACTCGTTTTCACCGCCCCCACGCGCCCCGGCAGTTACCCGTACCTCTGCACGTTTCCCGGTCACTGGCGCCTCATGCGCGGCACCCTCATCGTCGAATAGAAATCTGGGTTCGATTCCCGGCCGGGGCACATGTCTAATAATCAAGGAGTTATCGGATAAGGAAAGGGAAAACGTAAACAAAAACGTGAACGCGTCCGATTTCGTATAGCCTCGTCCCGGGGCGTCTGGCGGTCCTCGTTTTCACAGAACATCACGTTTCGCTGGTGCAGTATCGAGTCTAGCACCGGCCAGCACCGAGCGCCTCCGCGCCGGATCGATCACCCTCCAATCCGCGGCCCGGCGATCATAGGCTTCACCCATGACGACGGATTCTCAGGACAACGACCCATCGGAAAAGTTTCATTTTCCGCCTCACCCCGATGAGGGGGGTGAGGCGGCGTTTTTGGCATCGCCGGCCAAGCCCGCGACACCCACGGCACAGGTTGAGACGGATGTGGGCCAGCCCGTCGAAGGCGGCGGGAGTCCAGACGGTAGCCAGACCGTCCCGGTCTGGATTATTTTCAAAACCAGAGCGAGACGCTCTGGCTACTTTCATGAACCGCAGATAAGTCCACGAGCAGCCGGGAAGGCCACGGCTTGGCGAAGTCATCTTCGCTCCAAGGCGCTCTTCGAGAAACTTTTTTGCACGCCTCCGGCGACCGACAGCCAAGCTGCCACCTGGATGAAACTCGTGGCCTGGACAACGGCCGAGGGTTTCGATTTGTTAGCACTCCCGAAGGAAAAGGCCCGCGCCTATTATGAAGAACTCACAAATGGGCGGTCTCCTTCCCACCACCTGAAGGTCAAGGCTGGCTACCTCTGCGTTTAGAACGGGAACTGCGAGGCAAGACACCGCTAAGTGAAGGCTTTTTCGATTTTTCTTGCCAATGCCACCCCTTTTCTCTTAAAAAGAACTTCTGA
>CAJBME010000202.1 GCA_903954065.1 uncultured bacterium
GCGAAATCACCGATTCAGGCTGGGTCGTCTCAGTTCTCAGCCGCACAGCCACCGCCACGGTAACCGCAGCGCATAAAGTCGGATTGTGGGATTCTTCGAACACTCCCGTCGCATTGCCGGTCGAGGCAGATGGACTCGGGCATCTTGTCACCGTCAGTGATATTCCCAATGAGAAGGTTGTAATGGTCAGCGGGCAATGGACCGAAAGCGGCTTTACCGGGAAAATTTTCCTGCCCAATGCGGCCGGAGCCCATTCGCGTCAGGTTTAGGCCAGGATACCTGATTCTACGGGGGATTTCCGGGTTCGCTTGTCTCGTTCGACGTGCCTCGGGTCGGGATCGAATGCGATTAACTCTGCCAGATCTCGGGATTTGATCAGTCGCACGGCTAGCAGGTCATAGAGTTTTTCATAACTCAGCCTTGCCCGTCCGACTATGTTTCCGATCCGCTGTGCGATCCTCATTCCTAGCTGGTGGGCGATCATCCCTGCCAGCACCAGGGCTTGCAGATGATGTTCGTTGCTCTTGCGATTAAGGGCTTTGCCGAGGTTGAGCGCCTGCTTCCATGCGCGGAACTGGATTTCCACCGCCCAGCGGGCACGGTAGATCGCGGCGAGTTGGCTCACGTCCGCTTGCTCTTTGCTCAGATTGGTTAGCATGAGGTGCCACCCGTCGCGGAGAAGACCTTTCGGGCAGGGATTCTTGCCGCACTCCCGGGCTTTCTTACGACGTTCGGCCCGCCGGGCCGCTGAGACTTCCGGGGCCGCGCGCATGGCGACGATGCGACACTTCTTGCCTTGTTCCCCGACGATGGCATCGATGTCGATGATGTCACCCTTGAAGCTTTTGAGCAATTTCTCCAGGGTGCGTCCATCAGCCAACATGACACCGGTGGTCAACGGCAGGCGGGTGAGCCACCAGGCCTCCAGCAACTCGATGGCGGTGAACTCGCTGAGGCTGAAGTAGCCCATGTCCCGCAATACAAGATCACCCCGCCGCACCTCGATGATGAACTCCTTGCCGATGGATTTGTCCTGCTCGGTGGCGGCGTACAGGCCGTGGCTCACGATGGAACCGGTTAGTATGTCAAAAGCCAAGTCGATCTTCACCCCGGCGGTCTTTCCGCAGTGGTTGCCGTGCGCGGGGAATGCGTCCGCGTTGGACTTCGGCATGACCTGGCTTGAGGCGTCTTCAATGAGGATACGTTGGATTTCGCTACTCTCGATCGCTGTGGCGGCGGTGCTGTAGCGTTGTTGCATGAGATCCCCAAGAACAGCCATGAGGAAGGCGGTGGAGCGGATGTCGAAACGCTCGTGAAGGGACTGGCGTGCCATGCCCGGATGATCCCTGTCCTTGAGGTCGCCTGCGATCTGGTTCAACGACGCCAGTCCGGTGGCCACGGAGCTGAGCAGGGATTGCAGGAAACCGGCGGCGGTGAATTTGCGGGAATTGCGGATGATCAAGCGGGATTGGCTTGCGATCAGATCAAGGTCGGGCAGGCTCGGCCACGAGCGGCCGGCGGGTAAGGCTTTTGACATACCGAGCTTGCCGGCCCGCTCGCCTTGTCAAGCTTTTATTGTGATTATTTTTGGTCCAAATTGCTAAGCATCAGTCATTTACGCGTTAACCTGACGCGAATGCCCAGCAGTCCTCCGCGCTCACAGTTAGCAAGCGCCGCCAGACATACTGGCCGAATCCGCTCGCCCAAAGTTCAAGCGCCCAATAGCCGGCCAGTTTCGCGTCTCCACGCCGGATCGCCTTCTGCATCGCGCTCGATACTGCCGGGAAGGAGTATCCGCGCAGAGTGTGTAA
>CAJBME010000203.1 GCA_903954065.1 uncultured bacterium
CAGGAAATACCAGAACTTGCCCATCTCGCTCCAGCCGCCTGGAAGCCACCAGAGCACCACAAAAAACAACCCGGCGCCGATTCCGCCCACGACCATGAACGGCTTGCGGCGTCCCCAGCGCGACCGGCTGTTGTCCGACCATGCGCCGATCAATGGATCCAGCAAGGCGTCGATGAAGCGCGGTATGGCCATCAGCAAGCCCACGAGGAATGGATTCATTCCCATGGCTGTGCGACGACAATTAAAGCTGGGCGCTGACGACAATTAAAACTGCCCAGTTGGGAGGGCTTTTTTTGGGGTGAGACGGCATGCCGTTTGACACCGGTTGGGGCGGCGGGTGCTGCTCTGGGTTGTGGTCAAAAGAACCCAACTCACCAAGCTCGTCAGCGAGCGCAACCAAGGAGCAAACATCAGCATGAGTGCAATCAAGGCGGGGATGTCCCGCAATACGGCGCGCAATTATTTGCGGCAGGACGATGTGTTGGAACAGCGGCAGACGCCGCACACCTGGAGGACGCGGGAAGACCCGCTGGAAGCGGTCTGGCCGCAGGCGCTGGCCATGTTAGGCCAGGCGCCCGAACTGGAGGCGAAGGCGCTGTTCGAGCATTTGGCGCAAAGCCATCCCGGCGGGATCAAGGAGGGGTTGTTACGCACGTTCCAGCGCCGGGTGCGGAGTTGGCGACTGGCGGAGGGACCGGAGAAGGAGGTGTTTTTCACGCAGGATCACCAGCCCGGTGAGGTGCTGGCGGTGGATTGGACGGAGATGGGCGGCCTGGGGGTCATGATCGAGGGCAAGGTTTTGGCGCATAAGTTGTTCCATGCGGTGCTGCCGTATTCGAACTGGGAGTGGGCGGTGCGGGCGCAGAGCGAGTCGTCGCTGTCGCTGCGCGGTGGCTTGAAGGCGACGCTGGGGCGCTTGGGCCGGGTGCCGCGGCAGTTGCTAACGGATCACTCCTCGGCGGCGACCCATCAGTTGAAGCGGGATGGCGCGGAGCGTGGGTTCAACGAGGAGTATTTGGGGATTTGTGCGCACTACGGCATCGAACCGCGCACGATCAACGTGGGCCGGCCGCAGGAGAACGGTTCCTGCGAGAGCGCCCACGGGCATTTGAAGCGGCGCATCGGCCAGCACCTGCTGTTGCGTGGCAGCCGGGATTTTTCCAGCGAGGAGGAGTATGACGGGTTTTTGATCGGGGTGTTGGATTCGGCCAACCGGCTCCGAACGAAGCGTTTGGGTGAGGAGTTGGCGGCGATGAGGGAGACCGCGGTCGCGGATTTGCCGGACTACCGGGAACTGATGGTGAGCGTCGGGAATAACAGCACGATCCGGGTGCGCAAGCAGAGTTATTCGGTTCCTAGCAGGTTGATCGGGGCGAAGTTGCTGGCGCGCATTTACGAGAACCGCATCGTTTTGCTGGCGGGTGCGCAGGAGGTGGCGCAATTGCCGCTGGGCGGCGGCGACCGGGGCGCGGTGATCGACTTCCGCCATGTGATCGGTCATTTGCTGCGCAAGCCCGGAGCGTTTGCCGGCTACCGCTGGCGCGAGGAGATGTTTCCGGCACCGGTCTATCGGGCGACCTACGATCATCTAACACGGTTGGGTCAGGATGCGGACCGGCGTTATTTGGAGATTCTCAAGGTGGCTGCCGATGAAGGGCAGACGGTGGTGGAAAATGCTTTGGAACAACTGTTTTCGGCACCCCACCCGGTCATCTCGGCCAAGGAGGTGCTGGCGATGATCCACACGTGGAGGGATCTCCAGCAGCAGTGGCGGGAGCGTCCGCCCTTGGTGGTGTGCCTGAAGGCTTATGACGCGCTGCTGGATGGCTGGGAGGAAGGGGGGCCCGACGAGCTAACCCAACAAAAGGAGGTGGCGGTATGAGTGCCCTAACGGACCCCACTGCGATGCTGTTGCGTTCGTTTTGCCTGGCGACCATGGCAGGCCAATACGAGGAGGTGATGCAGCGCGCCGAGAAGGAAGGCTGGAGCCACCGTCAGGTGCTGCGCCACCTGTGCGAGAGCGAGGCGGTGGAACGCGGCCAGAAGCGCACGGCACGCTTGCTGGCGGAGTCCGGGCTGCCGGAGGGCAAGACGCTCAGCTCGCTGGATGAGGCGTTGTTGCCGCCCAAGGTGCGGCGGCAGTTGCCCGCGCTCATCGATGGCGGCTTTGTGGATCGTGGGGACAACGTGCTGGCCTTCGGGCTGCCGGGACGCGGCAAAACCCATTTCCTCGCGGCGCTGGGCCGCGAGCTGATCCTGCGCCACTCCAAGCGGGTGCTGTTTCGTCCGACCTTCAAACTGGTCGGCCAGTTGTTAGCGGCCAAGCGCGACCTGCGGTTGGAGAACGAACTCAAAAAGCTCGACCGCTACGATGTGCTCATCCTCGACGACATCGGCTACGTGCAGCAGAGCCGGGAAGAGATGGAGGTGCTCTTCACGCTGCTCGCCGAACGCTACGAGCGGCGGAGTCTCTTGATCAGCTCGAATCTGGTCTTCAGCCAGTGGGACCAGATCTTCAAGGATCCGATGACGACGATGGCGGCCATCGACCGACTGGTGCATCACTCGATCATCCTGGAATTCGACGGCGCGAGCCAGCGGGTGAAGAAGGCAGGCGAGAAAGAGCCCAAACCAGCCGGGGACTAGCTCCGTGCGACCCATGGGGCTGCCGCCCCAAACCCCGCCGAGCTGAGGCAGCTCGACCCCGTTGGTTTCCCCCTAAATCCCCAAGGGGACTTCTCCCCTCCCGTCCCCCAGCTCCAATCTGGTCTTCAGCCAGTGGGACCAGATCTTCTAAGATCCCATGACCACCATGGCGGGCATCGACCGGTTGGTGTATCACGCCATCATCCTTGAGTTCGACGGAGCCAGCCAGCGGGACCCAAGGCCGCCGAGAAGGCCTAAAAACCGGCCGCCGGGTACCCCCCGAAATCGCCGCAGCGCCCCCATTGTCGCCAGGGGTCAATTCTAATTGTCGCCAAGGGAATTTATAATTGTCGCTGGACAACCGCCATCATCCTCACCCCATCGCAGGCTGAAGCATTGCTGGCCAGCGTCCACGCAGCGTATACCGCCCGGGTCATGGCCCCCTACTGGCTGCCCTACCCGCTGCCGATTACCTCCG
>CAJBME010000204.1 GCA_903954065.1 uncultured bacterium
GGCCTACCCGGCCCGGGCGGAACTCGAAACCCTCATCAAAACACGCGGCTGGGACAAAAAGTAGGCATACCCCGCGGATGGCGCGGCCGCCGCGATCATTGTGTCATGAGTTAATCAAAAGAACAGTTGTGCTGTCCAGAAAGTCGTCTTTCATGCTGATTATCTCATTCCTTCCCACGTCCTTCTCCGCCGGCTCTTCCGGAGCGCGGCGCCCTCCCTTGGCCCGCGCCGCGGGGCGCCGCGGCGGTGCCTTCCAAACCGGCGGGGCCGGGAGCTGTTGGTGGGAAGGTGATCAACGCGGTGTGGTCCGAGCGGGGCGCCGCGTTGAGCCCGGCTGGTGGCTTGTGCCGAAGCGGGCTGGCGGGAACAGCCTCGAGGGAGCGGCTGGGATGGAGGTGAGGGGAGAGTTGCCGGGGGCGGCGGCGCGGGTGTCGGCGGGGGGATCGACAATTCATTTTAAACTCATTTTGTGAACGTGAAAAAACTTCCTGATGGGCTACGGGGGGATGGAGGTGCCGCTGGGGTATCGACGTCCCGGACTGGCAATTCGCCCTATTTTCGCAGCGTGTTGGCGGAGGCGGAAGCGGGCGTGACATTTTCTGTGAGTGGCGGGTTGAGGAGCCAGTTGAAGCAGGTCTTTGGCTACGATGATTTTCGGCCGTTGCAGCGCGAGATTATGGAGGCGGTGGTAGCGGGGCGTGATGTGGCGGCGATTTTGCCGACGGGGGCGGGCAAGAGTTTATGTTATCAACTGCCGGCGTTGGTGTGTGATGGATTGACGGTGGTAGTTTCGCCCTTGATTGCGTTGATGAAGGATCAGGTCGATCAATTGCAGGCGGCGGGGGTGGCGGCGACCTTTATCAATTCCACGCTGGACGGCGGCGAGATGTATCATCGATTGAGCGGACTTGATCAGGGGCGGTACAAGTTGCTGTATGTGGCGCCGGAGCGGCTGATGATGCCGGATTTTCTGCCGCGTTTGGGCGAGTGGAAGGCGATGGCGCTGGCGGTGGATGAGGCGCATTGCATCAGCGAATGGGGACATGATTTCCGGCCGGAGTACCGGCAACTCAGTCAGGTTCGCGAAAAATTCCCGCATCTTTCGATTTTGGCTTTGACGGCCACGGCGACGGCGCAAGTGCGCGGGGACATTGTGAGTCAGCTCAAGCTGCGATCGCCCGAGGTTTTTATTGCCAGTTTTAACCGTCCGAATCTTTCGTACCGGGTGATTCCCAAATCCAAGGCGGTGCAGCAGGTGTGGGAGTTTGCGCGGGCGCGGGCGGACGAGTCGGGTATTGTGTATTGTCAGGCGCGCAAGACGGCTGAGTCATTGGCGTTGGCCTTGCGGGACGAGGGGTTGAGTGCGGTGGCGTATCATGCGGGACTGGAGCCGTCGGAGCGCGCGCGGAACCAGGATGCCTTTTTGCGGGACGAGGCGAAGATCGTCTGTGCGACGGTGGCCTTTGGGATGGGGATCAACAAACCCAACGTCCGGTATGTCATTCATGCGGACCTGCCGAAAAACCTGGAAGGGTATTACCAAGAGACGGGGCGAGCGGGGCGCGACGGGCTGCCGTCCGATTGTTTGCTGCTGTTTTCGGGGGCTGACGTGGTCAAGAACGAGCGGTTTTTTAATGAGATCAGCGATCCGAAGGCGAAGTCGATGGCGACGCGGCAGTTGCGGCAGATGGCGGGGTATGCGCAGGAATCCGGCTGTCGGCGGGTCTCGTTGCTGGGGTATTTTGGCGAGGCATGGCCTGACGAGAACTGTGGATCCTGTGACAACTGTCTCGACCCCAGAGAGATGTATGATGCTACGATCGATGCCCAGAAGCTCTTGAGCTGTATTTTCCGCATTCAGCAGCACAGTAAGTTTTCGGTTGGGTTACAGCATTTGGCGGATGTGTTGTGTGGGGGCGAGACGGAAAAAGTTTCCAAGTGGGGGCATCAGGCATTGAGTACGTATGGTGTCGGGCGGGACCAGAGCCGGGCGGTGTGGGTGGCGCTTGGGCGTCAGCTGGTTCGCCGCGGGTGGGCTCGCTTGAGTGAAGACGGGTATGCCACGGTTTCGGTGACGCCGGCGGGTATGACGCTGCTCAAAGAACGAACGCCGGTCATGTTGGCGCGCGAGGTGAGTGCTGGCGGTGCGGCGCCCGCGCGGACCGCGGGCTCGGCGAGCAGCAGTGCTGCTAAAGCGGGCGATATTCCATGCGACGAAGGTTTGTTTCAGGAATTGCGCCTGGTGCGCAAACGTCTGGCGGATGACCTCGGCGTGCCGCCTTACGTCGTCTTCTCCGATGTCACATTGCGTCACCTCGCTCGACTCTATCCTGAACGAGAGAGAGAATTTCTCACGGTCCCGGGGGTCGGAGAGAAAAAGCTCAAGGACTTTGGCCGTCCGTTTATGGCCGCCGTCAGTGAGTGGCTGACCACCCACCAGCGCCAGTCACCAGCTCCGCTGGCCGTCACTCCGCCGCCAGTCCGGAAAATGAAGGTGGAAAACGTCCTCAGTACCACGGCAGCGGAATCATTGCGCCAGTGGCGGGCCGGGCGCAGCGCGGTGGAGATCGCCGCCGCTCGCGACCTCGGCGTCAGCACGATCGAAACCCATCTGGCCGCAGCCATCGAGTCAGGGGTCGTTCTCGATCCCCGGGCGTTCTACACCGAAGCCGAAGAAGCCGAAATGCGGAAGGCCTTTGCCGGGCATGATTCCGAAGCGATGAGCCCGGTTTTCGCGCAGTTGGATGGGCGCCTGAGTTATGGTCAACTCCGGATTTTTCGGGCCATGCAGAAGCAGGGGACTGGCGCCGGCGCGGAGCGCTCGGGACGAGAGTAAGCCTTAAAAGAAAACTGAGCCCCCCATCGCAGACCCCTAGCGAAGCGGCGGATTCTCGGCCCGTGAAATTAAACGTGCCCAGAGGCAAGGGCGGCGGCTTGGCATGCCCCGCTCAGAACCGAAAAGTACCGAATCTAATGCAATATTTTTTTTTACATTTTTAACTTTACATTTCCGTGCCGGTTCTGCCAGCCTCACCGGAGCAATCCCCCGTCATTGGCATTCGGAGGGCGAGCATCAGTGGCATAACAACCACAACCTTCAAAATACCCATGAAAACACCACCCATTGCAGCCGGAGCTCTTCTCGGGTTTCTTGTGCTGGTCAGTCCCCAGCGCGCCTTCGCGCAAGACGACGAAACCCCGCCCGCCGTCGTTTCTCATGCCGCGTCCGAACTGGTCGGATCCGGCGCCGGCAACGCCCAAGTCCTGCGCGTCTCGATCCTGTTCAACGAAGCGCTTGATGAGAATTCCGTCATCGATGCCAGCCAATACACGTTCGCTGGTGCCAGCGTCGACGAAGCGGTCCTGACCCCGAACCTGCGGAAGGTGATTCTTTCCGTCCGGTCCGCTCCGGCTCCCGGGTCCGCTTATAGCCTGACCTTGCAGGGCCTGACCGACCTGGCGGGAAACGCCATGGACCCTGTGACTCTCACCGGCACCACCCCGGACTTTTACGAACTCGACTGGGCGATCGGAGGGGTGGCCAGTCAATCCTCCGACCAAGTCAACGGCGAAGGTGTCGCCTGGCTCGCTGCGGACGGGGATACCGACGGCTTTTACAACAACGGTTCAGTGACGTTGAATGGCTTCGCCGAGGACGCCGCTTGGTGGGAAGTCGATCTCGGCCAAACCCGCCCGATCGGACGCGTTAAAGTCTGGTTCCGTACCGTCACTGCCGATGAATGCCAGGCGATGTTCAATGCCTGCGGCGTGCGCAATGACGACTTTCAGATTGTCATTCTCGATGGCAACGGCAGCGAGGTTTTCCGGCGCCTTTACCCCGGGCGCCCGACCGGAAGCGTGGCTTACAACCTTCCTCCGGGCGTGAACGGCCGCGTCGTTCGGTTCGAAGCCCAAAGCCCCCTTACCTCGAGCGACGGCTTCTTCTCCCTTGCGGAATTGGCCGTCATTGCCCCCTATGCGAACGCCACCATCAATGTCACCGAACAGCCCGCTCCCACCACGGTGACGGAAAATCGTCGGGCCAAGTTCGGGTCGGTCGCGGCCACTGTCGCTGGCGCTCCCCAGGACCGGATGCAAATTCAATGGCAGGTGGGCGGGGTGGGCATCGATGGAGCGAATGCCGCCAGTTACACGACCCCTCCGGTTTCTCTGAGCGAGAATCGCTCGCTCTACCGCGCGGTTTTCCTCCTGCCCGGCATCAGTGTTCCGTCCGCCAACGCCGAATTGACGGTCGAAGCCGACGTGGTGCCGCCTACGATCCAAGGCGTGGTGTCGAACACCGCCTATATTTATGTGACGGTCACCTTCTCCGAGTTGGTCCGGGAAGCTACCGCCGCGAATTTATCTTATTACCAGTTGAACGGTGGACTGTCCATTCAGGAAGTCACGGTCATCAACGGCTCGACGGTTCGGCTGACCACCAGTCCGCAGACACCCGGTCAGACATATACGCTCACGGTGAACGGGGTTCGGGACGCCGCGGCGGGCCAGGGAAATCTGATCCTGCCGAACAGCACGAAAACGTTCCGGGCGCCCGCCTCCGATCAAGATAGGTTCGTCACCATCGGTAATCCGGGCAACCCTCCTGACGTCGATTTCTCGAACGGCTCGGGCTCTCAAGGCACGGTCAATTACATTTACCAAATCGGGAAATACGAGGTGAGCAACACCGAATACGCCGCGTTCCTCAATGCCAAGGCCAAGACGGATCCCAATACGCTCTGGGATGGCGGGATGAAAATCACCCGCGAAGGAGATGACAGCAACTATTATACCTACACGGTCCAGGAAGGTTACGAGAAAAGCCCGGTCTATTTTGTCGCCGCCGTTGATGCGATGCGCTATGCCAATTGGATCAACAATGGCGCGCGTGATGAGAGCGACACGGAATCCGGTACCTACCAGTTTACCGGCTACAACGTGGTCGGGCCGCGGTCTTCCGATGCCGATTATTTTCTCCCGAACGAGGAGGAGTGGTACAAGGCCGCCTACTA
>CAJBME010000205.1 GCA_903954065.1 uncultured bacterium
CGCAGGGTCCAGCCCTGGAACTTTTTGGTCCGGCCCTTCGGCCCTTTGAGCCGGACGATTTCATCCTTGCGGATGCGGCCGCTGGCCGGAACCGGCAACCGGCGCACCACGGTGTATTGAAAGTTGTCCTTGGCCCGCGTGACCCAGGAGACGCCCCTTGTTGCCATGGGCCAGCGTGTTGCGTGCCGGGGGCGTGACCCCAAACCCGGCGATCGCCCGGCGCTTGAGACGCAGCCAGTCGCAGCCATCATTGAGGCTGAAGGCGTGCGCCAACTGCACGAACACCATCGCCGCAAGATGGCTCCAGACGGAGTAGCTGCGGGCCTGGGCGTCCACCCCATGCTCCCGCGCGGCGGCCTGGATGATCCCCTGCGGAATATACTTGAGAAGCTACGCCCGCCACATTGAGATGATGGCGTGGTGGCTGGGCGGATGGAGACGAAGTTATTTTGGTTGGCATCGTAACCCCAATTCAACCCAGGCTCCCCGCTCCGCCACCCAATTTCATCCCCTCCGGCCCATCCTTTATAACTATCCTGTGGGATGCTTGTGGAAATGATTTCCTTCGTAATTTAGCTGCGAAATTGAATTTAATTGAATTCTTGAGGACGCGGATCCCGCTGGCGGAGATCGGGAAGCGCGGGGAGTTGCCCGATTCGATGAGGCCTGCGGTCCTGGACCCGACGATGCCCCCCGCGCAGTTGGTCGATCTGGTGGCTTGTCCTGCGAGCTTGAAGCCCTGAGGCGGGGGCTCTCACTTGCCTAGCGGAATGCTTCGGGTCCAGGTCTCGCCCCAGCGGCTGTCGTGGTGGTGGGCGATTTGCAGTTCCTTGCCTTTTAATCGCACCACGAGGAAGCCTTTGGGCGTGCTCGGGATCCCGGGTGTCTTGGGATCGCGATCCTGCTGCGGCGAGGGGCACATGAAGACCGGGTAGCCTTCCCATTCGTAGCGGGCGTAGGCGTGTTCGTGGCCGTGGAGGATGAGCACCACGTTGTAGGGCACGATGGTTTCCTTGAGGTTCGCGAGGTCTTCCGGGGTCCACCATTTTTCAAGCCCCCAGCCACGCAGGCCGTAGTGCCAGATCAGCACCACCGGGCGGCCGCTGTCGCCGACCTGGGTTTTCAAGTCATCGCGCAGGAAGTCCAGGCTGTTGCGTGGGTCGTTCCACGGGGCCTCGCGATGGTAGACCGGGCGGGGCCGGTTACCGGGGAAAAGGTTGAGGTTGACCAGGTGGAGCGGGCCCCAATTCCAGGAGTAGTGATAGTGGTCGGCGTCGAAGTGGAATTCGTCGCCGCGGCGGCGCCGGTTGCGTTCGATGAACTCGCGCTGGACCGGACTAAGCCCGCCGGCGGACAGGCCGGGCGACAGGTCGTGATTGCCGATCAACTCGAAGGTCCGGTAGCGCAGCAGGGCACCGCCGTTCGGATCGAAGAAGCGTTTGTAGCACTCCCAATGACGCGGGTCGTCGACCACGTCGGCCAGATCTCCGGCGACGATCACCGCACGCGGTTCTGCCACCTTGCCGCCGAGCGGGAAGTCTTTTCCGGGCAGGCCGTTGATGACCTGGATCATCTTTTCGGTGCCCGCAGTGCCCCACTTGTCGAGGTGAATCTGAGGGTCGGCGACGACGAAGAAGGTGAGTTCGGCCTCGTCCTCGGGTGCCGCGCGAAGCGCCCCGCCGCAGGCCGCGAGCCCGCCCGCCGCCAGCCGCGCGAGGGCATCGCGGCGGGTGCAACGGGAGGAGTCCACGGAACTACCGACGGAACTGCCGGGCGGTGTTTTCATCGGGAGGGGCGCTTTATTTCTCCCAGATCTCGAACTCGGTCATCCCGCTGCGGGCGTTGCCCTTGTGGGTGAAAATGACGCGCAGCTTGCTGACTTCGGCCGGGGTGAAGGTCACTTGGTTGGCCATGTTACCGGTAGGGTCCGCCGGGGATTTTACCTGTTGAGCCATTTCCTGCCACGCGTTGCCGTTCCATCCCTCGATAGTGTAGGCTGCGGGTGCCTGGACGCCGCCGCGGTCATCGAAGAGGTGGAGGACGGCGCGGCCGGCCTTGACCGGTTTGCCGAAATCGACCTCGAAGGAATCCTTCGCGTTGGGCGAGCCGTAGCAAGTCCAGCGGTTCACCGGAGTGACCTCGAAGATGATTTTGCCATCGATCGCGCGCGGGGCCAACCCTCCGAACTGGTCAGAGTGCGATGCGCTGGCTTTCGGGAATCCTTCGGCGGTCCGGTTGAAGGCGATGTTGCCGGCGGGCGGCGGGGCTGGCACGTAGGGTTTCACGCCGGGGCCCCAGGCTTCGAATTCGGTGAGGCCGGAGCGGCTGCCTTCGGCGTGGGTGAGCACGGCGCGCAGGCGGGAGGTCTGGAGGACCGGGAAGCTCAGGGTGTGCGGGCGGCCGCCGAGCGGGACTTCCGCGGAGGCCTTCAAGTCCGGCACCGGTTTCCATGCGGAGCCATCCCAGTGGGCGAGTTGGATCTTGGCAGGTGCCGTGACCTTGCCTTCGCCGTTTCCGCCGTCGTCGACGACGTAGAGTTTCACGGTATCGACCGGCCGTTTGCTGCCGAAGTCCACTTCCAACGAGTCCTCGCCGTTCGGCGATCCGGTGGTGGTCCAGCGGTTGCTCGGGCGGATGTCGTAGACATACTGGCCGTCACTCAGCTTCGCCAGCGAGCTGCCGGGGTGGACATAGGACGCCATGTAGCGCGGGTAGTAGTCGCCGTCGTTGTTGACAGCATAGTTCATCGGCGGGTTTTCATCCACGGGGATCACCTTCAAGGCCGGGAGCTTGATCGTGAGTCTCGCGAGTTCGGGCGAGCTCGCCAGCTTCTCGCCGTCAACCAACACTTGGAGGCCTTTGCCGGCCTGGTAGCGCCCGCCGGTCTTGTCCCAGATGATAGAGATTTGGTGGCCGTGGTAGTGGACGCGGTCGAGGGCGAAGTAATCCCAACTCGGCGGTGCCAGCGGGTTGACGACGAGGGTGTCGCTTTCGGAAGTCTGGAGGCCGGCCAGGCCGGTGATGATCAGGTCGGTGAAGCCGGAGTGGAAGTAGTGCTCGCTCCGGTTCTCCATGTCGTGGCCTTTCCACGAGCCGTCGAAGGGATTGACCGCTTCCGCGATGTAGGGCTTGCCGTCCTTGCGCTGGGTGACGGCGAAGGTGTGCAGCAGCCCGGCGTAGTCCGCGCGGTCGACGTGCTCCTGCTGGTAGTTCTGCAGCAGGTTGCCCATCGCCTTCAGCGTCTGAGTCGTGGCGAAGGGCCATGATTGGCCGCTCCACCAGCAGCAGCCGTCCTTCAGGACGAACTGTGGGTCGTAGCGCTCGATGCTGGTCGGACCGAACGGTGCTTGGAAGAAGTTTTCGTCGGTGAGGAACTGCCAGGCGTCCTCGAAGCCCGGGCTTGGCATGTTGAAGGCCCACGGCACATAACCATGCAGCTCGCGGCCGTGCTTGCTGCCCGCGAACTTGCCGGTCTGGTAGGTCAGGGTGTGCTTCTTTACCACGTGGCCGTCCTTCTCGTGCTCCTGGTTGCTCATCGGGAAGAAGAACTCGCGCTGGGGGTCCCATAGCAGCTTCTCGAGTTGCGTTTTGATCCGCGCGGCTTTCGTGGCGAAGACCCCGGCGGTGGCGCCGTCGCCCTTGAGCCTGGCGATGTTGGCGATGGCCGTGGCATCGGCCCACATGTAGGCGTTGAAGCTCGGGCGCAGCGACTGGCCGCCGCGGAGGATGTCCTTGGTCTGCTGGGCGTTGATGTCGAACTCCATGCCGTCGTCGTGGCCGGTCTGCCAGAACAGCCCCATGTCCTCGACCCAGCCGCGCTTCTCCCATTCTTCGTAGTTATGGACCAGGTCGGCCAGCAGGTCGGTGATAAAGGGGTCGTGGGGGTTGACCTGGTGGGCGGCCCAGGCGGCATCGGCGGCCCAGAATGAATAGTTGCGCGGCTGGGCACCGGGGTGGCGCATCCAGAAACGGATGAAATCCCTCACATATCGCGGGTCCTGCAGCCAGCGGACCTCATTGATCTGGTGGCCGGCGGGGCAGGAGATCGTGCCGTAGGCACCCGACCAGAACGGCCGGTTGGCGAACTCGGTGAAGGCGTAGCCGTGGTTCGGATTGCCATACACGAAGTGCCGCGTCACCAGTTCCCACCGGTAGTAGTAGGTCTGGTTGATCTCCTCGTCCGGGCTGTCGAAGAAGGGAATGTTCTTCTCATACCAGTCGAAGTCGCGGTTCACCAGGAAGTCCTGCTTCTCGAGCAGATTGCGGGCATCGAGCACGGGTGCGGCCGTGGCGGTGGCGATGAGCAAGGGAAGCAGGGTGAGGGCGTATCTCATGAATGGATCAGGTCTCGTGTGGTTAGAGGGTGGTGGCAATTACCAGCTGTCGGTGCGGAACGGCGAGGCGGGCAGGCCGTCGCGGTTGTAAAGGTTGGCACCCTCCGGATTGTTGCTGTAGGCGTAGCGTACGGCGACTGGCTTGGCGACTGCGGGCGAGCTCACGCGGACGGTGTCGCCCTCGATCACCGCGTCGGCCCAGACCCACTTGCGGTCCTCGCCGGCGATCGCGAAGCGGCGGAGTTTCGCGCCGGGCTCCTCGGCGGCCGGCTGGCGGCCCGACTTGCGGCCAGCCATCAGCCCGCCGCCGGTGGAGTCGAAGTGCAGCACGAGGTGATCGTCCGCGGCTTTCAGCTCGCGGAACAGCGGGCCGCTGGCGACCATGCTGGACTTGCCGTAATCGTTACGCAGGGCCCACCGCGCGAGGCGCTCGCCGACGTCGGCCTTGTTCTTCGGGTGGATGTCGGCGGCGTCGCCGATGTCGATCGCGCAGGCCATCCCGGTATGCGGGATGGTCAGGCAGCGGCGCTGGAGGTCGCGGATGGCGCCCCAGCCCCCGCCGGCGGGGTTGTCATCGGCCGGCTGCCAGGCGGCGAGTTGGACGAAGTAGAAGGGCAGCTTGGGGTCGCGGAACAGCTGGCGCCATTCGTTGATCATGGTCTGCTTCTTTTCAAGATAGAGCGCGTCGTCGGCGTTGTTCTCGCCCTGATACCAGAGGGCACCGCGGAGGGCCATCGGGGCTAGCGGAGCGATCATGCCTTGGTGGAGGGTGACGCAGCGCGGCCGCATGCTGCGTTCGCTGAAGGGGTATTCTGGCCAGGCAGGCGGCATCGGGACTGGCTGGCCGGCCTTGGACGCCGCCATTCCGGCATCGGCCCAGGCGCGGGCGGCGGGCAGGATGCCCACGAGTTCCTGCTGATAACGGGTGAGCGATTCCTTCATCTGGACCGCGTAGGGAGCGAGCTCCGGGGTTTCGAGCAGGGAGTTTTGGGACATCCAAAGCTCAATATTGGTGCCGCCGACTGAACTGGTCAGCAGGCCGATGGGGACGCCGGTTTCCGCGTGGACTTTGCGGCCAAAGTAATAGCCCACCGCGCTGAAACCGGGCACGCTGCCGGGGGTGGACGCTACCCAGTTGCCGGTCACATCGTCGGCGGGATTGCTGGCAAAATTGTAACCGACCCGGAAGTGACGGATTTTTGGATGATCCGCTGCGGCGATATCATCGGGCACCTCGCAGCCGCCGAGGCCCCAATCCATGTTAGACTGGCCGCTGCACAGCCAGACGTCGCCGAGCAGGATGTCCTCGCGGGTCACGCGGTTATTTCCGGTGACGGTCAGCGTCAGGGGACCGTCCGGGAGCGGTTGGGCGTCGAGCACCACCTGCCAGCGCCCGTCCTTGCCGGCGGTCGCGGTGCCGCGGGACTTGCCGAGGCTCACCTCGACCGGTTCGCCGGGCGCGGCCTTGCCCCAAACTGGCAGCGGCTTATCGCGCTGGAGAACGGCGTGGTCGCTGAAAATCGCGGGCAGGGTGACATCGGCCGCGACGGGCGAGGCGACCAGCAGGAGCGCGAGGAGGGGTTTGGCGTTAAAGGTGGAGGTCATCATGGAGTTCAGTTTGCGGACGATTCGAGGCGTCGTGGGCCCGGTGCCCTGGCAGGGGGATTTCGTATTGCGGCGGGCGGCAGGTCACCCGCCCGGTCAGTCGCTCAGTATTTGCGGTTAGGCAGCTCCGCCGGTGCATTGGTGGCATCAAAGAGCCGGTCTTCCTGCACCAGTTGCTTCGGCACGGCCTCCCCCCGGAGCACCTTCGCGATCACATCAAATGCCATCGGCCCGAGTAACGGATTGCATTCGACTGTGCAGTTGAGCTTCCCCTCCTTGATGGCCTCGAAGGCGAAGCCCATCCCGTCGATACTAACCACGGTCACGTCCTTTCCGGGCTGACGGCCCGCCGCCTCCAGGGCCTGAATCGCGCCGATCGCCATGTCGTCGTTGTGCGCATAGACCGCCGTGATCGCCGCGCCATGTGCCTTGATGAGGGCTTCCATCACGTTCTTGCCGTCGCTGCGCTTGAAATCCCCGGTCTGGCTCGCGAGCACTTTCATGTCAGGATGCGCTGCGATGGCGGCTTCGAATCCCTTCTTGCGGTCGTTTGCGGGTGCGGCGCCGGTCGTGCCCTCGAGCTGCACGATCCCTGCCTTGCCGCTGGTCTGCTGGGCCAGCCATTCACCGGCCATCCGGCCTTCAGCGACGAAATCGGAGGCAATCAGGGTGACGAACAGGGAGGGGTCTGTCACCGAGACGCCACGGTCCACCAGGATCACCGGGATTTTTGCGGCCTTGGCTTCCTTGAGAATTGCGTCCCAGCCTGTTTCGACTTTGGGGGCTAGAATGATCGCACTGACTGATTGGGCGATGAAGCTCCGGATCGCGCTGATCTGTGCTTCCTGCTGGCCTTGGGCGTCGGAGAATTTCAATTCGATGCCCCGTTTCGCGGCTTCCGATTTGATGGATTCAGTCTCGGCGGTGCGCCACGGATTGTCGGCCCCAATCTGGGAGAAGCCGACCACCGTTTTGCCGCCGGGGGTGCCGATGGCTGCATGGCTGCCGGTTTCAGAAGGCTTGCATGAGGAGAACGCAGCCGCAGCCGCAAGACCAGTGAGACGAAGGAAAGCTTGGCGTTTCATGAGAGAGGGGGAATCTGGAGAGGGTCGGGGGCAAGGCCACGGGAGCGGCACGGCCACCGGGAAACAGTGAATCAGGATACCGATTGCCGGGCAACGAGTTTCTGGAGGAGGATGAAGGCCAGCAGCAGGCCGCCGCTGGCCAGGCGAAGCCACGCCGGATCAAGACTGCCGTCGAAATCGAGAATCATTTTGATCGTGCCCAGGATGAGAACGCCGAGAAATGTCCCGAAAAGCCAGCCGCGCCCACCGGTGAGGGCCGTGCCCCCAATCACGGTGGCGGCGATGGCGTCGAGTTCCAGTCCGGTGCCGCGGGTGGGATCACCGCTGCTGAGAGCGAGCGTCGAGATGACGCCGCCCAGCGCCGCACACCCGCCGCACAATGCATACACCGCAATCCGGGTGCCCGCGACCGGGAGGCCCATCAGCGCGGCACTGGTTTCGCTTCCGCCCAGCGCATAGACGTTCCGCCCGAACCGGGTGCCGTGCGCCACCACCATCCCGGTGGCCAGCAGGAGCAGAAAAATCAGCGGCCCGACCGTCAGCAGGAGTCCATCGCCGAGGGGCACGCCGCGTTCTCCGAGGTCGTCGTAGAATGCATCCCGGATTTCGATCGACCCCGGGCTGACCACGAAGGCCATGCCGCGCGCGAGGAACATCCCGGCAAGGGTCACGAGGAACGCCGGAATGCGGAAGTGATGAATGATCCAGCCCTGGAAAAGTCCGAAAGTGGTTCCGATGGCAACCGCCACCGCGATCGCCGCCGGTGCCGGCCATCCGTGGGTTCCCATCATTGAGGCAATGAAAACGGTGGTGAAGGCCATCACCGCCCCGACCGACAAGTCGATGCCACCGGAGAGAATCACAAAGGTCATGCCAACGGCGACCACGCCCAAAAAAGCGCGGTCCTTGAAAAGATTCAGGACGACCCGGAGTGATAGGAAGTGGTCATAGGTGGCCCCCGCCGCGGCGAAGAGTCCCACCAGCACGAGGGCCGTGGCGAGGAGCGGCAGCAGCCGCGAAGCAAGGGTCCGGTTCATGCCGCGGCGGGTTGGGGTCGGCGGCTGAACCGGGCGCGCAGCCGGGGGGAATGGAGCAGGCACACGGCGAGGATGACGAGAGCTTTTGGGACAGGTGC
>CAJBME010000206.1 GCA_903954065.1 uncultured bacterium
AACGTCGAAGGTGTGGCACCGGCTACCGGGAGCGCCACTCCGCAACAGGGTTAAGGCTTGCAATTTATACACTCTCTTATTTTAAATAACAAATGGTCCAGAATTCGATTGTATCTCAGTATCTACTCTGACTTATCGAGTTCGATTGTAATTTCTTCAGGCCATCCTCCTTTTCCTTTGATTTCGAGCTCCCTTGTCTCATGCCTTTGACTTTCCAGCACAAGTGTCCCAGAGGTATCGGGTAGGTTCTTTGATATTGAAACCATCTCCCATCTCTTAATCTCGCGCAGCAAGAACTGGCCATTGGAATCAGTTCTTATTCCATATCGAGGATATTCTTTATAATACGCCAGAACGCCGCCAATGGGTGTCCTTTTTGTTTTATCAATCACCACACCACGGATTTCTGGCGCCTGAGCAACCGGCGCAGGCAAACGGCACCCGCAGAGTAAGCTGAGAGCCATGAGCATAATTGGAATGAAGGTGAATTTCATGATTCTGGGCCGAACGTTAGAGCGCAGACGCGGGGCGAGCTGGGCTGGACCGCCTCGTTAGGATGTTCCTGTTGTTATCTGGCGATAAACCCGCAACACATCTTTTGCGACCTTCTTCGCATGCGGAATTTTCCGAAGCTTATAGAAGTCGATAAGCCCGTTGTGGGCGTTGGCGGCGTAGAGGTAGACAATAATATAGCTTGCCATGAAGCCTTGCCCCATTCCAAGCATCTCTCCGGGCGGGTTGCCTTCCTGTTGATTCCCTTCGGCGGGATCCCACTCTTCTCCGTGATTGCGATGGTTGCAAGTTGCATACCAGCGGCGACTGAACTCAGTAACGGAAGCCGGCTCATTGTGAAAAGTTGAAATGATCTTCTCCGTAGTGAAATCTGACAGCGCAACTTCGTGGGCAAGCAAGTCAAGCGACCGATCTTCCGCGGGTAGAAGTTTCATGCCAAATCGTCCCGCGTGCGCTCGCTCCGCCTCCAGCCACCGCGGACTATTAATCGCCTCCTTCAACTCTTCTCGCGTCACAGCCCTTGTTTTGTAAAGCGTCTCAACCTTTCCGCGCAGCTGCTCGAGTGCATCTAAATCCGCTTTGGCAAGAGTGCTTCCGAATTCAGGCTTCTCATCAACCAGACTCTTGAGAATCGGTCTCAGTACCGCCACGGCTTCTGCTGGGATCATGCCGCCGCCTAAATAGAGGATAAGATAATCTGCCCTCTTGTCCTCTGCCGAGTCGATATAATACGCGATTATCCGCCTGACTATGGATTCGGTCTTGTTGGGGTCGAGTTCTTCGTTGGCCATACAATAATCCTAACATTGAGCGCAGGCACCCCTACCAGCGAGGGTGAGCGTTGATCACGGGGTTGACGTTGGAAATTCGAAAAATCATCGAAACTGGGCGACTAGAAGAGGTTGCTCTGGCGCGGCTTGTGTGTGTCCAGCATGGGCGCAGTCCAAATGGGGTTCAAGTCTCCTGTATGAAAACCAGCGGCCCCTCGGAGTGCCCACGGAGCTGGATCGAGTGATTCAGCAAGCCATTGCCCAAGTCCTGACACCGCTGTATGACGGCGACTTCAGCCAACACAGCTACGGTTTCCGGGCCGGACGCAACGCCCATCAGGCGGTGCGTCAGGTGGAGGCCGAGTGGAAGCGGAAGCGCCGTCACGCGGTCGATTGCGACCTGAAGGCGTTTTTCGACACGGTGAACCATGATCGGCTCCTCACGCGGCTGCGCGAAAAGATCGGTGGCGGAAAACTGCTCCGGTTGATTGGACGCTATCTGCGTGCGGGAGTCGAACTGCCCGACGGCAGCCGGGAGGCCACGCCTCTCGGT
>CAJBME010000207.1 GCA_903954065.1 uncultured bacterium
GCCGCTCCGGTTGCTCTCCAGCAGAGCCGTATCCTGCAAACGTCCCCGCAGCATCACCTCCACATGCTTGATTGCCAGATATTTGCCGCCGCCCGCTTCCAAGATCCGGTTTTGAACAGGCACTGTCCGGTTTTGTTCAGGCCCCGACAGAATTTTTTTGGCGGCGGTTTTTCGGCGAGTCTGTCCTGATCTTCAGGTGGATTCGAGAACTAGGGTGCGGCCGTCGTCCAAATGGCTTTAGGGTGCCTGCCTTTGTTTAGCGACGGTTGCCCCGCGCCATCACTAGATAAAAGGCACCGGGAAATTCAACTCGCAGACTTCTTGGCATGCCGGGAGAGTCAGGGAAAGAGAATTTTGTCAAGATTTGCACACTGGTACCATTTCCACGCCGTCCGAAGCAGGCGGGCGAGCCTGATAAGGCTCGAGCTCGCCTGACTGCTTCGGCGGATGATTCGAAGGTGCCTAACATGGTATCTTCGCGCCACCATGAAGAAGTCATCTCGCAAGATCCAGTCAGTCTATCGTAACCAGAACGCCCTTGTCCGCGCCGTCTTCGAACGTGCCGGAGATGCTCGCAAAGTCCTCTGCGTCGCCCTCGACTATGCCAAGCGCAAACACGTCGCCCTCATCTGCGACGGCCATGGCGACGTTCTCAAAGCCTCCTTCCCCGTTGAGAACAACGCAGCAGGCATAACCCACCTCATCAAGGAAATCACCGCCACCGCCCGCCACCGCAAAATCCCCAAAGACCAGATCTTCCTCGGCGGCGAGGACGAGGCTGCCTACGTCGCGAACTTCACTGAAGCTCTCCGCGCCAAAGGCTACCTCGTCGTCCGCGTCAACGCCTACGAGGCCAAGGAAAACCGCGAAAACCTCCTCGCCAGCACCGACACCCTCGATTTGCTAGGCATCGCCAAAACCCTGCTTTCGCGCCGCGCCCGCCTCACCGGCGACACATCTTCGAGCGCCGCCGCCTATCACCATCTCCGCGAAATCACCCGCTGCCGCCGCACTCTCGTCCGTCAGCAAACTGCCGCCTCTAACCGTATCCACGCCCTCGCCGACCAACTCTTTCCCGGCTTCCTCAACGGCTCAAAAAGCGCTCTAACACCCTTCACCGCCGCCTCCCTCGAACTCATGAAAGAGCGCTTCAGCGCCCCCGAGATCGCGCGACGCAAAGTCACCAGCCTCGCCAACCTCCTGCGCCGCCACCGCGTCCAGCATCCCGACGAAACCGCCTCTCAAATCAACATGTTAGCCCGCGAAGCCCTGCCGCCCGCCGCCCACCGCGTCGCCACCCTTCAGCGCACCCTTGCCGCCACCGTCGATCTCTATCAATGCCTCCAGCGCAACGCCATCGAACTCCGCGCCGACGCCGCCCTCACCCTCGCCACCACCCCCTACGTCATGCTCACCAGCATCCCCGGCATCGGCTTCGTCCTGGCCGCCGGCCTCGCCGGCGAACTCGGCGACCCCAAACACCTTGGCAAGTTAGACTCCCTCTGTGCTTACGCCGGCATCGTGCCACGCACACTCCAAAGCGGCGGCCCCGACTCACCCGCCGTCCAAGGCCACGCCTCACCCCGTTGCAACCGCATTCTCAAGGATTGGACCGTCCAGAGCGCCCAGAAAATCCACCTCTACGGCCCGCCCGAGCTTAAAGACCGCATCACCCGCTGGAACGCCGAAGGCAAACACGGCATCTTCGCCGCCGCCCGCCACCACCTCCGGTTAGTCAGCACCCTCGTCAAAAACGAAATTCCCTACCTCGCCCCCGAAGGGCGCACCCGCCAAGCCACCCCCGAGCAAATCGCCGCTGCCGCTCACGCCACTTGGGCCATTCTCCAGCGCAAATGGCGCACCGTGAGTGGCGGCCTCGACCTCATCCTCGACGAAGCTAATCCGTTAGGCTTCTGGCGCAAAGTCCTGCTGGAACTTCACAGCATCAACCTCCCCGAGCGCCAATGAACCACCTTCCCACCAACACAGCGGCCCCACACGAAATAAACCGCAAACGGGACTAACGAAAACGGAGACGGGGCGACCGGATGGCTCATTTGCACATGCCGCGTGGAAACGCGACGGCTTGGGTCAGTATGCCAAGACACCGGTCGCCCCCGATCCGACCTGGGGAGAACAACCCCAGGCCGGACCATGGCACAAAGATACTCCGCTCCGGCAAGCTGTCGAGAGCTCGTCACACCAGTCCGCCAGGCAAAGGGGGCGAAGCCGGTCCGCAAAACGATCGGCAACCGGTGCCTGCCACCACCCGCACCCGTCTCCATCTTCCCTCCCGGAAGCCGACATTTCAAGAGGTCCAGAACCAGCCCGGCCAAATCGAAGCTTCCGATCTGGCAAGCATCCTCACGCCCAAATCCAGCCTTCAAAAAAACAAAAAACACCTTGTTTCGATCTGATACTACTGACCCCTATTTCCCTATTTCCCCTATTTCCCTGACCCCTATTTCCCCCTATTTTCCGGTGCATAGGATTTCCAAAGGCTGGCGACGCCCTCGGAAAAGAGCAAGCCGCTCAGCGCGATGTCGCCTTGAGCCTTACGAAGAATTGCCCTGCGCCGTTTGGCGGAACTACCCGCCATGTTTGCGTGAGCATGGTGCCGCCTCGCACTGCGGAGAGCACGGTCGGAGTGGACGCAGTGAATGCATTGGGCGATGTCGCGGTTTCGAGCGAGAGGGCGACGTCGTCGGCGTTCAGGCGAGAGGTGAATGTAAGGGTCAGCGTGCCGTCGGGCTCACGGATAACGGC
>CAJBME010000208.1 GCA_903954065.1 uncultured bacterium
CCCAGCTTGGCGCGTCAGTGAAAAACGCCGAGCTAGGGCTCAGCGCTCCCAGGGCTCGTGCCCCCCATCGCAGACAACCACCGTTTTTCCGTCAGCCCGCCCCTCAAAGTGGGTGTCTCACTTCGTGTGACCTCCCCCCCCTGGGAACGCCAAGCCCCAGCTTGGCGCGTCAGTGAAAAACGCCGAGCTAGGGCTCAGCGCTCCCAGGGCTCGGCGCTCCCAGAGCCCGCGTCCATGGCCAATCCATGGCTGCTCGCAAAAATGAACATTATTTTTACAATAATTGTCATATTTGACTTGCCTTTGCTTGTATTGAAATTATGATTGGAGCGGCTTCTACAAAGAAAGCCAACACCACACACCACACACCACACACCACACACCACACACCACCACCACCACCTCCAATCCCATCCCCTCATGAATACCTACCCACTCAAACCACGTCGCTTCCCTGCGCTCTTCACGTCGTTGTCTCGCTCGACGCTTTTAGCGCGAGCGACCCAGCTCACGGTCTGCCTTTCGATGGCGTTGGTCGCATCCGATGCGGCCGCTCAGTCGAAGGCGGTCATGTTGGACGGCCGGGTCTTGACGCAGAAAGTTCCGCTGAGTCATTTTGCCACTGAAGGACCGATCTATAATCTTGATCTGAAGAATCAGGGCATTGTGGTCACGGGCCGCACGGTCACCATTCCCCGCACGGTCAACGGACTGGCCTTACGTCTGTCCGGTTCGAGCATCACGGGTAAGGATGGCACCGCTGGTTTGGGGATTGGCGCCGCCGATTTTGATCGTCTTCTTGACCGGCGAGCGATCACGATCGACCGCGACTTCCGGCCGGAAGGACCGAATCTGGGGCCACGGCGCATGGGGGCGACCCGCTCGATCTTTAGTACGGCTGAAGCGCAGTATCTCTCGCCCATTCCTGGCGTCATCCGCGATCTTCAGGCTCAGGCGGCCATTGAGGAAAACTATTTCTCGATTGTCAAAGCCTGTCATGCCAAGCATGCCAGTGTGCTTCCAGCGGATTTCCTTGAGAGGGCAGGCATCCGCGGCTCGAACAGCGACGATTGGGTCTATCCCGGCAACGCTGGCGGCACGCTCAAATCGGCTGGAACCGTTTATACTGACACCAAAGGAAAAGAGTATCTTGTTCCTGATGAAGAAGCTGTCATTGAGTTGTCGGAAAACGTAGCAGGAGGCATCGTGCGTTCACGGGCCAGAGGCAACGCCACCACGCCAGATTCGTTCGTCATTGGTGATATGCTGCTCGTGTTCAACGGTGACCCGCGCTTCGGGGCGGATATCCTTGGCACCGGCGGAGCCATTCTCTCCCGCGAAACATTCTTCGACCAAATTGGGGCTGGGGTGAATGCTCCCCTCGTCATCGGTCACATGGTCGGAGAACATGTGATGTTCGTGCATGAAGTCGACACGACGTTCGTCGATCCGAACGGCCCGTTGTATGTTACCGCCGACCGAATCCAAGTGAGAGAGGGCAGCCAGGAAGTGCGCTGGATCGGTGCCACCAACAAACCAGAAGAATTCGACCAATTGTTTGCAGTCTTGATCGTGCGTCCACCCAACCGCACCGTGAAAGAAATCCGCCAGTCATTCCCGATCACGATCACGCCTGATCCTCTCGGTGGTGCGACCTATGTCGGTCGTTTGCGAGCGCTTCCCGGATTCGCCACCTTCCTGCCGCAGGTGA
>CAJBME010000209.1 GCA_903954065.1 uncultured bacterium
AACGCTGAGCCCCAGCTCGGCGGGAGTTCGCCAACGTCAGTGGGTGTCTGGTATGGGCACCGCCGACTGAAGTGTTGCGCCGTGTACTCGACCCGTGTCGAAACAATCGCCGCCGCATCACTCTCGCCACAGAACACCTCGTTCACACCCGGAAATCCGCATTCTATAAAACATGTAATCAACAACTTACATCACTAAAACAGGAATTAATTAAGAAAGTTAAAATTATTTATCGTATTCTTAAATATAAGCTGTAGTTATGGGTGTGGAAAGTAATCGTCTTTTTTGGCCTTGTGGCTTTCGGCGTGTACTCCCTAAGCACTTTTCCCTTTCATGACGTCATCCCTCATCCGCCTAGCCTGCCTTCTTAGCTTTTCCCTCTCTGTTTCCCGTGCCGCCAGTGACGTCTCTGTAAGCACCGCCGCCACCAGTGGCGGCGCCTTCAGCGGTGGTAGTCTCAGTGTCTTCACTCCCACCGTATCTCCCGCCGTGGCGAATAGCGCCACCATCTTGGCAGCTCTGAATGCGGGAACATCCGTCACCATCAACACCAGCAGCGGTGCCGCGGGAAATGGCGACCTCACGTGGAATTCTGCTGTCTCGAAGACTACCGGGGCCTCCGCCACTCTCACGCTCAATACCGTGCGCGACCTTACCCTCAACGCTGCGTTGAGTTCGAGTGTCGAGGCTATGCCCTTGGTGCTCAGTGCCGGGCGGGCCATTTCATCTACGGCGGCGATCACCACTCAGGGTGGCACGGTCACCATCAACACCGTCAGTCCCTTCACGCTTGGTAGTTCGCTCAATGCAGGTGCTGGAGAGGTGCTGCTCCAGACGGGTAGCTTGGAATCTGCCGCCGCGCAGACGGTCACCGCCAGCAGTGTGCAGGTCTCTGCCGCTGCTGCGTGGAAGCAGCACGGCACGGTCGCTGGTGATCTTTCTGTCGCTGGAACCCTCTCTGTCGGACCGGATGCCGGGGCCTTGCAGGTGAACGGCGCGCTCACGCTGAAATCCACCGCCACCACCGTCGTCGATCTCGCAGGCACTAGCCAGGGATCGGGATATGACAGCCTCACCGCCAGCGGTGAGGTCACCATCGCGGGATCCTTGCAACTCAATTTCCTCAGCGGCTTTGAGAACCTCATCGTCAACAGCAACAGCTTCACCATCCTCTCCGGCTCCAGCATTACCGGCATCTTCACAGGCTTGGCCGACAACGCCCGCATCACCTTGCCGAATGAACTTGGATCGGTGAAAATCACTTACAATGCGACCAATGTGGTGATAGGCGATTGGCAGCCCTACGTCCGTGAACTGACTTGGGATCCGGGCACTTCCGATGCTGCTACGCAGGTGCTCAGCCAGACCAACACCCGTGCTGGTCGTCACTACTTCCATATCTACTCCCAGACCACCGATATCGGTGCCTGGCGCACTCGCCTCACCGTCACCAACGCCGAGGCCGATCTCTCCCTCTACACCGGCTCCATCCCGCAGACGCCCGGCACGTTCAATTTCAACTCCAACAAAGTCGGCAGCGACGGCCTCGTCCTCCGCCCCGACCAGTACAGCGCCGGGCAGGATTGGTACATCATGGTCAACGCCACCGCCGGGGCACAGTGGTCTCTCTTCTCCGGCCGCGCCTGGGTGCAGGATCTTGGCGGGCTGGCGTGGACGGATACCAATGCCAACGGCGTCTATGATATTGGAGAAACAGCCCTGCCCTCGGGTAGCGGTGCCGTCACGGTGCCACCGGAAGGGATGCGCTTCTTCAAGACCTCCGTCCCCGGCGGGACGCCCGGCTGGAGCCTGTGGTTGAACGGCAGCACGCGTGACATCGCCGTGCGCAAGGGCTCCGTCCCGTTTCACACCTCCACCAGCTACTACGACCGCATCCAGTCCGGCCAGATGCTGGTCGTCGCCCCCTACCTGGCGGGTGTCGCCAGCACGTATTTCCTCAGTGTCAGCGGCAACCCGGGCGATGGAGTCAATCTCGATTCCCGCATTCAGGAAGTGCAGGACATGGCCTTCACCAGCACGGTGAGCAACGTCGCCGTCGCTGCCGCGCCCTACCGCGTCTATCGGGTGCAGGTGCCGATTCAACAGATCGCCTGGGAGGTCGCCGTCACCCCATCGAGCGGCGATGCTAACGTCGCCGTGCGCAAAAACAACGCCCCCGCCGAGTTCGATAACGACGCCTTTTCTGAAGTCAGCGGCCTCTCCACCGACAGCATCACGTTGGTCCCGGATTTCCTCACCGATGCCACCTGGTTCATTACCGTGTCGGGTAACAGCGCCTACACCTTCAGCCTGCGCAACGGCCCGCCGACAATCACTCCCCTAGCCTTCACCGACACCAAGCTCAACGACCAGACCGCCCGCGCTGGCTGGCGCTACTACGTCATGACGGACGTGAACTCCCAACTCGGCTCACTCGGCTGGGAATTGAACCTCGCCAACCAAGTCCCCGGCACCGAGATCGCCATCCGCCGCAACGCCGTCCCCAGCCGCTGGCGCTCGCGCATCAACGGCAGCACCGGCATCGGCTCTGACAGCCGGGTGGATGCCTATAGCACCGGCGGCTTTCTGCAACGCCCAGGCCACCAAGCCGATATCTGGTATGTCGGCATTTACACGCCCACTCAGGCCTTGGGTGCCTTCACGCTGACCAGTTACCCAATCGTGGCGACCACTGAAACCTTCAATGGTGGCACCCAGAGCTTTGCCAATCAGGAGCCAGGACGCTGGAAATACGTGCGCATCACCGTCCCCACCGGCGTTCTGGGCTGGGACGTGCGCTTGACGGGAGTGAGCGGGTCTGCGCTTTCGATGGTCGTGCGGCGGGATCAACTTCCCTCCGGACTAGGCACAGCAGGCTACTGGCCCGATAGAAATGACGTCCCGCCAAATCACAGCAAAGAATGGCCCGCCGGCAATCAGTGGGCGTCTAGTGGGTCTGACTGGAC
>CAJBME010000210.1 GCA_903954065.1 uncultured bacterium
CGTCAAAAGACGCCCCAAACCTTACCAACTTCTCACCCGTCACAGACGCCTCTTCACGGAATCTCCTTCCCGCCAAAATAAAGGAAAACCTAAGACAAAATCAAAACGCCACTCCACCGTGCTCTCCGCTTAACTGAGTGCCATTCGGGCCAGACCCCTACCCACCCCACCTCCCCATGACCGACGCTCCCTTCTCCAGCGCCGATCCCCGAAAGCAAATTCCTTTCAGCAAGTGGCGAGGGACATGGGTACGGGAGGCTGGACCTGCTTGCGTGAAGATGCGATGAAGTGGTGGAGAACTATTCGGGATGCTGCCCACCGCCTATGGAAATCCTAGAGATTCCTTCCCCTCATCGACAGTGCGCTCCGCCACCGCTTGACCTATGATTCCACGCCTTCTCGCCGTCCTTCTGCTCGTCGTCACAGCCCGCGCCGAAGAAAAGCGCATCGCCGTCTTCGTCGGGCTTTGCGACAACGCCACCCAGGGCATCGTGAAAGTCGGCGCGAAGATCGGCGACGGCAACAAGCCCGACGACAACCTCTACTGGGGCTGCTCGGATGGCTTGAAATCTTACTTCAAAGCCAGCCGCCGCTGGAAGCTGGAGAAGCGTGAGACCGCCACCGGTGATGAACGGATCCTCGAACGCCTGACGTTCCGCCACGTCTCCGCCAAGGCAGTGCTCGTCGCCGAGGCCTGGCGCGGCTCGAACCTGAAGGAATGCTACGTGGCCAGCGAGAAGGCGATGCTTTCCGGCGAGAACCAGCTCGTCGCATTCATCGGCCACAATGTGCTGATGGACACCGCGATCGAGCCCCCGGCGGAGAAGGCCGCCGGCAAAACCGATGCGATCGTCCTTTGCTGCATCAGCGGCCGCTACTTTCGCGAGCGGCTGGAGCAGGTAGGCGTCCGGCCGCTGCTCCTGACGACGCAGTTGATGTATCCCGGTTCCTTCATTTTGCACGACGCGCTCGAGCCGTGGCTGGCAGGAAAGGACCACAAGGCCCTGCGCACCGCCGCCGGTGCCGCTTACGCTCGCAACCAGAAAATCAAGACGGCAGCTGCGACCCGGGTTTTCGCGGAGCGCGCGCCGTGAAGGCCCGGTCCCGAGGAAATCGCCGGCACTCTCAGCTCAACTGCACCCCGTTCGCGAGGACGATTACATAGACCACCTTGCAGATCAGGTGCATGACCTGGTCCGCCACGTAACCGTAGTAGCCTTCGCCCTTGCCGAGATCGATCAGCCAGTGAAGCAACAACTCGATCGCAGCCAGCGTCACGCTCCCGGTTACCAGCCAGACCCCTACCCACCCCACCTCCCCATGACCCACGCCCCCTTCTCCAGCGCCGATCCCCGAAAGCAAATTCCTTTCAGCCTAGTCCGTCAGACCGCGCCCTTCAACCCGCGCTGGATCTCGCCTAGAAGCCCGTCGTACGTCTCATGCGCCTTGAACTGAGGAAACTGCCTCTGAATGGCCTCTGGGGCATGGAAAAAATACCCTTCATGCGCCGCCTCCAGCATGCTGATATCATTGAAGGAGTCACCGGCCGCCAACACCCGGTAATTCAATCCCCGCAAGGATTCCACGGATCGCCGCTTCTGATCGGGCTGGCGCAACGTGTACCCGGTCACATGATCCTCTTCGACCACTAGGCGATGACAAAAAATCGTCGGCCATCCGAGCTGGCGCATCAATGGTTTTGCGAATTCCTCAAACGTATCTGAAAGAATAATGACCTGCGTCTGCTCGCGCAGGGCATCGAGAAATTCCCGAGCTCCCGGCAGCGGCACCAGCGTGCCGATCACGTCTTGAATCGACGTCAGCGTCAAGCCATGCTCCTGAAGCAGATCAAGGCGACCTCGCATTAATACATCGTAATCAGGCTCGTCGCGCGTCGTCCGGCGCAAGGCATCAATGCCCGTCTTAGCGGCCACGGCCACCCAGATTTCGGGCACCAGCACTCCCTCCAAATCAAGCGCGACGATGGTTTGCTGCATATGAGTTCCGTATCGCGCAACTGGCACGCTGTCCAGTCCGAGCCTGTCTAGTTTTTCAGATCGTTGAAAAGCGCCTCAACGGCATCTCCCATTTCCTGACCCGGATCCATAAACAAAACTCGCTTCTCCCGCGCCGGCAACATGAGGGCCGCACTGCCGCGCAACGACGCGTCAATCTCCTCTGCCTTGATCGCCTGGTTGGTCGAAGCAAATTTCATCGCATTCATGCTGACCAGCGCCACCTCCGGCCGCATCAGATAATCAAGCAACACGTGCGCCGCCGCTTTGTTCTTCGATTCCTGAAGAATACACAGGTTGTCGATGAAAAAACTGACGCCTTCTTTAGGTAAAACATAAGCGATGTCCGGGTTTTCCGCCTGAGCCGTCGCAATGTCCCCGCTAAATCCCTGCGCCAGCCAAGTCTCGCCGCTGGCCAGACTGTCCTCAGCGGAAGCACTGTCGTATTTCGCCAAAAATGGCTTTTGCCGCCTCAACAGGACCGCCGCTTTTTCCAGATCACCGGGTTTTCCCGTGTTGGGGTCGAGTCCCAGCGCCAGCAAGGCAGTCGCCGCCACCTCCCGGGCATCGTCCAGCATAGAAATCCGACCTTTGAGCGGCTGCAGTCTCCCAACCTCAAACATGTCAGCCCACGACGCCGGTGGATTCTTCACTTTCTTCTTGTTGTACGCCAGTCCGCTCGTCCCCCACGTGTAGGGCACCGCAAATTTCTGACCCCGGTTGTAATAGAGGTCGGTAAAATCAGGCGACAGATTCTTGAGGTTTTTCAAGGCGGCATGATCCAGCTCGGCCAGCAGTTTCCGGCGGACCATGATTTGCACGGCATAGTCCGACGGCGAAACAATATCATACCCACTTTTGCCCGTACCGGTTTTGGCCATCAGGCCTTCATTGTCATCAAAATTGTCTTCGACGACTTTGATACCGGTCTCCTTGGTAAACGCTTTCAACACCGAGGGGTCAAGATATTCCTCCCAGACAAGGAGTTTCAGGGTCTGCGCGGGGGCAGCCGTCACACTGGCGGTGGCGAGGCAGAAAATGGCGAGCAGGCGGGATAATCTCATGGTGATACGGGTCTATGGCGACCATGCGCCAACGCCACGGAATGCAAATGGAATAGCGTCGGTGAAACCCACGACCGCGCTCCCGACCGGCCTTAGTCCGCGCGGTGTTTCCCTTGCACCATGATCGAGAGCAGGGCCAGCAGCACGGAAGCCATCAGCAGCACGGTAGCGAGGGCATTAATTTCCGGGGTCACGCCCTTTTTCATCATCGCAAAAATTTTGACCGGCAGGGTCGAGATCCCGGCACCAGTGACAAAATACGAAATGACAAATTCATCCAGCGAGAGAGCCAGCGAAAGCAACGCCCCACCCACTATTCCAGGAAGCATCATCGGCAACTGCACCAGCCGGAACGCCTGCCATGGCGTGGCCCCCAGATCGCGCGCCGCCTCCAGCAGTCGTCCGTCAAACCCGCGCAACCGCGCACTCACCACCGCAAAAACATAACAAACACCAAAGACCACATGCCCGGCCGTCATCGTCCATAACCCGCGCTCAACCGTCCACACTTTCGTGAAAAAAATCAACAGCGCGAGACCCAGCACAATCTCCGGCACCATCACCGGTAAATAAAAAAATGTCGGCACTGCCCGCGTCCCCCCACCGCGCAGCCGCCAATGACCCAGCGCCGCCGCCGTACCCAGCACCGTCGCCAGCAGCGTCGACAACCCACCTAGCTTCAACGTAATCCATAACGCCTCACGCAACTCCACATTGTCCGCCAGCCGAACATACCACTGGGTCGAAAACCCGCCCCAGACGGTGGCATACCTCGACCCAGAAAAACTGTAAACCACCAACACCACCAACGGCACCAATAGAAAAATCGACGTCAGCAACATGTGCAGCCCCAGCCCAAGCGTCGTCCACGAGGGACGCCGCAAACGACCGGACAAACGAGAACTCGTCGAAGAAGGTATCATGCGCGCCTTAAGAAACAGAATTATCTTTTCGTTCCCCACTGACGCGCAGCGCCTGCCAGACTCCAAGAGTGGTGAGAATCATAAGGGCCAGCGCCAGCGCGCTGCCGAGCGGGTAGTTTTCCGGATAACTCAGGAATTTGTCATGAATAAGGGGTCCCAGTAGCCGGGTTTTCGAGCCGCCCAACAATTCAGGAAAAACGAGCGTACCCGCCGCCTGCACAAAGACCAATAGACACCCAGTCATGATGCCCGGCAGGGCCAGCGGCCACAACACATGCACCAACCGCTGCCACGCCGTCGCCCCAAGGTCAGCCGCCGCCTCCATTAGGCGCCAATCAAATTTTTCGAGCGAACTATACACCGGATACACCATGAACGGGAGATACCAATAAATCATCCCCAGAACCACCGCTGACGGAGTGTAAATCAACCCCAACGAGCCGTCCTCCCCCAACACCCCCAGCGTGCGCAGAAACTTCTCCACCAATCCGTCGCGCCGCAACAACGTAACCCACGCATACGCAAGAATTAACGAGTTGGCCACCAACGGTAACATAATCAATCCATACAACACCCGCCGCCAACGCGCCGGCCGCCGCACCATAAAAAGCGCCGCCGGAAATCCTATCAACAATGCCCCAGCCGTCGTCGCCACCGAGACCCAAAACGTGCGCCACCCGACCGCCAACGCCTCGTTCTGAAATCGCCAACCCGCCGCCGCATCATCCGGATCCCGCGCCACCACCCCAAACCCGCCACGCCCTAACTCCGCCCACGCCGCCATGGAAAATGTCCACTCCAAGGGCTCACCCCGCCGCGCAAAAGCCGCCAGCGCCGTCATCCCCAACGGCACCACAAAAAATACCCCCAGCCACAACAAGGCCGGAAGCATCAAAAACCAAGACCAGCGCGATCGCCCCATCATGAAAAAAGGAAAAACTCGGAAGCCGAAAACCAAAAGCAAACCCGCCGCCGCCCCACCCCCTCAGCCGCGGACAGCCCACGGCGGCAGCCCCCGTCGCTGCCGCGCCGCCTTCAAGGTGTTCGACATCAGCATGGCAATCGTCATCGGCCCGACCCCGCCCGGCACCGGCGTAATCGCTCGACACTTCGGCGCCACGGCCTCGAAATCAACGTCACCGACCAAGCGCGTCCCAGACCGGGCGCTCGGATCAGCGATCCGGTTGATACCGACATCAATGACCACCGCCCCGTCCCGCACCATGTCCGCCGTGACAAAATTCGGCCGTCCAATCGCCGCAATCAAAATGTCCGCCGATCGCGTCACCGCCGCCAGATCCCGCGTGCGGGAATGCGCCACCGTCACCGTAGCATTGCCCCCACGCCCTTTGGCCATCAACAAAAGCGCCTGCGGCTTGCCCACAATCATACTCCGCCCCAAGACCACTACCTGAGCCCCATCCGTCTCAATGCCGGACGCCAACAACATCCGCTGCACCCCCAGCGGCGTGCAGGGGACAAATCCATCCGGCTCCTCCATCGCCAATTTGGCCACATTAAGCGGATGAAATCCATCCACATCCTTGGCCGGATCAATCGCCCGCACGACCTCCGCCTCATCAATGTGAGCCGGAGGCGGAGACTGCACCAGTATGCCGTCAACCGTCTCGTCGGCATTCAGCCGAGCGACCAAGGCCAACAGCTCCGCCTGACTCGTCTCCACCGGTAATTCATACTTGAAGGAAGCCATGCCCAGCTCCTGACACCGACGCGCCTTGCTGCCCACATAAACCAGCGATGCCGGATCACTGCCCACCACCACCACCGCCAGTCCCGGCGTGATGCCGAGCGACGCCAACGCCGCAATATCTTCGCGACACTCAGCAAATACTCCCTCAGCTATCTTTTTTCCGTCAATTAATTCACTCATGAAGTCTGCCTTAACGGCTCTGGTTGGTGGTTGAAATTTCAGATGTAACGGGCTTTTTCACCGGCGTATTGGCCGCAGGTTCGGGCACGGACGCGGGCACCGGCTTCACACCCAGCGCGGCCCCGGGCTTGGTCGCTGGTTTGACCCCGGGCCCCGGCGCCGGCTCCGGCTTGGTCGAGCTCTCCTCCTCAGGCGCTTCCGGGGGCGCGGTCCCGCCGTCGCCACCCGCTGCACCCGCCGAGGGTCCCCCCGCCCCGGCCGCCACCCCGGTCAAAAGGACGCGCAATTCGCTGATCCACTGAGGCGCATTCTTGTGGCCCTGATTATCCTGAATGATCTGGAGCATTTTGGCCGCGGAACTGGAAGCCCCCGCCAAATACAAATCACGCGCCTGCGCCCACTCCAACGTGGGCAACACGATTTCCTGATAATTCTTGGTCAGGAATTCAGAATCCTGGGTCTGAATCATCGTCGCTTCCTGCTGCAATCTTCTGGTCCACGCCAGTTGCAACCGCGCCGCATCCTTCTTCTCGCGCAAATAAGGAAGGATCGTCGTCTCATAGATCGTTTCCAGATTACCCGGATTCAGCGACCATCCTTCCGGTGGCCGCACCGTAATATCAAGTTTGAAGCGACGCGCAATGGGCGTGGCCAAGACCGACGTGTCCAGCGCCTGACGGTTCTTCAACACATCCTTGCCCGCACGCGACAAATCATCCAGATACGCCAACAAAGAACTCAACAACTCCGCACGCGCTTCATCCGTCGTCGCCGTCGTCGCCCGAATGCTCAACAACAAATACTGCAAATGTAAACGCAACGCCCCCGGCGCTCCCGGATCCGACAACCGCCGCCCCGGCCCCTCCCGCCACGCTCGAAAATCAGACTCTTTCTTGTCCTTGTCACGAAACTCAGTCTCGCGCACCGACTCAATCCACAACGCCACCGCCTTGGCCTCCGCCCCCGCCGCCTCGCGGATCTCATCCACAGCCGCCAAATTATTCCCGGTCCGCGCCTTGGTCACCGTCTCCTCCAGCGACTTCAACTGCTCCAATAACTTGCCGGCCTCCGCCCCCGCGCCATTTTGCGCACGCAGCAGGCCCGACACCAAGCCACCACTCACCAACACCCCCATCAACGGGCGGCGCCAGCCATTCAAAGATCGCAAGAATTGAGATGCAGTCATCTCACCACCATAAGTCTGATGCGCCCACCACACAAGCGTGCTCCCGCGCAATCAGCCGCGCCACCGACCGTCCACCCCTCAAGCTCCCCGCGCCCCCGCGCCGAAAACAGTATCCGCCCCGCCAACCATGCGCTGTCTCGCCATCCTCATTTCCCTCATCCCTCTTTGCGCAGCCGCCGCGGAAAAACCCAACATCATCATCGTACTGGCCGATGATCTGGGGTTCGGCGACGTGGGAGCCAACAATCCCGAGAGCCAGATCGCCACTCCACACCTCGACCGCCTCGCCCGAGAAGGCATGCGCTTCACCGATGCCCATTCGTCATCCAGCGTCTGCACCCCCACCCGCTACAGCCTGCTGACCGGCCGCTACCACTGGCGCACCCGCCTGCAAAATGGCGTGCTCGGCGGATTCTCCCGCCCGCTCATCGCCCCGGAACGCACCACCCTCGCCGGATTATTACACCAAGCCGGCTACCACACCGCCTGCTTCGGAAAATGGCACCTCGGCATGCACTGGCCGCTCAAATCCGGAGGATTCGCCGACGATCACGGAAAATTCGGCTCCCCCACCCCGGAATCGCAAGCCATCGACTACTCAGCCCCCATCAAAGACGGCCCGCTCGACCGCGGATTCGACACGTTTTACGGCATCAGCGCCTCCCTCGACATGTTTCCCTTCGTCTGGATCCACGACCGTCACTCCACCGAAGCCGCCACCGCCACCAAAACATTTCTTCGCACTGGCCCCGCCGGCCCGTCATTCGAAGCCATCGACGTCCAAAGCAGCCTCATGGACCGGCTCTTGTCGCATGTCGCTGACCGCGCCCCCCAAGCGCGCCTCGGCCAGCCGTTTTTTGCCTACGTGGCACTGGCCTCCCCGCATACACCGATCGTTCCTTCCCCCGCCTGGCAAGGCCGCAGCCGCCTGAATGCGTATGCCGACTTCGTCATGCAGCTCGACGCCGATATCGGCCGGCTTTTGGAAACTCTGACCACACACAATATTGATCAGGAAACACTTCTGATTTTCACCTCCGACAACGGCTGCTCCCCCGAAGCTCGCCTCCAGGAACTCCAAACCGCTGGCCACCAGCCAAATCACATCTACCGCGGCCACAAAGCCGATATCTACGAAGGCGGCCATCGCATCCCGTTCCTCGCCCGCTGGCCCGGCCATATCCCCGCCGACCGCGTCAACCACAGCCTGATCGGGCAAATCGACCTCATGGCCACCATCGCCGAAATCACCGGCCAACCGCTAGCCACTCAGACCGGAGAAGACAGCATCAGCTTCCTCCCAACCCTGCTCGACAAGCCCGCCGATCCAGACCACCCCCACACCTCAGGCCGCAAACAGCTCGTCAGCCAGTCGATCAACGGCACCTTCGCCCTTCGCGACGGCTCCTGGAAATTAATACTGGGTCCGGGATCGGGCGGGTGGAGTCGACCCCAGCCCGGCAGCCGCGAGGAAACGGACCTTCCGGAATTTCAATTATACGACCTCAAGACTGACCCATCGGAAAAAATGAATCTCGCCGCAGACCACCCCGAACGGGTGGCCCGCATGAAAGCGGCCATGGAGTCACTGGTTACGCGAGGCCGGAGCACCCCGGGCCCGGAGCTAGCCAATGATGTACCAGTGACGGTGATCAAGCCGGTGCGCCCCCGATAATCCGGCGAGACGTTCGGCGCCGCGCCCGGCGATCACACTTCGAACGCTTCTTCCACCAGTTGTTGCTGTTCGCGCGTGTGCACGGCCTTGGAGCCGGCAGCCGTACTGGCGCTGCGGTCGCGCCCGGCATAACGCACGTTGGCCCCACGGCTGAGCTTTTCGAGCCGTGGATACACAAATCCCCACGCCCCCATATTCAGCGGCTCTTCCTGGCACCACACCCACTTTTTATTGGCGCGCGGGTAGTTCGCGACAATTTCAGCAATTCGTTCGGCATGAAATGGATAAATCTGCTCGAGCCGGATAATGGCCACATTTTTAATCTCGTTTTTGGCGCGATAATCGACCAGATCGTAATAAACTTTTCCCGAGCAAAAAATGAGACGTGTGACTCGGTTGGCCGGGGCGATCAACCGGTCATCATCAAGAATCTCATGAAAGCAGGTGTCGCCAGTCAGATCAGCAGCTGTCGAAACCGCACGAGGGTCGCGCAACAGACTCTTGGGAGTCATGATGATGAGGGGCTTGCGAAAGGCCCGCTTCACCTGGCGGCGAAGAATGTGAAAATACTGCGCCGGAGTCGTCAAATTCGCGACCTGCATATTGCCTCCCGCACACAGCTGCAGAAACCGCTCGAGCCGGGCACTCGAATGCTCCGGCCCTTGGCCTTCATAACCGTGCGGAAGCAACATGACCAGTCCGCTCGGCTGGCCCCACTTGCTCTCCGCCGCCGCCAAAAACTGGTCAATGATGACCTGCGCCCCATTGGCGAAATCACCGAATTGCGCCTCCCACAGAATCAGCATGTTCTTCGCCAACAACGAGTAACCATAGTCAAACCCCAGCACCGCCGCTTCGCTCAAAAGCGAGTTGTACGCGCAGTAACGCGCCTGATCGGAAGCCAAATGATGCAGTGGACAATGCCGCTCGCGGGTCTCCAAGTCATAGAGGTAACTATGACGCTGGGAAAACGTGCCGCGACGGCTGTCCTGACCGCTCAGGCGCAATGACACGCCCTCGGTCAGGATTGAGGCAAAGGCGAGATGCTCGGCGTTCGCCCAGTCGAACGGCCCGCCGTCCTCCGCCGCCTTCCGGCGTCGTTCGAGCACCGTGGTGCGCACCCGCGGATGGACCCGGAACTCGGTCGGCACTTCGGTGATTTTCAACCCCAACTCGCGCAGCCGCTCCAACTCGATTCCCGTGGGCACCGGCTCATGCGAATACTCCGGCTGTAGCTCCACGGTAGCATCGGCAAAACTACCGCCACCCTCGCCTTTCGCCTCAAGCTCGCGCAAATCAAGATACTCGCGGTTCAACGTCTCCTGCACGTCGTTATAAATAGCATCCAGCCGAGCCACCGTACTCTCACCACGATCGAGCATCCGCTGCCGGAAAATCGTCGCCACCGATGGATGCGTTTTGATTTTTGCCACCAAATGCGGCTGCGTAAAAGCCGGCTCGTCCCCTTCGTTGTGGCCGTACTTGCGATAGCAGTAAATGTCGAGAATCACATCGCGGTTGAACTTCTGACGGAATTCCAGTGCCAGCCGCGAGGCAAAATACACCTCGAGGGGATGGTCGCCATTCACATGAAAAACTGGCGCCTCAATCATCTTGGCCACATCGGTCGCATACGCCGAACTCCGGGCATCCGCCGGCATGGTCGTGAAACCAATCTGGTTGTTCACGATCAAATGCACCGTTCCCCCGGTCCGATACCCCTGCAATTGCGACAAATTCAACACTTCAGCCACCGTTCCCTGCCCAGCAAAGGCCGCATCACCATGCACCAACAACGGCAGCACCTGACAACGCTCCGTCATGTCGCCCAACGCCCGCTGCCGCGCCCGAGCCTTGCCCTCAACCACCGCATTCACCGCCTCCAAATGACTCGGATTAGCCGCCAGATTAATCACGACCTCATGACCCGAAGCCGTGGCCCGTACCGTCTCGTAACCAAGGTGATATTTAACATCACCATCACCCGCCACTAATGCCGGAACATAGTTTTCCGAAAATTCATGCAAAAGCACTTTTAACGGCTTCTTCAAAAATGTCGCCAATACACTGAGCCGCCCGCGATGCGCCATCCCCATCATCACCTCCCTCACCCCCAACGGTCCGCCCGCCTCAACAATCGATTGCAACGCCACCAATAATGACTCCCCCCCCTCAATGCTGAATCGCTTCTGCCCGACATACTTCGTGTGCAGAAACTTCTCAAATAACTCAGCCTCCACCAACCACCGCAACACATCCTCCTTCACCCCACTCTCCGCCCCGCCATCCACCGGACGAGACTCAATCCGCCCCAATAACCAGTCGCGAACTTCAACATTTTGAATGTGCGCAAATTCAAAGCCAATCCGATCACAATAAATTCCGCGCAACCGCTCAATCATCACCCCCAGCCGCATCGGCTGCCCGTTTTGAAAAAATTGCGTCGCCACCTCGGCCCCCAGATCATCAGATGAAAATCCGAATGCCTCCGGACTGAGACTAGGCACCACCGGCGCCACCGGACTCAGAGGATCCAGCCAGACCGCCGTATGCCCAAGCGCCCGATAAGCAAAAACAAGATTGGCCACCCGAGCGCGGAAACTCAAGTCTTCACTCGACAAAGCAGCCGCCCGTCCGCCGCTCGCCCCCGCTGCCTCAGCACCGTCGCGCCGCAACGGCTGGACTAATCCAAGTTCAAACCCCTCGAAAAATGCCGCCCACGTGGTGTCCACCGCGTGAGGGTCACGTTTCCAAAGTGAATAGTTGTGTTCAAGAAGATCGGCATTAAGCCGGGCGGAGACCGAGGATGACATGATAAGCGTAGGATACCAAAGCGGGAAAAACGGGGGCTGCACCTGACTATGCGGCCCGGTGACCAAGGCGCGAGCGCATTTTCGACAGAACATCGACATTGCCAATCGCCCGCACCACCGTCAGGCCAGGCAGCCGATCGTCACAATCGAGGCGCCGGCCCGGGCAGAATGCGCGCATAATGCTGGTTCACACGATCCAGAAACCAATTCCACGTGCGCCCCGGCCGCCCGTTCTCCAACAGAAAATGGGGGCAGTTCTTATTGGGTGGCTCCACTCCCTTTCGAGGCCAGTGATAATGCCCTTTGATATTGCTGAGCGGAATCCCCCGCGAATACATCAGAAAAGCCGTCAGTTTGGCCGTGTTGTCGATGGTCCGAGCCAAGCTGTTGCCCTGGTGCTCGCACATCTCAATACCAATGGAATAATTATTCCCAGGCCCATCAAAATCAGCATGTTCCCCTTGTTCGCTCGTCGGTAAATGCTGCACAGCCAACCCCGCCTCCACCGTGAAATGCCACGTCAAAAAGCCAATGCGGTTGCCACCAGGCCGGCGCCGCGCCGTCAACGCCCCACGCTTGAGCGCCAACGCATGCTTCCACGCCCCAGCCGCATAGTTTTGCGTCGAATGAATCGTAATATAGCGCGGCCGCATCGGACGATGCCATTTGCGCCCCACCGTGCCCGCCGGAATCATGGATTGAGCCATGCCCGTCTCCCGCAACAACTGCAGCGGCGTGACTTTGCGGTCGACCGGCACCGGCCCAAGCTCGCGCTGCCACCGGTCCGTCCTCGAACGCGAAGACATCGCAGCCAGCGGCCGCCCCAGCGCCCCAGCCCGCCCCCCAGATCCACCCGCTCCACTGGAGGAAGACTCACCGCCGCCGCAACCCGCCAGAAAAACACCCAAAATCAGCGTAATCAAAGCCGACACACCCCTGACGCGTGCGCCCACACCTGGAGAGGACATCCATGACATACTTAAGAGAAATAAAGCATTTTCCACGGTGTAATGCAATCAGGATCGCTCACCCCACAGGCTCGCTCGCTCACCTCACCTGCACATCCCGCCCTTGCGCAGGACCGCGGCCCCGGGATGATCGCAGTCATGAAATGGCTTTATCGTCCGGCCCCCGCACTTTTTCTCGCGTTGCTTCTTGGCGTGGCTGGTTCTCCCGGCCATGCCGGCGCTGCCGACTTTACCGCCCAGCTCCACGCTCTGCGCGCGGTCGGACCGGAAGGAGCGGGCGCGGAGGAAGCGGCCGCCGCTTGGAAGATACTCGCCACCGCCCCACCGGACTTTCTACCTGCCCTACTGCAGTCTCTTGACGGTGCTAACCCACTGGCTCAGAACTGGCTGCGCGCAGCAGCTAGTACGATTGCCGACCGCGCCCAGCGCGACGGGCTCGCCGTTCCGCTGGATGCCCTGACGTCGTTTCTGCAAGAAACAAACCACGCCGCGAATGCTCGCGTGCTCGCTTGGGACTTGATCCGGTCCGCAGACGCCGCGCGCGCCGACTCCATGATCATGAATTTCCTGCAGGATCCAGCCGCGGACCTGCGCCGCCCCGGAGTGACCCGGCTCCTCGAGGAAACCGCCGCCCAGCTCGCCGCCGGCAAAAAAGAAGAAGCCGCCAGCACCGCAGAAAAAGCATTTCAAGCGGCCCGCGATGACGACCAAATCACCCTCGCCGTCGACCAACTCAAAGAGCTCGGCCGCTCCCCAGACGTGGCCACTCACCTCGGCCTCATCCTCGACTGGAAACTACTGGCCCCCTTTTCTAATGTGACCCGAGCCGGATTTGCCGCCACCTACCCGCCAGAAGAAAAGCTCGACCTAGCTGCCTCCTACCCGCTGGCCGACGGCACGACCATTGCCTGGCAGCCATTCCGCTCGACCGAACCGTACGGCCACATCGATTTTAATAAACCTTTTGGCCTACTCAAAGAAGCCACCGGTTACGCCACCACCACCTATGAAGCACCCGAAGCTCGTCAGGCGGAACTCCGTATCGGCACCGGCAACGCTTGGAAAGTCTGGCTCAATGGCACATTCCTCTTCGGCCGCGATGAATACCACCGAGGCTCGCGTCTCGACCAATACACCCTGCCCATCAACCTGAAAAAAGGTCCTAACACCATCCTCGTCAAAATCTGCCAGAACGAGCAGACAGAAACATGGACCGTCGACTGGCGCTTTCAGCTCCGCCTCTGCGACAGCACCGGCACCGCCCTGACCGCCGCCTCGCCTCAATAACGGCTTCAGCTCACCACCTCCACCCGTGCCCCGCCCGCCGTCCCGCTTTCACTCAGCCACTTTTCGCCACCCAATGTTTCGCACTCTTTTCCTCACTGCCTGCCTCCTGCTCAGCCCGGTCACCGGACGGTCGGACTGGCTGAATTTCCGGGGTGTCGATGGCACCGCCCCCACCGGCCCCGGGGCCAGCGCCTCCATTAAATGGAAAATCCAACTGCCAGGCCGCGGACTGGGCAGCCCAATCATCGTCGGCGATCGCCTCTTCGTGAGTGCCTCCAGCGGCCCGCTGCAAAGGCGGCTCCACGTCCTCTGCTTCTCCGCCAAAACCGGGGAAAAACTCTGGGAACGCCAGCTGCAGGCCACCGGGCGCACCATGTGCCATGAAAAAACGGCCGTCGCCGCCCCCAGTATGGCCAGCGACGGCCAGCGGGTCTTCGCCCTCTTCTCGTCCAATGACCTGTTTGCCTTCGACCTCGAGGGCTCACTGCTCTGGCTGCGCGGATTGACCGTGGACTACCCCAATGCCTCCAACAGTCTCGGCATGGCCTCGTCGCCACTCGTGGTCGGAGGCGTGCTGGTCACCCCCAGCGAAAACGACAGCGAATCATTCGTGGCCGGTCTCAATCTCAAGAATGGACGAAACATCTGGAAACTCGAACGCCCCAAACTCGCCAACTGGACGTCTCCGATCGCCTGGCAAGGGAATGCCCTGCTCCAATCAGGCAAAGGTATGACCTCGGTCGACCCTGCCACCGGCAGTATCCTCTGGGAATACACCGACGGGGCCGCCACCATCGCTTCTTCAGCCGTCGGCGGCGATAAGATTTTTGTCCCCAGCCACGGCCTGACCGCCCTGCGCCCCGCCCCCGGCCAGCCGTCCCCCGCCCAAGAATGGCGCGTCGAGCAAATCAATCCCGGCACCAGCAGCCCAATCCTCCTCGGCGACAACGTCTACGCCATCAATAATGCCGGCGTCCTCAATCAAGCCACTGCCAGTACCGGCGAGCGTGGCTGGCGGCTGCGCCTCACCGGCCCATTCAGTGGCTCCCCCGTCGGCGCCGGAATATTCCTCTACGCCGTCAACGAAAAAGGCCTGCTCCAAATCATCGACACCACCGCCGAAGAAGGAGCCGTGGCTCACACCATCGACCTAGAAAATACCGTTCTGTGCACCCCCTCCCTCGCCGACGGCGCCCTCTTCGTCCGCAGCGACTCCTCACTCTGGCGCATCGAATAACCATCGCTCAATCTGCCCTGAAGGGCCCTCGCATACCAGCCCAATGGAACGGAATGCCAGACGAGGGCATGGACGCGAGATCCAAACATCATCGTCCAATTTGCCCTGAAGGGGCATCGCATACCAGCCTAGGGCATCGCCCTAGGAACCGCATCCCAGAGAATAGGTGTGTTCTGAAGGAACACCGCATAGGGAGTCCCGTGGTCGATGACCACGACACGGAGACTCTGCGGCGTTTCCTTTTTTAAGTTCACAACGTCACGCCCAACCGAAGGTAAGCGGCCCGCACTTCCTCCATCAACTGCGCCTCAGTCCGTCCATCCAAAAGCAGCTGCAAATTCTCCTGTAGAATCTGCTCACGAGCGGCACCAAAAAAGAGTTGCCTTGGCATGGACGGCGGTGCCTCCCGATCGCCGCCGTCACGACCGCCGCCGTCTCGCGCCCGCCCCTCCGGCCATTTGCCCCGGACCCGGTCGTTGTACGACGCCAGCTCGCGTTCATACGCTTCCATCTGCCGGCAGGGCGCAGAACTGGCATGCATGTAGCGCACAAACCGCTCGCCATCGCCTCGGCCATCAAAGTGCATGAAATAAAAGACCAGCAGGTAACTCGTCATGTAGAGGCGCTGCGTCTGGCTATTATCCGATGCCATCATCTCCTTCCATTCCTCGCTCGTCATCGAAAACAACTTGTCGAGAGGATACGGTTCCGGAACACCGCCAACGACCCGCTTTTTGCGGAAGGCCACATACTCTTTCAGTCCAGCTTCCGCCTCCGAAACGCGGAACTTTCCACCACGGAACGGCAGGCGCCCAGTATACTCCGCCGCCCCCTCAACCACCCACTGCGGCAACAACCCCAACCAGAAATGCATCATCTGATGGGTCAATTCATGCACCAAAATATGCGTGTCAAAAGTCTCATCCATGCGGTACTCACGACCAGCCGCCGAAATACCCATACTCTCAAAAGGAACCATCAGCCGCCGCTGGTGGGAAAAATAAGAACCCGCACTGCCCGGCAGCCCACCCGCCTCATGATACCCCTCCATGGTCCTAAACAATGAGGCCCGAAAATACCGCCCTTCAGCCGGCCGAGGGTCCACACTCCACGGCAACGCCCGCAGTAATTCATAGGTCGCCTCAAATGACCGCGCCACCTCCCCAGCCAAGGACCCAGCCAGCCGCCCTTCCGACTCAAACTCAAAATGCGGCGTCCGATACACAAATCGCCCGCCCGCCTCATCCTCCAGCACCGTCTCGACCCGCAACCCCGACGGCTCCACTCCGACGACGTCAGGTCGAGCCAACGAGGGCGGTCGCCTCTCCCGCCACTCCGCCAGATACTCCTGATCCTCCCGGCTGAGACGCGACCACGGTACCGTCGAAACAACGCCATGGCTCAGCCGCAATCGCGCGGTTGTTCCATCCGTGTCCACCAGCGTCGCCACAATTGTTTTCCCCTCATGACTGGTCCACGTCCGCTCGACTTCCGCCGCCGACAAGGAGGTCAATGCCGCCGCCCCCCACCATAATCCCCTCACAAAATCAGCCAAGTCCATGGCCCTCATCATCGCTCATCCCACCCCGGCCGCCAAAAAGAAAATCAACCCAGCCCTCAAACCGCCGCCACCACCACACCCGGCCGCGAAAAAACTAATACACATCGAATAGATTCCAGCCCCAAGCCAGTCAGACAGGAGGCCACCCGCCGGTACAACGCCAACTGCGGTCGGTATCCCTCAGCCCGGGCCCACGCCTCGCTTTCATCCGCCACCGCATCGGTTTTAAAATCAACAATTAACACACGATCAGGCCAGATCATCACGCGATCGAAGGTGCCAGTCACCCACTCGCCGTCCAAAATCACCTCGAAGCGTTTTTCCCGCCAGAGGGTCGCTCCCGAAGAAAAACCCAGCACCTCGCCCACCGCCGGAAGTGCCAAACAGCCCCTCACCTGATCATAGGCATCCTGCTGCCAGCTCTCCGGCTGGGGATACGTACGCCGCCACCATTCCTCCATCTCCAAGGTCTCACCAGGATTTTCCACCCGCTCAAATAACGCGTGGACCAGCACCCCAAAATCTCGCGCCGGCGAAGCCGCCGTCGAGAAAATTTGCTCCGCCGTCAGCACATGCGTCTCTCGCCCCGAAGGAGTCAGCCGCGGCCGTCGGCGCACTCCCGGCCCAACCGGGACAAACACGTCCCGAGCAGGCACCAAGGCCGGCCCGCCCCCTCCCACCGGCGCCAACGACACCAGCGGCACGTGCTCAAACCACCGAGGATCACCCCGCAGCCAACCGCAGTCCCAATCTTGGCCGTCCGCCCGCAAGAGCTCAGCCGGCCCGCCAACCGCCAACGACCTCTCCACCAGCGCCGCCGCGTGACGGGCTACGCTGGTAGATTTAAGCTCGGAAGTGATCAAGTAGACCGCATGCCGCGCCCGCGTCATCGCCACATAAAACACACAGAGTCCTTCGAACGCCTGAGCCGCCTGGCTAGCCTCATGCGCGTCCCGCATGGCCTCGTCAACCAGCAACAAATCAGGCGGAGGACGCCGGAGCAACCACCGGGTGTGAAACAAATCCTCTCGCGACCGCAACAACAGCTGACGGCTGTCGTCGTGAAATGATTTACCCCCCAGCCGCGGAAGGAATACCACATCGAAATCAAGCCCCTTGGACTTATGAATGGTCATGACTTGGACCGCCTGCACCGAACCAGACTCGCGGCTCGTGGCCGATTCAATGATCCGCAAAAAGGCATCGATGTCGCGCGTCCCCCGCCGGTCGAAATCACGAGCCAGCTGAACCAGCTGCTCACCCCGGAGCCGGGAAAAAGCATCGCCACGGTCGATCCATGGGTCGAGCCGCTCCAACCAGCCGCGCGCCCACGCCTCAAATCCATCCGCCAGCACCTGCTGCAATACCTCGCGGACGACCCGTCCTTTTTCCCAACCACTCTTGGCAAACAATTCTGCCAACGGCGTCATCAAAGCATGCTTCCATGCCATCAAATCGCCAGGATGAGCCGCGACCCGCAACAACGAAAGCAGGGCCAGCGTCAGTGGATTATCCACCGCCACCGCCACATCCGTCTCGCTCGTAATCGCCGGCAGTCCATCCTGCCGACGCAGAAAATCAACCGTCACCGCGACTTCCTCGTTCCCACGCAACAAAATCGCCACGGTCAGACCACGGTCAAACGGCCGCATC
>CAJBME010000211.1 GCA_903954065.1 uncultured bacterium
CAAGCGAACCCGGAAATCCCCCGTAGAATCAGGTATCCTGGCCTTAACCTGACGCGAATGCGCCGCAGGCCAGTCATGGAGCGGACACAACCCGCTTGCGGACATCGAACCGGAACGGATGACCACCAAGATCCCGAAGGCCTATTCGGTGGAGCAAACCGCCGCCATCCTCGGCGCGGCGCTGCGGATGAACTCTCCTGCGCTGCCGGAATTGGCGCTTGGGTTTTTCTCCGGTCTTCGCCCGACTGAAGTCATGGCGCTTGATCTGGAAACGATAGATTTTGACGCCGATGAGTTCCGCACGCCAATGCATCACGCGAATGGTGAGGAGACGAAGACCGGGACACGCATGGCACCGCTGACACCCGCCTGCAAAGCGTGGTTGCTTGCTCAGCCTCGCCGAAAGGGCAAGGCCTGCCCATGCGACGCGACGGGCTTATCGGCCGAGATGAGAGGCATCCTGACAGCCGCAGGAGTGAAGGGAATTTCCGACGGTCGGCGTCATTCGTTCATTTCCTACCGCTGTGCCGAGATCCGCGACGTTGCCCGCGTCGCCGACGAATGCGGGAACAGTCCGAACGTCATTAAGACGAATTACCGCGACATGGTGACCGCTGCGGCCGCCGCCAGGTATTTCGCCATCCGGCCGGAAGTGGAAGTGGGGAACGTTACCAGCATTGAAGCGGGGAGGGTGAGCGCATGAAGGCAAAGCCGTAAATAGCCACCCCTTGAGGCTTGGCGCGACTGTTTGCAAAAGGTGGCAAGAACAAATTTAAGAAATTTGGCCTGTTTTCCCTTTATAACCATTTAAAACCCTTTGTCGCCAGACAGTCTGACGACTTCAAAAAGTGAAAATGTTTCGATTTTTTGTAAATGGAAACATCTGACGACTTCTCAGGCGTTACGCTCCAAAACGGACTCAAAAAAACCCATGCTATATCTCATGTGCGGAAAAACCGCCGCACATGAACCATGGTTAAATCAAACAAGCAAAAGACAGACAGACGGGTTTCTTACTCGTTCGCAGAGTTCGCCGATCTGGTAGGCAAGGAACGCACTTGGATTTATCGCCAAGTGAAGATGGGCAGGATTCGGGCAATCACCGGATTCGGCGCAGCCATGATCCCGGCGAGTGAGATCGAGCGGATTTTTGGAAACGGAGGCGCAGCATGAGCGCTGAAACCGCAAGGCAGACAGTGGAGACCGCCAAGCTCCTCAACACCCAGGAGGCCGCGCAGCGCCTCGGCGTTAGCAAGCGAACACTCCAGGAACTCGCCGCCGAGAGGAAGATTGCACAAATCAAATTTGGCAGAAACGTCCGGTATTCCATCGCCGATCTGGAAGCGTTCGTCGACGCCAACCGCAGTAAGGCTATTGGATGGAAAGCGGCGGCACAATGACCCCCGAACCGCTTCCGGTGGAACTGCTCGCCACCCAGTATCAGCGCAGGCTGTCCGACATCGACGAAGACCTCGACGATTTGATCGAGATCGACCCTTACGTCTCCGGCACCAACAGCAGGAGATCCGATAGGGATTTGGCGAAGATGCTCGACCTGATCGACAACCTGCCAATCTCGGAAAATGGGAAGGAAGGTTCGATTTGAAAATTGAATTTCCGCAACCGCCAATAAATGGGATCAATACATGGATTATAGAAGCTGCATGGCATTGTCGGAAGATCGGCGTCAATGCAGC
>CAJBME010000212.1 GCA_903954065.1 uncultured bacterium
GGGCGGCGGGAGTCCAGACGGTAGCCAGACCGTCTCGGTCTGGATTATTTTCGAATCCAGAGCGAGACGCTCTGGCTACTTTCAGAGACAGCACTCAATTCCAGACACCCACCCATTCATCCACCGAGTCAGCGATAAAAGTGGGTGTCTCGCCCCTTCATCCGGCTTGGCGGCCGTTTTGCCGTCGGCTCAGAAGCCAACGAGGACTGGGTGTTTGGCCTATTCGGGGCTGCGCTGATGTCATACCAGACCCTCCTCATAGCGTGCTGAGAGGCGGTAGCTTCTCGCCTTCTTGGACGGGTTCTCGACCGCGAGAAACCCTTCTGCAGTCCACTTGGCGCACAAGTCGCGGCCCTGTCTTGGCGCGAGTCCAAGATAATCTGCCAGCTCCCCGGCAGTCACAACCTTACTCTGAACGAACAGACCCAGTGCTTGTCTTTGCAGCGGACGAAGTTCGCGCATGAGCGCTCCTTTGTCCTGACGAGGATCACCGCCAACCGTCTCGGCGCGAGCACGGACATCCGAGAACGCATCCGCCATGCCTGTGCAGAAATACTGCACGAAGCCGCTTACATCGGCCTCCGCTCGCCCCAGATGGTAGTTGTGACTTGGACCGATTTGCGTGGAATAGTGCGTTGAAAGCAGACGGGCCGACTCTCTCAGCGAAGCGATGAGCTGCGGGCTGATGGGCAACCTGTCCACGGCCGTCCGTGACGCCTCAATCACCATCAATGACTTAGCGGTCTCAGGGGTGATGCTGTATTGTGGCTTAAATGCCATTAAAACTCCGTAAGATATTCTAAAGACCCGTGATGAAGATGTCAAGATCCCGTCGTTAAAGCGTTATTAAATTGTCATTAAATCGTTTTTCATCACCGGATTTCCATCGGATTCAATCGCAGACACGATCTCCGATCCACCCCCTTCTCCCCCGACATCGGCTTCCGCGTCCTCAAGGTGGACAGCCACTCATCCATCCGCCAAGTCGGAGATAAAAGTGGGTGGCTCGGCGCTCCCGGGAACGCTGAGCCCCAGCTCGGCGCGTGCTTTCAAAACGGCGCCAAAGCGACGTTAAGCGGAAGCCGACGTGGGCACCGGCGTTCCCGTTGTCCAGCGACAATTAAAACTGACCCCTGACGTCAATTATTCGTGGGCGGCTCTGAGGGCGGCGGCGGGAGTCCAGACGGTAGCCAGACCGTCTCGGTCTGGATTATTTTCGAATCCAGAGCGAGACGCTCTGGCTACTTTCAGAAACAGCACTCAATCGAAGACACCCACTCACTCATCCGCCAAGTCGGAGTAAAAGTGAGTGTCTCGCCTCTTCATCCGGAAGCGCGCGCGGGTGGTCAATGACTGGTATTTGTCCTCAGGCGTCATCACGGGTGATTTCAGTAAAAATGGGGCGCATCCAGGCGGGCACGAGCGCGATGTCCGCGACAAGTTGTTTGCGCGCATCAGCATCTAGGCGGAGGCGCAGGTGAAGGATGGTGTCTGGAGTGACATTCCCTTTGCCCAAATCCCGCAAGGCCTGTGCGACCAAGCCGCTGGCGCGACCCGCCAACGCGAGATTTCGTCCGGTGTTCCGTCGGAACACGATCTGGCGCTTGCCCAAATTCAAGGTGGCCGGCGCTCCGTCCGATTGGTAGATCAAGCGGGCGGGCACCTGGGTGCTGAGACCGAGTTGATTGGCGGCCATCTGGGGAGAAGGCAGGAGGCGGAGATGGCGGCCCCGCGCGACCGCCGCGACGACGGCATCCGAGGTGGCCCCCGTTTTCCCGAGCAGCGGATGATCGTGTGGGGAATCGTAGATACCACGGGAAATGCGGCGGATTTTCCCATCGCGGACGAGACGGCCGAGCGTCACCCCCACGGCACGAGGATCGCCTAAATCAGCGAAATCGTGTGGCGTGAACGCCCAGCCACGGCCCTTCTTCGCCACTCGTTGGAGAATGACCTGCCTCTGAGAAACTGAGTCTTGCGGCGCTTTCACGCTGAAAATAATGCACTGTTTTTTCAACAATACAAGGTCGGATCTTATGCCTGATGGGCCTTGGCGGGAGTCCAGACGGTAGCCAGACCGTCTCGGTCTGGATTTTTTTCGAATCCAGAGCGAGACGCTCTGGCTACTTTCAGGAACAGCTCCCCATCGCAGACACCCACTCACTCATCCGCCAAATCGGAGATAAAAGTGGGTGGCTCTCATCTTCACAATTTTCTTTTTAGGGTTTATTGGCAGCTTTTCAGGTAAGTGATGACGTCGGCCAGCTCTTGGCGGGTGAGCGTCTGGTCGTAGCCGGCGGGCATGGGTGAGAAGGCGACGGGCTCGACGCGGGCGACATCCGTGCGGGGCACGCGGACGGACTGTCCGGGAGCGACGGCGACGACGAGTTCATCGCTGGTCTCGTTTCTCAGCAATCCAAAAACGACCTCGCCATTTGTTTTGGTCACTTGGGACGGCTCGTAACTTCGGACCAGGCTAGCGGCGGGCAGCACGATGGCTTCCAGCAAGTCACGGGTGGTACGGATCGCGCCGACCTTCGACAAGTCAGGGCCGTAATCACCGCCGAGATAGCCAATGGCGTGGCAGGCGGTGCATCCCGCCTTCGTACTGCGAAAGACCTGCTGCCCGCGGACGATGTCGCCATCGGGCAGGCTAGCCGCGAGGGCATCCAGCTTGCCGGCTTGGGCGGCGAGGGCGGCCCCGTGTTTGGCCATGACGCCGGCCGCTGGCGCCTGCAGTTCGTCAGGGACGGAGGCGACCAGCGCGGCGAGCACGTCGCGATTGACAGCGGGCAGGGCGGCGGATGCCTCCAGTGAGGACAGCACCTGCCGGACGATGGTTGGTTCCTCCACGTGGTGAAAGGCGGGCAGGAGCCGGGCGAGTTCATAGGCACCGAGCGATTCCACCTGCCCGGCGGCCGCGCGGGCGGCATCGCCCGACACGCCAAAGTGGGCCAGCACCGCGGCCGCTGACGCGCGCTCCATGAAGGGCACATCGGCGGCCAGCCGGGAAACCACAAACGCAGCGACTTCGGGCGACAGTGAGGGCAGGCCGGGTTGGGCGGCGGTCACGGCGGCGAGCCGCACGGCCGCGGCGGAATTTTCATCGGTGGCCAGCTTCAGCAAATGTGGCCGCAGGAGGGCGTGATCATCGTCGGTCAGGGAAAGCGACTGCAGCGAAGACATGACGTCTTCGCGAAAGCGGTCATCGCTCAGCAGACTGGCCATGGCCTGCACGAACGGCGCTGGAGTCGGCTGCAGGCGGGCCCGTGACATCGCGCGCAGAGCGGCCCGCCTCGTCTCGACCGGACCGGCGGTGGCGGCCGTGACCAGCAGCCGCTGGACCGCACTGCTGGCGGCGAGAGAGGCCAGCACCGACTCCGCGCCCTGCGGCAACTGGTCGGCATTGATTCTTTCCTCGAACCAATCCGCGGCCTGATCGCCCCACTCGCTATGACGGCCGAGGACCCAGAGTGCGGTGGCCCGCAAGCCAGCGTCATCCGCACCGAGCAGCGAGACGACCTCGCTCGCCTGCAGATTTCCGCCCGGCATTTGTTCCAAGGCGTAGAGTGCAGCCCGGATGGTGCTGGGGCTTTGACCGGCGGCCAATCCGCGGCGGGTTTGGGCGGCATCGCCAATCTGCAACAGCGCGTAGGTCAGGCTGTGGAAAAGCGCCCGATCGTCACTGGCGGCGGCCGCGGCCTGTAGCAACGACGGAACAACGGGAAGCTTCAACCGCCCGGCGAGCTCGCCCGCCTGACGCCGGTCGAGCGCCGACGCCGCCTGCAGGCCAGCCGTGATCTGCGCCACGTCTGCGCGCAGTTCGACCGGCCGTGCAGGAACCACCACGGCCGCCACCCGCTCGGCGGGCGCTCCGGTTCGTTTCAGCCGCCAGATCCCTCCGAGCGCGTCGTTTTTCGATAAACTGGAAGTCGGGCAACACAATTTGTACCATCCGCCGGTATCGCAGACGAGCAGTGAACCGTCCGCGTCCTCGAGCACATCCGTCGGATGAAAATTCGCCTCATGAGCGACCAGCAGGTGACTATCCTCCGTGCGATAAGTGGCGCCTTCGGGCACGAGCACGTGGCGCGAGATTCGGTTGGTATTGAACTGGCAGACGAGCAGACTGCCTTTCCATTCATGACCGAGGGCGTTGCTTTGCAGGGTGATGAGGGAGCTGGGAGCGGCCGACCCCAGATGGGTCATGGGCGGCATGAGGTCGCCCGTCCGCGGAAACGAATGGATGGGCTCATGATCTTTGCCGTAGACCCCGCCATAACTGACGTGGGTGATTCCGTCCCGCTTTCCGCCACCAGGATGCTGCACAAAGGTGCCGGCCATAAACATCTGACCGTTGTCGGTGAATGCCACTGAGACGGGATTGTCCATACCGGCCGCCATGAGCGGCTCGATCCCGGTGCCATCCGGCCGCATGCGGAAAATGTGAGCGGCTTTGCTTTTCCATCCTTTCTGGTCGGCGAGGTCGTACGTCTGCTCGGCAAAGGCTCCTTTACCCCAATAGATCCACCCATCGGGCCCGGCAAACGGCCCATGAAGATCGTTGGCACAGCCCGTCAGCGTTTTGCCATCGTGCCAGACGTCGCGCTTCTCGGCCACCCCATCCCCGTCGGCATCAGTCAGCTTCCAGATCTGCGGCGCACTGGAAACATAAAGCGACCCATGCAGCCACATGACACCCTGCGGCAGCATCAAATCGCGGGCAAAAACCGTGCGCTGATCGAAAACGCCGTCGCCATCGGTGTCGCGCAGTCGAACAATGCGATGCGGCCGGTCCACCACCTGCTTATCGACCGGATCATTCGTGCCGCTGGCCTCCGACACGTACAGATTGCCCGCTTCATCGCGCGCACAACTGATAGGGCGCTCAATCAACGGCGGGCCCGCCACCCGCTGAATTTCCAACCCGCCAGCCAACGTGAATCGAACATTTTCCACCGTCACCTCCCGCGACGCCGGTTCCGTCGGCGGCGCCGGAGCCTCCATCGCCGAAGCCTTCACCTCCACCGCTGGTGCCCCAGCGGCTAGAGCCGGGTCGACCGCCTGCGCGGGCACGAGTACGCTCAATGCCATGACGGCGGGGGCGAGCGGAACCAGGCTGGTGAGATCAAAACGAATCATAAAGGTGCATAATATGCGAAATTCGTCATGGTTTTCACGATCTTCCCGCGGGAATCGTTTTCTGCGGCGGCGGCCTTAGATTGGTATCGGTTGCGTTGGTAAATCGAACTCGTTTTCAACCGCTTCGAGCAAATTGGGCCATGGGGGCATCTTTCAAAATACGACCCCGAAAGCGCGAACGCTTGGCTTTACGGAAAGCTTAATTCTGCCACTCCAGCATTAAGTCCAGGGCATAGCCGCGCAGCCCGTCCACTGTACCCAGATCATGCTCCAGAGCATTGGCGACCACTTTGGTGCCAGGCGGACGCAGAATGTCGAGCGCCAGCGCGGCCAGTTCGGGCCGCTCGGTGGAAGCCCCCACCGCCGACGGATCGAGCACCAGCTCCACCCCCGCGGCGCGCGCGAGGTACCTTAATCCAGGCCGCGAAGAACGCACCGGCTTGGGGTCGGGCGGCAGCATCGTCTGGGCCCGGCGACGAAGCACCCGCGCCATCTCGTCTAGCTCAAAGCGCCCGGCATGCGCCTGCTTGCGAAATTCACCCGCCCACTCGGGTCGCAACCGGCACAACGCTTCCTCGATCGGAGCGATGGCCAGCAGCCACAAGGCCGGATCCAACCAGACGTGAGGATCAATCCGGCCCGGCTCGCCCGGCACTTCCAAAAGCTGAGCGCTCGGCAAGATCGGCCCGAGCTCGCATACCACCACCCCCGCGTCCACCGCCCGCGCCAGAGAAGGCGCCAGTACCTCCTCCTGCCCCAGCCCCAATACCACCGCCAACTCAGAGGCCACCAAACGTGACTCCACCGGCCCAGTCCGCTGCAAGCCAGTCGGCGACTCGCCCGCCGGCACCAAAACATCAATTTCTACCCCACCAAGGCCCACCCGCTTCACGAGCTCCGCCAGCAATGGCGTCGTCACGACCACCCTCACCGGTTCTCCCACCAGCGGCCCCGCCACCGATGACCCCGCCGTCGGCTCAGCGCCGCGACGACAACCCGCCATCACCACAGCCAGCACCACGGCAGTCGCCTGATGCACAAAACAACGACGTCTGAACATGAGGGTAGAAAGTGACGCGCCTCCCGGCTCCCGCCAGCAGAAGATTGATCTCGCCCGAAAGTAAAAAAACCACCCAGACCACCCGGTCACCGAGCCGCCACAAAATCGCGCATCGCCTCCAGAATCACCGTTACCGACAACGCCCCCGCATCCGGAAAACCAATCGCCCCCTCACCCAGACTGCGCGCCCGCCCGAAAACCGCCACCATCGCTTTGCTCGCTTCTTTCCCGGCCTCCGCCGCTGTCGCCGCTGCCACCATCGCTTCCGTGAGCAGTCCGCCCGCCGCCGCCTCGGCCGCCCCCGCCGCCGGATGCAGCGCATCAACCATCGTTTTATCCCCCGGTTGCGCCTTGCCACGGCTCATCACCCCGTCACACGCCGCCCGTAAGAAAATCGCCAGCTCCGCCGCCCCAAATGTCTCCCGGCCCACCAAGGCCTTGCCACCATCACGAAAAAGCGTGCCAAAAATCGCGCCTGAGGCACCGCCCATGCTCGACATCATCGCCATCCCAACCGTCGAAAACAGCTTGTCAATCGTCACGCTCCCGTCGTCCGGAAACGCCATCAATTTTTCACGAGCGGCGGTCAGCCCGCGCTGCATGCCTAAGCCATGGTCCCCATCTCCAAGGTTGCGGTCCGCTTCGGAAAGATGGGGTTCAGCCGCTATGATCCGCTCAGCAACGAGCAGGAGCATGGCTTTGACGTCGGAAGCAGCAAGATCAGTCGAGGACATACTCGCAAGTTCATGCCGCACCAAGGCCGTTTGTCAATGACGGGAGACCGCCCACCCACAGGTCACCTGCCAAAAAAACGTTCGGAGAAACGTTCGGCGCCGCGACCGGGGTCAGCGAGCCACGGCTACAGTAGATCCGCATACGAAACAACGACGCAGGCGGCAAAGCCGCCACTGTAGCCGGGGACGATGGCCCCGGTTTCCACACGTGGCCCCCAGGCCACATCCCTCAAAACACGGATACGAATCCGCTTCCACGCAGCCGGGCCACCGCTCAAAAAAAACGTTCGGAGAAACGTTCGGCGCCGCGACCGGGGTCAGCGACCCACGGCTACA
>CAJBME010000213.1 GCA_903954065.1 uncultured bacterium
ACAAGAAAGCTTCCGCCGCCGCAGCCGCGTCCTGATGGAATGGCGCGGCCTGCCCGACGTCCCCAATCCAACCCGCAACCAGCACGCCACCGCCGCACTCGTGCCAAAATTGCTGGCTAAACTCGGCCTCGCCAACCGCCTGCGCGACGAAGACATCGCCGCGTCATGGCGCACCATCGCCGGTGACTTCGCCGCCGGCTTCTCCCATCCCCAAAAATTGCGCCACCGAACATTGATCGTCTCCGTCAGCCAGCCCGCCGTACTCTGGACCCTGGATCGTAGCAAAGGAATCCTGCTCAGCCGCTTGCAAGAAAAATTTGGAAAAGACGTCATCCGTGAATTGCGCTTTCAAGCTGGTTAATCACCGCCGCTCGCACCGCCCCCCCCACCACCACCCCATGCGCCATCTCACTAATTTTATTTTCGACTGGTCCGGCACGCTTGTCGACGACCTCCCTCCGGTCATTGATGCCACCAACGCAGTGCTGGCGCACTGCGGCCGCCCTTTGCTGGCCCGCGAAGATTTTTTGCGGGAATTTGAACTGCCGTTTGCCCGATTTTACGAGCGCCTACTGCCCGGCCAGGCGCTGGCTTCCCTCGAACCCGTTTTTCACGCCGCTTTCGTGCGCTCCGAAGAAAAGGCCACTCTTCTGCCCCACGCCCGCGACTTTCTCAGCTGGTGTCAGACCCAAGGGCATCGCTGCTTCGTGCTCAGCGCCGCCCATCCGGACCACCTCCACGCTCAAGCGCGCGAATTCGCGCTGGATTCGTATTTCGAGGGCATTCATGCCGGCATCAGAGACAAAACTGAACACATCCACCACCTGCTGGAACACCACGCCCTGCGCCCGGAACACACCACATTCATCGGCGACATGACACATGACATCGAGACCGCCCGCCACGGCGGCGTGCACTCAGTCGCCGTCCTCACCGGATACCAAGACGCCGCCCGACTCTCCGGCGTCAACCCCGACGTCATGGTCCATAATCTGGCAGAACTCCTGAAATTAATCCGACCGCTCGACGAAGATCCATCCGCCGCGAATTAGATTTGAACGAAATCCACCGGGCCCCATCGTAGGAATGGCCTCACCCTAAAGGGAACTGCGCCGATTTCGCCATGCCCACTGACTCCATCACCCTCACCGGCCTCAAAATCACCTCCACCGTGGGTGTCCCGCCAGAAGAACGCAGCCACCCGCAATCACTCGAAGTCACCGTCCACATGTGCCCACACCAAGGGCTCTCCGACCTCAACGACGACATCGAAAAGACCGTCGACTACGCTCGCGTCGCCAGCGAAATTCAGGCCGTCGCCGTCGCCGCCCCGCGCCAGCTCATCGAAACCCTGGCCGAAGCCATCGCCGACACTCTGCTGGCCGCCCATCCCCTGCAGCATATCACCGTCGAAGTCAGCAAATTCATCCTTCCTCACTGCGACCGCGTGACCGTGCGCCTCCACAAATCCAGCGTGGCTTGAGCCCGTCTCCTGCCATCCGCATCCTCATGCCCGACGAAAACGACGCCCCCGACCCGCCAGATGCCGATCTGGTCGCCCGCGCCCAAGCCGGTGACCTCAAGGCCTTTGATGAGCTCGTGCGACGCCACAGCCCGCGCCTCTACTCGCTCATCTACCACATGACTTCCCACCGGGAAGACACCAACGACCTGCTCCAAGACGTCTTCGCCAAAGCCTACCGGTCACTCGAACGGTTTCGCGGTCACAGCCAGTTTTATACCTGGCTCTACAGCATCGCGACCAACATGACGCTCAATTTCCTCAAAAAACGCAACCGCCGGTCCCGAGCCATGAGTCTCGATGACCTCGATGCCGGCCTCGAACGCAATGAGGACTTTATCGCCCTGACCACCCCGCGCTCGCCAGAAAAAGAAGTCGGCCTCAAAGAACTCCAGAAAAAATTGAACGAGGCCATGCAGACGCTGTCTGATGATCATCGAGCCGTGGTTGTTATGTATGATATTCAAGGCCTTCCGCACGCTGAGATCAGCCGTATCATGGGCGTTTCTGAAGGCACAATCCGTTCCCGCCTGTTCTACGCCCACCGCCAGCTGCAGAGCCAGTTGGATGAATTTTGGAAGAAATAATCCGCCCCCGCAGACTATGCCCAGTCCATCCGATCCATCACCCGAACTGGCCACCCTCCTGCGCCTCAAAAACCACGAGCAGCCACCCGACGGCTACTTCGAGGACTTTGCCCGCACGTTCCATGACCGCCAGCGCGCCGAATTGTTAACCGTGTCGGTCTGGCGCATGCTCGCCGATCGCACCGCCACCGCCTTCTACGACTGGCGTGCCGCCCTCCAGCCGCGCCTCCTCTACCCGCTGGGCGCAGCCTGCGCCGCCATCGTGGTCACGACCCTCGCCCTCCGGCCAACGTCCTCTACGACGGCACCAGGAAGCGCACTCACCACGGCACCGGAAGGAGCCTTAGCCACGGCCCCAGCCCGCCCGTCACTGCAACCGGGCGCCATCCTGCCCGTCCCCGCCGCTGCGGCCGCCACTACCGCTTGGCCGCGCGGCAGCGTGCCCGTCTCGACCCACACCCCTCCCCCGCCCGCCCCCTCACCCAATGGCTTGCGCCGCACGCCAGAAGATGCCTTGGTCCCAGCCTTGCCCGTCACCAGCGGACAGGCCTGGCCCCTCACTCCAGAAGGGCAGGCCCAGCCCGCCTCCGCCGACGGGACATCCCTTCAGGCCACTCATGGAAAAATCATCATTCTTGTTCGTTAGCCTCCTCGGCAGCCTCGGCATTGTAATGCCCAGCTTCCTGCCAGCCCTGCACGCCGCCTCCCCTCCCGCGTCATCGGTGGTGGAAGTGCGCCAAAATAGCGCGGGAGAAGAAACAATCACCCACGGCGTCCTGCTCGACGGATATCCAGATATCGTCGTCACCGTGGCCGCCAGCGTCGAGGAAAAAACGACGTTCACCGTCGGCGCGTACCCGGCCACCCGCGAGGCCGCCCGCGCTCCCGCCAGCGCCACCGTCGCGCTTTTCGATCCCGGTTCCCGCGTGCTTTTTCTCAAAACCACCACCGCTCCGGCCGGGGTGGCCCCCGTGAAGTTCTCGACCACCCCCGCCGCCATCACCACGCCTCTGAGCTGGCTCCCTGCGGAGGAACCCCAACCAGCCATAGATGCCGGGCCGGTGCGACAACTCGACGGCCGTCCGCTCGCCCTCACCCTGCGACGGCTCCATTTCGGAAGCAGCCGCGTCTCGGACACCCCGGTGCCCGGCACCCCGGTCTTCACTGAAAACGGCGAACTCGCCGCCCTGCCGCTCAGTCCGCTACCCGGGGAAACCGGAGCCTGGCTCAGCCTGCCCGCCACCGCCGTCACCAAACTCGCCACCGACTTCGCCGCCGTCGGCCGGGCCGAAACCGGGCAACTCGAACTCGGTATCGCCATCGGCACGACCACCCCGCGCATCGAGTTCGTCACACCTGGGTCACGGGCCCAGAAAGCAGGCCTCGCCCAAGGCGACATCCTGTTGGCCCTCAACGGCCGCCCCATCCATGACGTCTTCGATGTGCTCGATGCCAATTTTTTCCTGACCGCCCGCGAACCCATCACCATCCGACTGCTGCGCGGACTGGAAACCCTGTCCGTCACAGCCCGTCCGGTCAGCCCGCCCAGCCAATAATTTCCATCCGGCCCCTCGACCTGTTCCGTCGACCCCGCCCCCGTCAATCTAACCCCGACTCACAGCCTACGGCTTTCCCCGAAGGCAGGTGTGGGGCCAGCCGCCACCACCCCACGTTGCTCCTCGCCTAGGAAAAGACCATCATGACAGCAGTCCGCAATTCATCATGACATCCTCCACTTCTTCGCGCCGTCGCTTTCTCCGGGGATTCGGCACCCTGATTGCCCTGCCGACCATGGAGTCACTGCTCCCGACGCCGGTCGCCCGCGCCATGGAAAAAACCGGAGGTCTTCCACTGCGCATGGCCTTCGTCTACTCCCCCAATGGGAAGAATATGACCCACTGGCGGCCGGAAGGTGAAGGCTCAGCCTACACCCTGAGTCGCGCCTTAAAACCGCTCGAATCCCATCGCGAAGATTTCTCCGTCATCAGCGGCCTCAAATTAGAAACCGCCAATGCCAATGGCGACGGCGGCGGTGATCACGCCCGCGCCAATGCGGCCTTTCTCACCGGTTGCCAGCCGCGCAAAACCGCCGGCGCCGACATCCGGGCCGGCGTGTCCGTCGATCAAATGGCGGCCAATCACCTCGGCGGCCTCACCAAACTGCCATCGCTGGAAATCAGCTGCGATGCCGCCCGCAAAGCCGGAAATTGCGATTCGGGGTATTCCTGCGCCTACCAGTTCAACCTCGCCTGGAAATCGGAATCCATGCCGGTCACCCCAGAACGGAATCCACAGTCCGTCTTCGATCGCCTCTTCGGCACCTCCGACGCCCACCGCGTCGCTGAAAATCGCAGCATCCTCGACTTCGTCATGGATGATACCCGCGACCTCCAACGCCACCTCGGCCGCCGCGACCAAGAAAAACTGGATGAATACCTGACCAGCGTGCGCCAAATCGAGCGCCGCCTCAGCGACACCGCCCAGACGACACGCCAGCTACCCCCGGATGCCCGCCAGCCAGAAGGCATTCCCGAGAGCTATCAGGACCACATCCGGTTGATGTACGACATGATGGCCCTCGCTTTCCAGACAGACTCGACCCGGGTTGCCTCATTTCTGCTGGCTCACGACGGCTCCAATCGCACGTTCCCCGAGGTCGGTGTCAATGACGCCCACCATGGATTCTCCCACCACCAGCACAGCCCCGAAAAACTCGAAATGCTGGCCAAAGTGGATGAATTTTACTCCGCTCAATTCGCTTATTTCCTGGAAAAGCTCAAGTCCATCAAGGAAGGGAGCGGCACCCTGCTCGATCATTCCATGATTGTCTTTGGCGCGGGCATTTCCGATCCGGACCGCCACAACCACAACGACCTGCCCATCCTTCTCGCAGGCCGCGGCGGCGGCACCCTCACTCCCGGACGGCACATCATCATGCCCGAAGAAACGCCGCTCACCAACCTCTACCTCTCCATGCTCGGACGCATGGGCGTAAACGCCGAAAAAGTCGGTGACTCCAGCGGAACGCTGGAAATAATCGGATAACCCGCCGCCACCACGGCCGACATTTCTTGGTGGCCCCGTCATTACCCAGACACGTCTTCACTTTCGCGCCGCCCCATCATCACGCTCACCTCATTCCATTCTTCATGAAAAACGCCGTTCTCCTGCTCACTTTCACGCCGCTGCTGGCCCTGGCCACCGCCACCGCCGCCCCGTCTTGGCCTGCCTACCGCGGGCCCCAAGGAGATGGCACCACCACCGAAAAAGTCGGCAAAACCCTGTGGCCATCCGCCGGTCCAAAAAAATTGTGGACCGCCGAAACCCCCACCGGCTTTAGCTCGTTCGCCGTCGACGCCGGACGCGCCTTCACTCTCGTCCAGAAAGAAATCGACGGCGTGCCGACCGAAGTCTGTCTCGCCCTCGACGCCGCCACGGGCAAAGAAGTCTGGGCCACCCCACTCAAACTCGCCAAATACGACGGCGGCGGAAATGACGGCGCCAGCGGTAATAACGGCGGCGATGGTCCGCGCAGCACCCCGACCGTGGCCGACGGCAAGGTCTTCATCCTCGGCGCTAATCTCGACCTGCACGCCCTCGACGCCACCACCGGCAAATCTCTGTGGAGCAAAGACATCGTCGCTGAACACGGCGGTCGCAACATCCAGTGGAAAAGCGCCGCCAGCCCGCTCCTCGAAGACGGGTTGATCTACGTCGCCGGCGGCGGCGAAGGCCAAGCGCTGCTCGCCATCAAAGCCGACTCAGGCGAGGTCGCCTGGAAGGCCGAAGATGACAAAATGACCCACGCCACCCCGGTCGCCGCCACCATCCACGGCGTCCGCCAAATCGTCTTCTTCACGCAAAACGGCCTCGTCGCCGTCGGCCCGAAAGATGGAAAAGTCCTCTGGCGCTACAATTTCCCCTACCGCATCAGCACCGCCGCCTCACCCATCGTCCACCAAGACATGGTCTACTGCGCCGCCGGTTATGGCGTCGGCATGGGCTGCGCCAAAATCCTCAAAAAAGGCAGCGGCTTCGAAGCAGAAGAACTCTGGCGCAAAGAAGGTGATAAGGTCACCAACCATTGGAGCTCGCCAGTCGTCAAAGACGGCCACCTCTACGGTATGTTCAGCTTCAAAAAATATGGCAAAGGCCCCGTCACCTGCCTCGAAATGGCCACCGGTGAAGTCAAATGGAGCCAAGACGGCTTCGGCCCAGGAAATTTGATCCTCACCGGCGGCGACACCCTACTCGCCCTCAGCGATACCGGTGAACTCGTCCTCATCCCCGCCTCCCCAGACAAATACAAGGAAATCGCCCGCGCCGATGTCCTCGACGGAAAATGCTGGTCCACCCCAGTCCTCGCCAACGGCACCATCTTCGCCCGTAGTACGAAAGAAGCCGTCGCCGTCGACGTCACCAAATAAGGCTCGGCGACCACGATCAACCCGGTCACCCCCGGTCAAAAACCTCCTACTTCCGCACCCCGCCCTCCTGGCTCGACAACAGCATCTGAAAGAGAAAGTCATTGCCATCGGAGAACTTCTTGGACTCCGAATAGCCGGGGATCACCAGATGGCATTCGTGCCCTAACTGGTCGGATTTTTCCTTGAGTTTTACGCCGTAAACCGGGTGATGGATACCGTGGCCGGAATCCCTTGAGGGAAGATCCATCTCAGCGCTGCAAGTCATGAACAGGGGAGGATCGTTGGAGTCAATATGATTGACGGGTGAAAACTCGACATAGAGATCATGGTACTGGTCATGTTTTTTGATCACTTCAGCAATTTCTGTCTCGCCTACCGCACAAGCAATCATGGGATGCTTCAAAACATTTGGTCCTAACCAGCCTTCAATCACGTCCGGATCAATGGAAGTCTGACCGACCGAAACCGAGGCGGCACAGACACGAGTTGATTCTCGCAAGACTGGATCCGTCGCTTTTGGGTCAGCCATGTCATCATGCAGTAACAGCCACATAGCAGTGCACGCTCCCGCACTTGGTCCGGTCAAAGCGATGTGCTTCGTATCAATATTCCAGTCATTTGCCCTCGAACGAAGAAACTGAATGGCTCGTGCTGCATCGTGGACCGGCGCAGGCAGAGGATGTTGGGGAGTTAATCGGTAGTTGATCGCGGCAATGGAAATCCCCCTGTCGAGAAACGGCTGGAGAGCCGGCCCTTTTTTACTCTTGTCCCCAGTTAGCCACCCACCTCCATGAATGTAAATCAGCAGTGGACGAGGCCCCTCTCCGGCCGCATCCCAGAAGTCGAGTACATTTCTGACATCAGGTCCGTAGGAGATATCCGATTTTGTCGGTGTCGGCTGTGCCGGTATATCAGCCGCGCAACAACCAACAGAAAAAGATAAGAAGAAAACGGCAGGTATAAATAAATTCATCGTGCGAGTGGCTCTATTGTGACGTGCTGTTGAGCCGGTTGTTTTTTCGCGTGCGTGTGAGACGATGTACAAACAAGAGGATAACTGAGGCGGTATTCGTGATCAATGTTTTCATAAGCCTTTAATGTAAAGCGAAATGCAGCGTACGTCTCTCAACTAATTTCCTATCTCAGCGGTAACAAATCCAGAATGACCTGCGCTGAGAGACGGTGCCCGAAATCGTTCGGCGGCTACATGTTGGACACTTATTTGTAATGTTGACCACATTTCAGATCAATAGAGAAGCCAGTCTTGGCCTGGCGCACCGAACGCATTAATTCGGATCCATCGCATTCCAACCGGACCCAAAAACACGTTCAGAGAAACGTTCGGCGAGGCGCACGCCCACACGATCGAATCCATTTGTCCTTCACATACCGGGCGGCTCTGGGGGCAGCAACCCCATCTACAGAAAATTCGGATCCGAAACAACGGCGCAGGCGGCGACGCCGCCGCTGTAGCCGGGTACGCCGGCCCCGGTTTCCACACTTGGCCCCCAAGCCACATCCCTCAAGACACGGCTCCGAAACCATTTCTCCGTATCCGGTACACTGCCAAAAAGTCGTTCGGAAAGGCGTTCGGCGCCGCGACCGGGGTCAGCGACCCACTGCTACAAAAGATCCTAAGACGAAACAACGGCGCAGGCGGCAAAGCCGCCACTGATAGAGGTAGGGATGGGGCATTGGCTTGCCCCACCCCCCCCTCCGAACCAACCCCTGGGGCGAGGCGGCGAGAGGTGATGAGTGATTCGGGCAGGAGCAGAGTTTCCATGACGCGCAGGCCGGAAGTGGGGCGAACTACTGGGCGTCCACCGCCTATTGAGACAACCATCCTGACTCACTCGCTCCCGTGTGAGGCCGTCGGACCCGCCATTGCTTTTCGGAGGGTTCTTTCACTCGGCTCCAAATTGACACCTGCGGGATTCCCAGAATCCAGCTCGATTTTCGTCTTGGCGCGGACGCGGATTGCCCGATGGTGCGCCCTGTGAAAAGTCTCCTCCGAATTGCACTCTGGACTGGGCTGGCGGCCATCCTGCTCATTGGCCTCACTGAGGCCGCTCTCTGGCTGCTGGCTCCGGTCGGCAAGCGGGTCAGTCATCGTTTTGAATTTGACAACCAGCTCCCTGGACTGAAAGAGCGCGTTTCTTTTTCCATGGATGGCCGGTCGCTGCGGTCATGGCGGTCCGAGGCTGCCACTGGGCGCGACCTGCACATTGTCGTACTCGGCGGCGGGGCCACGCTGGCCGTCCTGCAGAACGATGAAGACACCTGGTGGGGGCAACTGGGAGCAGCGCTCCAGCAGGAATTCCCCCAAAGTCGCGTTCGTGTTTCCGCCTTATTCCGCGATCAGACCACCATCCTGAATGGCGCCAAATGGGCGCAGGAAAACCTGGCCGACCTCAAACCCGACATCGTACTCGCCGCCTACGGATTCGAAGACGTGGTCGGCCAGCCCGGCACCTACACCTACCGCGCCGATGCCCTCGCTGACCTGTCGCTCGATGCCAATCCTCGCGGCCCAGTCAAAGAATTCCTTGTCACCACTTCCCAATTGTGCCGCCGCGCCGTCAACCAGCGTCAGAAACGCGGCCTGAACGCCACCCTCGGGCCGCTGGGCGAACGCAACGCCTTCGCCCAACGCCTCCTGCAACAACGCCAGCTCTACGCCTCGCTGCCACTCAAATACGAGGTGAAACGCCCCGAAGGAGCCGATCCACTCGCTGAATACCTCGACGGCGTCAAATCACTCGCCGCCTCAGCCGCCCAAAACGGAGCCGCCTTCGCCGTCATCGGTGAACCATCACTCCACCGCGGATTAATGGAAGGTGGCGCAGAAAATTACCTCCACCGCTGGTTCGTCATCGACCCAGCTCAAGGAAATGCCGGCGTAGTCCGACTCGACTCCGGATGGATCGAACTCCAGCTGTCCCGCTACTTCGGCGAAGCCGAAAAATTCTGCACCGCCCAGGGCATCGCCTTCGTCGATCCCACCCGCAAAGTACCCGCGCACCCAGCCCTCTTTGTGGACGACACTATGCTGACCGACGACGGCGCGGCCACCCTCGCCAAAGTCGTGCTGCCCACCGTCAAACCGCTCGTCGCCGCCCGTTTGCCATAACCCGCGGCCGCCGCTTCCGCCTTTTCCGCTCCCTGAGCGCGGATTCCCTGCGGTTACGATTTGCATCCGGAGCGCATCGGAGCCATGCACAAGGGTCATGACACCGCCTGTTCGCGTTCGCTTCGCCCCATCCCCCACCGGTTACCTCCACGTCGGAGGAGCCCGCACCGCCCTGTTTAACTGGCTGTTCGCTCGCCATCACCAAGGCACCTTCATCCTCCGTATCGAGGACACCGATGCCGCCCGCAACACCCCCGAAGCCCTCGCCGCCATTTACGACGGCCTCCAGTGGCTCGGGATCGACTGGCAGGAAGGCCCTGACGTTGGCGGCCCCTGCGGACCGTACCTGCAAAGCCAACGCCACGACATCTACGCGCGTCACCTCGATACCCTGCTCGCCAGCGGCCAGGCCTATGACGACAACGGCGCCATCCGCCTGCGCTCACCCAAAAAACGCGTCAGCTTCCACGACCAAATCATCGGCCCCATCAGCATCGACCGCAGTCAGGAAAATGACACCGCCCTGCGCCGGTCCGACGGCAGCTACATCTTCCACTTCGTCAACGTCGTCGACGACATCGAAATGGGCATCACTCATGTGCTCCGAGGCGAGGACCACGTCATGAATACCCCCAAACACATCGAAATCTTCGAGGCCTTGGGGGCCCCACTTCCCACCTTCGGCCATATGCCTCTCATCCTGAATATGGATGGATCCAAAATGAGCAAACGCGACCAAGGCTCCGCCGTAGGATGGTATCAAGATCAAGGGTTCCTACCCGAGGCCGTGCGCAACTTCCTGTGCTTGCTCGGATGGTCGCCCAAAGACGATCGCACCAAACTGCCCATCGAAGAAGTCACCACCCTTTTCGACTGGGATCACCTGAACCACTCGCCCGCCAAGTTCGATCTCGACAAGTGTCTCTGGCTTAATTCCCAATATCTGGCTGATCAGTCGCCTGCCAACTTCGAGTCTCTGGCCCGCACCTATTTCAGCCGCCATGGCCAACGGTGGGCTCACGAGCCGGAATCGCCCCTCCGCGACGCACTGGCCCTCGTCCAGCCCAAAGTCAAAAGCCTGCCTGAACTCGACGCTCACCTGACCATGCTGCTCGATGACCAGGCCCCCATCGAAGCCGAAGCTCGCGCCAAAGTCTTGGCCAAACCCGCCACTCTCGACCAGCTC
>CAJBME010000214.1 GCA_903954065.1 uncultured bacterium
AATGGCAGATTTCGACCGAGGCGCTCTTGGGTATCGATGAGAGCATTGACCGACGTAATGAAGATGAGACCGGCGGCGACGATGAGGATGAAGAGATACGGAATGAGGGCCGAGACCCAGAACTTGCGTTTCAGGGTGGGCAGGGGGCGATGAAAGATGATGGCGATGGCATCTTCGAGGACGCGAAAGGCCATGGAGCTGAAAAAAAGCAGCACCAGTCCCCCCACCCAGCCGACCACCTCACGGTTCCGCAAAAAGCCTTTGAGCACCTCCGAAAGAGTGGCCGTGAAGCCGGGGGCGATCAGCGAGACCTCGGCCGTGAGCGAATCCATGACCAGCTGCTCCGCAAAAAAATGGGAGAAGACCACCATCAGCACCGCCGAAAGTGGAATCAGCGAAAGCATCATGCTGTACGCGACCGCACCCGCCAGCAACAACCCGTGGTTGCGCAGGAAAAAGTCTCGCAGCACCCGGGTGGCGAATTGTACCGCTTTGGGCAGGCGCATCATCATCAGCGCACAGTCTGGCGCAGGAAAGGCCCTCGAAGCAAACCGATTTGTCGCGAGCCGCCAGCGGCTAGGCTTATCGGCGCAGAGTGGCCAGCGACCGAGCCGAACAAGACGTTCGGAGAGGCGTTCGGAGAGACGTTCGGAGAGACGTTCGGCGCCGCGACCGGGGTCAGCGACCCACGGCTACAAAAAATCCGGATACGAACCCATCTACGCGGCGGCCAAGCCGCCACTGTAGCCGGGTACGTTGGCCCCGGTTTCCACACTTGGCCGTTAGGCCACATCCCTCAAGACACGGATACGAAACCGCTTCTTCGCATCCGGTCTTCCGCCAAAAATCGTTCGGAGAAACGTTCGGCGCCGCGACCGGGGTCAGCGACCCACGGCTACAAAAAATCCGGGTACAAAATCGCTTCTTCGCATCCGGTCCTCCGCCAAAAAAACGTTCGGAGAAACGTTCGGAGCGGCGACCGGGGTCAGCGACGCCGCGGCCGGAGCTTTTGGTGGCGGGCCCTTTTTTTTACCTCCATTGGCATTGCCCCGACTGGCATTCGAAGGACAATCAGGAGTTAAGCACTTTTCCATCCCACTCCCCACTCCTCTCATGGCTACGAAAAAATCTACCTCTGCGGCCCTCTCCGCGAAATCTGGTCAAAATGTGCCCGCGGAAGCGGAAAAAATTCCCGCTCCGCCTATTCACTCTCCGATACCGGCGAAGCTAAGAAAATCGACGACGGCGGAGATTGAGGGCGACATTAAAGCTGACCGTATTGCTCGAAGCGGGTTGAATACCCGGGTGCGTGGGCACCAGATGGTCTCCAACAAACTCAGTCAGGCCAAACGGGATGCAAAAATCGATCGTTCCGGCGAGTGACGGCTAAGGGCAGACAGCGCTCGTCGTTTGGTGACGTGAAGGACTGGGGAATGGGTGATCGCCCCTCCGGACCTACGGGGCCGAGGGCCCACGAAGCGGACACAAAACCCTCAGGTTGATTCTCATTCTCCGGTTTTAGGAAAAAAAACCACGGGACGGCCCCAGCTGGATGGTTTGATGGATCAGCAAAACTCCTTGATCCCGGCGCTCCCTGCGCCATGACTCCGGTCCATGAGTCAATCCCTCAACATCGCCGTGCTCGCTGGAGACGGCATTGGACCCGAAGTCATGGCCGTTTCGCTTGATGTGCTCCGGCGCGCTGGCGACAAATTCGGCTTTTCGCTTCATCTGAACGAGCAGTTGGTGGGAGGCGCCGCCATTGATGCGGTGGGGCAAGCCCTACCGGCGGGTACACTGGCCGCGTGTGAGGCGGCTGATGCGATTCTTTTTGGATCGGTCGGGGGACCGAAGTGGGAGCATCTTCCGCCGCAGGAGCAGCCCGAACGAGGCGCGCTGCTTCCGCTCCGCAAACATTTTGGGCTTTTTGCCAACCTCCGGCCGTCCGTGTGTTTCCCTTCCCTGACCCACGCGTCCCCTGTCAAGAATGAACTGATCCCCCATGGATTTGATGTCCTGTGTGTCCGGGAACTGACGGGCGGCCTGTACTTTGGACAGCCCAAGTTCCGTCGAGAAATCGATGGCGAGATGACGGCGGTGGACACCATGATCTACAAAAAGAGCGAAATCGAGCGCATTGCGCACGTGGCCTTCGCGGCGGCCCGCACGCGGGACAAGCGCTTGACGTCGATTGACAAGGCGAACGTTTTGGAAAACGGGCTGTTATGGCGGGCCACGGTGACGGAAGTGGCTCAAAGCTACCCGGATGTGGTGTTGGATCATTTGTATGTCGACAATGCGGCCATGCAATTGATCCGCCGGCCTGCCAGTTTCGACGTCGTCTTGGCCGAGAACCTCTTTGGCGACATTCTCAGCGATGAAATGGCGATGATTGCCGGCAGTCTGGGGATGCTTCCGAGCGCCAGTCTGGGGGCACAGAAGCCAGGGGGATTGTATTTCGGGTTGTTTGAGCCGAGTGGTGGCAGTGCTCCGGATATTGCGGGCCGCGGCATTGCGAATCCGATTGCGCAGATTCTTTCCGCGGCCTTGATGCTGCGCTTTTCTTTCGGACTGCAAGAAGCGGCGGTGGCCATCGAGGAGGCGGTCAAAGCAACGATTGCGCAGGGGTTACGCACCGGCGACATCTGGAGCGAGGGCACCCAGAAAGTGGGCACCAGCGAGATGGCGGCGGCGGTAGCGGCGAATCTTTAGTCTAAAAGGAACTCAGGGCGTTACCCATGGCTCTCATGGGGCGCCCCGTTGGGACGAGGAAGCGCGGTTTATCGCGCGCCCTCTGCTTTAGGATCGAGGCGTACGGCCTTACCGGCCTCGTATTCATGCAGCCGCTCGCGGAGGGGTCGGAGAGCGACCTCATCGGCGGGCGGCAGCAGCGCGATAGCGGCGCGCACCGCCTCTGCGGCAGCTGAAAATTCCCCCTTACCGGCCAGCGCGAGGCCGAGGGTGTCGAGGAATTGTGGATTGGTATTTCGGGACATGAGGCAGAGTCGGCGGGCCAGCGCGACCGCCTCATCTGCGGAGCGGACGGCCTCGTCTGGGTGAGCCGCCAGCACACGAGCCAGATCGTTGGCGGCATCGAGCAACCGCGGTGCATCCCTCAAGGCCTGCCGGTAATTCGGCAAGGCGGCTTGGGGCTGACCTGCCTTGACCTGGACCCCGGCTAGATGATACCGGGTGAGGCCATCCTTGGGATTGGCCGCCAAAAGCTGTTCCAGCAAGGCCTGCGATGGCTCATACTGCCCGAGGCGCTGGTACAAATCCGCCAGTTCTGCCATCAGTCCGGTATCAGCAGGAGTGATGGCCAGAGCAGCAGCCAACTCAGCCGCCGCCTCTCCGCCACGCCCCGCGGCAAAGAGCGATTCCCCGAGGGACTTGCGGACCCGCACATCTTTCGGAAGCAAATCCCGAGCGGCCACTAATGACGAGAGAGCAGCCGCACGGTGAACCGGGCTAGCATTTTTCAGCAATCCCGCCATGTAGTGAATGTCACCCAGCTGCGCCGCAAGCCCCGGCTCGTTGACGCGCGGAGAGAGGCTGGCCACACAGACGTCAAGGTACCGGATGGCCGCCTCGCTCTCGTCATGATCAAGCATCAGACAGGCCACGCGTTTGGGATCAAACCGCGAAGCCTGCTCGTCCACCCATCGACCGGCAAATGGCACGGCGGCCGCACGACGATCGGTGGCGCTGGCGGCCGACAGCTTGGCGTCGGCCACCAACTGGGCGGCCGCCACCGGACCTTTATACAGCACGGTCAACTCTCCATGAGCGTCGACAAGAAACGTCACTGGCAGAGGCAGCGGTTTCCATCGATCCAGCACGGCGCGATTCAAATGGTCGAGCGCCTGCAGGCCGGCGGCGCTGATGCGGGCGTGGTCAAACGGAAATCCTGCTTTCCGAAGCGCGGCCACGATGACGTCGGGTGTGACCAGGTCAGAATCTCCGAGCCCGTCCGTATTGAGAGCCACGACATCGAGGCCGGCGGCGGTCAGCGCCTCCCGCTGCGCCCCCCATTCTGCCAGTTCCTGCAGGCACGGGGCGCACCAGGTGGCCCACAGGTTAATGACCGTGGGACGCCCCGGTCGGGGCGCCCAAGGCTGCTCAGTGCCGTCCGCGGTGCGCACGCTCAGGGGTGGCAGAGGCAGCCCGGGAGGCACCACGATCCGCACTGACTCATTGATGGCCAGCTTTTCGGGCACCGAAGCCGTCAGAGGCAGCCGGTGAGCAGGCGGCGTGAATACCTCCGGTCCGGCACCTTCGGAAATGATGTAAAACAACCCAGGCTTGAGGCCCGACACCTCCTCCACCGATCCTCCGGGCCAGCGGATGACCACCTTCTCGATGCCCGCCGCCTCCCCCAGAGCGAAGTGCATCCAGTTGCTCGATTGTGAAAGAAACCCTTCACCGCCCCGCAGCGAACGGATGCGCACCGGGTGCTTCGCTGCCCCCTGCAGATGCAGCTCGACCCGGGCCCCGATGGCATCGCGATTAGTGAGCCGCCCGCCACCCCGGAGCTTGAGGGCCACAAATGGTTTTTTCTCGACGTTGTTCTTCAGAAAGCGAACGCGGGGGGCGGTGCGATTGGTCAGCCACACATCAAGATCGCCATCGAAGTCCCAATCGACGGTGGCCAACCCACGTCCGTCTTCGGGGAAATCGAACCCGGTCACGGCCGAAGCGGTGGCGAAAGCGGCGGTATCGCCGCCGAGATTCAGGAAGGCGCAATGTCGTTCGCGGCCGCTGAATGAGCGATCTTCGTGGAGCAGCCGGTTCAGGGCGCGCCATCCTTGTTTGTAGCGCAGGGTGGCCGGTTCCGAAAGATCAGTGACGGGTGATTGCGACACGACCTGCCGCCAGTAGACGCTTCACAAGTCTCCACTGTCTTCGGTGGTGATAAAGCCATTGGCCACCAGTAGGTCGTCCAGCCCGTCATTATTAAAATCGACAAATTTCGAGCACCACGCCCATCGCCCCAGTGTGACGCCGGCGGGGATACTGACGTCTTTGAACGGGCCGCCGGGCACGGCTTGAAAGAGGGTATTGCCGAGGGCGATGTGTTGAAAGCGGGCGCGGACCTCCTCGGGAAGACCCGCCTTAAATTGCGGTTGATACGTGATCCGATTCCCGGCGCTGGAAAACATGTTACTGGTGTAAATGTCCATCCATCCGTCATGATTAAAGTCTGACCAGCTGACTGACATGCCGGACGAAGTATCCTCCACCCCGAGCGTGGCGGCCACGTCGGTGAATGAACCATTTTCGTTGCGGTACAGGCAGTTGCGTCCGTAGTCATTGACCACGTAAAGATCCTGATCCCCATCATTGTCATAGTCTTCCCAGGCCGCAGCGAAGGTATGTCGGGTGTTATTTTGCTCGAGTCCAACGGCGGCGGTCACGTCCCGAAAATTAAATTCTCCTTCATTGCGCCAGAGGATGTTGCGTCCTCCGTTATTGGCGTCGTGGAAGGGCATGGGTTCGCCCATGGCTCCGCCGCGCAGTTCCGCATTGGAAGGATTGTAGCCGCAAACATAAAAATCCACTCGTCCATCACGATCGTAGTCGGCGGCGGCCAGCGAGAACGACTGAGCCTTCGTGCTCGATCCAAATTCCAGAGTGAAGCGGCCCGCGCCGTCATTCGACATCACCAAAACTCGAAAATCCTGCGAAATCACCAAATCGCGGTCGCCATCATTATCAAAATCTATCAGCAAGGCCGCTGCGCAATAATCGAGCCAGCCAGTCCCACTTTCGGCAGTGGCATCGCGCAGCGAACCGTCGGCCTGCTGGATGAACAATCGATTCGGCAGCCCCCCCTGCTGGCACACGTAAAGATCATCCAATTCGTCGCCGTTGACATCGCCCACGGCGAGGCCGTGGTTAGCCACGGGATCGAGCCCCAGATCACGGGGCAGCCGAGCCCGCCATGCATCAGTCGACACCAGCAGTTGGTCACGATAGGACGCCGCACCCGCCATCAACGCCGCCGTGGCATCGGAAAAAAGTGGTTCCGCTCCGACTCGCACAACTTCCTCATACTGGCTGACGGTCACAGATGTGAGCACGGGGGCCTGATCCGCCGCCGTGCGCCACAGGCACACCCACACGCCATTCAGCTGTCGGCGTTCTTGTTCCGCCTGAATGGCGATGTCGATCACCACGTTGGTGGCTACCACCGAGTCGTTTTCGCGGTCGACACGAGTGACTTTCAGATGCGGAGCGATGGTGCGCCCCAAGGCCTTGAGCGCATTCAAATCGGCGACAAATGCGTCGACGCCTTTGACGGCGGCCGCAGCGGCGCCATCCGGTGCCCGCATCACCTTGAGTCGGCCATCGTCAAAAACCACACCCGCCGTAGCCGGACGCAACGCCGAGGCGGTCATCGCCGGATCCACTACGGACGCGAGACCCGACGCCGTGACCGGCTCGGATGCCATCATCAATTCCTCCAAGAGATGCAGCTGCTTCATCGCCTCGGTGTTAAACGCCTCCGTTTCCCACCCATCCTTCAGCGGATCGATTCGTTCATACGCATCCTGCAGTGGAGCAATGAACTTTTTACGGTCGAGGCCGGGCGCCGCGGACGGAGGCGCGGGCACCGCAGTCGACGCCACGGACGGGAGCGCCGGTGCCGCAGCAGCCGCAGCAGCCGCAGCTGTCGGACTGGCGGACGCTGGAGCCGCCGCGACCGCCGCATCGGACCCGGCAGAGGGCCCGGATGGTTTCTCCCCACAGGAGGCCAGCGCCATCACTGCGGCCATCGTGGCCGCCATGGCCGCGGCCGTCCCAGCCTGCAGGCCAGACCGGCGCCGTTTATTTTGGATAATGATGAAGTGGGGGCGCATGGCGGCGAGACAAAAACGGGCCGCATCAAAAGCGGCCCGCGAATGACAATTTGAATGCCAGCGGGTGCCCCCGGGAGATCCCCGGGGGCACCCCGTTGCATCAGGATCAGTTCTGCTTCGCTTTGAAGAAGATCTGAGGCTGACCGGGCGTAGGATTGGCGAATGGACCAAATGTGGTCGTAGCGCCACCCGACGGAATGGTGGTACTGACGGACGCCCCGAAGGCCTTCAAGTCGGAGGAATACCCCAGCGTGTACGTCTGACCGGGGGTCGACGACCATGACAGGGTGAATTGATCCGTCTGCTTGTTGTATTGGACGTCGGTGAACTCGAGCCGGACGGTGGGGGTGATGGGGCCCAGCAATTGCTGAATGCTCCGACCTTGGCCGCCGTTCCAGATTTGTTGGACCTCGGCATCCGAGAGGGCGCGCGACCACAAGGCCACATCGTCAATGATACCTTCCCAATAACGTCCTGGCGCGGTATCCGGATTGGCCCCGATCTGCATCGGGTTGGCCCGGTTTTCCATGGCGGGCGCGCCGCCTTCCACCACCAAGACGCCGTCGATATAGAGTTTGGTACCGACGCGGGCTTGTGAAATGCCCAACACATGGTGGATGGTACCATCCCCAATGGCGAGGGCCGAGTTATGGCGGGGCAAATCACCAGCGCCGCCAGCGAAGGACAGCTCAGGCGGTTGATCACCACCGCGGCGGTGCAGACGCCAGCCGTTGCCTTCTCCCTTGCCCATCAGACACTGCCAGTCCGTATCAATGGCGTCCGCCGTGAACCAAGCCGAGACCGTCATGTCCTGACCCTGCGCGAAATCAAAGACGTTCTCGTCGCCGTCCACCACCAGGAATTGATCATCGCCATTGAGCTTGATGCCGTTGCCAAACTTGGCGGCCGCAAATGGAATCGATTCAGCTCCATTCGCAGTGGCAGTGTGACCATTGACCGCGCTGTTGTAATCCGCATCCATCGGCCAGTAGGCGACCAGGCTGAAGTCGAATCCATCTTCTTTGACCGCCGGATTAGTGCCATTGATGATTTCGATTCCATCTTTGACGGCATCTCCGTCGGTGTCGGCGCGGTGTGGGTTGGTACCGGCATTCGAGGCATTGACGAAGGTCCCGGTATTCGTTTCTGCACCGTCGGCCAGCGTGTCTCCATCGGTGTCGCGAAGCAGTGGATTCGTGCCGGTATCGGCGGCATTGACCCATGTGCCGGTGCCAGTTTCTGCTTTATCATTGACGCCATCGTCATCCGTGTCGGCCTTGTCGGCCCGGGTGCCGCGCTGAGATTCCAGCAAATTGGTCAAACCATCAGCGTCCTTGTCGAGCGCCGCATCATTGACCGATGGATTCAGTCCATTGGCGTTTTCGTAGGTGTCCAGCATGCCATCACCGTCGGAATCGGCAGGATTGAGCCAAGCCTGCAGCAATTCATAAGACTCAGGCCCCGCCGGCGGAGCTTCCGCACTCACACCTTTGTGAACGAACACACTCACGCCCGCGCCACCGCCACGCTCGAAAAAGAGAAATTCGACGTCATGGGCACCCGCGGTCAGATCAACAGACATCACCGTGTCAGTGCGACCGCGCAAGCCAGCGGTACCGATTTCAACACCATCGATCCGCAGGCTAAAACCGTCATCACTATTGCAAATGAACCAGCAAAGACCGGCTTCTTTGATGAAAATCTTGCCGCGGCTGCGAATGGCAAAATCTTCCCGCGTGCCAAAACCAGTGCCGCCATTGGCCGGATCCCAGAGAGGAAATGGCTTCGACTCCGCTACGTAATACGGTGGTGGCACGTCATCGTGGAAATGAATGTACGGCGTCTTGGCCACGATCACGTTTTCGACCGGCAGGAGCGAAGGATCATTCAAGGTTTCTTCGGTAACTGGGATGTCGATGAGCTGCGGCGCGCCTTGCGTCCATACATGCTCAGTATCAAAGGCCCCACCGCCAACTTGATTGGAAATAAAGGCGGCACGCGCTGTCCGCGACGCCGCGACCACAGTGTTGGAAGTCGTAGTCACACTCACATCCACAGTGTGCAATGAACCCGGAGGATAGGGCGTCGGCGAGGTGAAACTCAGCGTGGTAACGGCCCCGACCTTGGTAATCGTCGTCGGATTGACGACGGTGCCATCGACACTCATCGATCGGGCTTTACTGACGTCGACTTGGTTCGTCGTGGTGTCGGTGAACGTCACGGCAATCGTTTGACCCACCAGCGTGGCCGGACCGACGGACGGTACGGGATTAGGGGTCAGCATACTGGAAAGAGCCTGACCCGCCTGGCCCTTGGAGAAAATCTCGGTAATTTCCACCTCGGTCAGGGGACGTCCCCACATGGCCACGTCGTCAATGTCACCATTCCACTCACGACCGCCGGCATTGGGATTGCCGCCGATCTGCAAGTTCAAAGATCCATTATTAGTGATAGCGGGGGCGGCACCTTCGGCGACCAGCGCGCCGTCGACCCACAGGCGAGTGGATACGCCATTTTCGCTAATGGCTACGATATGATGCCATTCACCATCATTGGCCACCGGCCCTTCCGCTCCTCCTGGAATGTCCCCACTGCCGCCGGCATAAGCCATGACGCTAGCGCTCCCGCGGCGGGCAATGCGGTAGTCTGACCCCTCGCCATGAGCAATCAGCGCCTGCCAATCCGTATTAAAGGCGGTCACTCGAAACCAAGCCGAAATCGTCAAATCCTCCCCGGCGGCCAGAATGTCGTCGCTGTTGGGTACCGCGACATAGCTGCGGTTAAACTTACCGAATTGACCGAGTGGGCCGGCCGGCTGCAACGTGACCGCCGCGGCATTGGCCGGCGTGCCGTTGTCGTTGACAGTACTCGTACTGCCAAGGGCCAGACCAGCCGTGTCATTGAAGTTTCCTTCAAAGTTCCAATAGTTTAAGAGTCCATCGGCAATCTGTCCAGTAGCGGTACCAAGACCTAAGCAGGCCATGACCACGGAGAACAGAACCGACATCAGTCTGGTTCTTTTCATTGTAGCGGGGGGTGGGGGTGTATAGGAGGAGAGGATTTTGGGCGAATTCACAGAAAAACAAAAATTGAACAGACCGTCAATATTTTTGTCGTGAAAGAGTCGCGATTTTGCCAACGCCCCCGCCTTGCGAACCGCGGCTGGATGCCCATTTCCGAGCGGACGGCTCTGACCGAGCCGCTCCGCGGCCACCGTCGCAGGGCACGCCGGGCCCGGCTTCCCACCTCAGACCATCTTCTTCCCTCAGGCCACATCCCTCGAGACAATAGCTCCGAAACCGCTTTTACACCCCCCGTCGTTCGCCCAAAAAAGAGCCGCACCAGATTTCTCTAGTGCGGCTCAGGCTGCTGCTGCTCAATGCTTAACCAACACTGATGTCATCCGAGAAAACACCTCCTAGAAGCATCAGCACCACACAAGCCTACATGGCCAGTCGACGCTGGTAGGACGTCACGCCGGCCAAACCGACCAACGCCATACCCAGAACGAGCAAGGTCGATCCCCCTTCAGGCACCGAAAAACCGGCCACCGAATAATCGGAAATCACTCCGGAAGAACGGAAATCAATCTTCGACACATTGCGATTGGCACCGAAATCGAGGAAGAAATTCCCATTAATCTCGCTGCCAGGGACCACGAAATTGACAATCGTGCTGTCCAGCAAGGTCAATTGCACAAGCGCGGTTTCTGTTTGATTCCCCGGCAGCAACGCCGAGTCATCAAGGAGCAAGTTGGTCAGCCAGACACCGGCCAAACTGAGGCCGCTGCCACCTGCAAACTGAAGTTCCAAGCGTTCGTTGATCTCGACTTCGTTAGGATCATCCAAACCCGCACCCAAACCGCTGGTACGATTCACCCCCGCACCGTCAACCACCGTCTGCCCCAGCACGGCAGACAATGCCCCGCCCGTAATCAGGCTAGTCGCAAAGGCATTCGCCGTAATGCCACCCACGGTGAATGTTTGGTTGCCAGTGGCACCCACCCAGCTCGCATCGCGGAAATCAATATCCAAGGTTCCAGGCAGAACAACCGCCGCCTGCAGACTGCTGACCCCCCATAAAGCCACGGCCATGGAACAGGAAGCGATAATAGATGTAATGGTTTTCATAATGTGCTTTTTATTTCTGCTGCATGAACCTTCGCGCGGCGTCCGGAGGGAATAAATGAAGGCTCAAACGACAGATTTTTTACTTGTTAGGAGGATCGCCGCGGATAAACGGCTTCGCAAAATCCATGCCATTTCATTTTTCACTCATGCTTTTAACAAGTCTAACATTTTAGTAACAAACAGATTATACACTTTACCACAAAAAATCTTGTTTCTAAAACCCTTGTCCTTCGTAAAACAATCCGACAGTCCTCTTATTCATTTTTTTGCAAATCATTCGCAAGCATCTCATTTCAATAACAATAACCCACTCAAAAAGCGATTCAGATAAAGAAACAAAAATCACCACCCCTAGAAAGGCTGCGTGCAACCAAATCACTGACTCGTAACACCCTAAGTCCATAAACGCGTTTCGTAAGGCAAATCGACACCCAGAAATTCCCCCATTCACGTCATGTCATCTAACGAACGAGAGACAGGCCGCAGGCGCAGAGATTGGTAAGATCAGGGAGCAGCCTCCACTCAGCTACTGGATCAGGTCTCACTAAGCCTATGATTCAGATAGGAGATGACAATCCGGCAAGCGCCCAGCGGATGAGGACCTACAGCACTGACAGAGAGACCGCTCCCCTCACCTCCGGAGGAGGGTGATTGATCGCTTCTACGAACGAGCGGCCCGAATTTTCTCCTCTGCGGCTTTCAGGATTCGGGAATGGTGATAGAGGCTGAGCGATTTCGCCCAGGAAGCGGGACCCAATTGTTGCAGAGCGATGACCCGTTCACTCAGCAGAGGCAGACAACGCACGAGGTTATCGACGATGGTGATAGTGGCGGTCCGGGCCGTCCGCGAGAGCGGGTTCAAATCCACCGTAATCACTTCTTTGCCAGCCGCTCGCAACGCTTCACAGCGGTCTCCATCCTCCAATGGCACGAACACGACATCCGCCTTGGCGATGCCCTCGGGGTGGATGAAGCGGCGATTATGGTCGAGGCCGGGCAGCACCGCTTTTTTCGTGGGCATGAGGACGCGCGTGGCACCCGCTTCTTCCAAGGCCGACCGGATGGCTTGTTCCCGGCGTTTGGAGCTGTGAAAAATGTTCACTTCCAGCGCGCCTCCGACCAGCGTCGCCAGCCGGACGATTTCCCGCGGGGCGAGGGCTGCCACATTGCCATTCACGGAGATAACCGGGTGCCGGGCCCGCAGGAGCAGGGCCGCCGCGGCCTCGACGGCCGTCAAGGCAAAGGGATGGGACTGTTCACCGATGAGGTAATCAAACGCTTCTCCGCGTCCTTGGGCAATGAGCCCATGCACGGAGGTGACACCGGCCTTCACCCCGGCCACCAGCCGTTCGCGGGTCATGAGCGACGCGTGACGGGGATGGCTGGACGGCACGTCAGCGGTGGCGGAAGCGGATGTTTTTCGAGCGGCCATGGGATCAGCCCTTAACTGATGCGCGCGCCCTTGTCACGTCCCTCTCCCTCGCTAAAATAAACTCTGTGACTGCACCCGCCGCCGCCAACATTCGCATTGGCAATGAAAAGCTGATCAAAGTCCTTCCGCACGCCTCCGCGCGGCTTTCGAGCCTGCTGCAGAAACAAGGGCGGGCCGCCAACGGCGCCCTGCGCATCGCCGTCGTCGGCGGCGGCTGCTCCGGCCTGCAATATAAAATGGACCTAGTCGATGGCCCGCGCGACCGCGACATCATGGTGCCTACCGGTGGCGTCAGAGTCGTGATCGATCCCAAAAGCGCTTTATTTGTCAGTGGCAGCGAGCTCGATTATTCAGATGACCTGCAGCAGGGCGGATTCAAAGTGAAAAACCCCAATGCGGTCGTCACGTGTTCTTGCGGAGAGAGTTTCGCCGCTTGATCGGAGGCAAAAGGGCAGGCCATTGGGGGCTCGTGTGGCGCGTTCCAACCGCTTTTTCCCCGTTGGCAAGGTGGACGGGCGGGCCTCTGGTTGAAATCAGGCTGGGGCGTGCGATGACGGAGTGATGCACCGAATACTTGCTGGCTTGTTGCTAATGATCACGCCTGGGCTCACGAACACCGTGCCGGAAAATCTCGTCGTGGACGGCATTCCGGCCATTCCAGCCGCCCTCCAAGCTGATGCCGGCCGCTACCTTGATTTTCGCAGTGCCGCCTTTCAGGGGTGGCATCCGCAGCGCCGGGAAATGATCATTCTGACTCGTTTTGCTGACACCCCGCAATTGCACTGGGTGGCGGCCCCGGGCGGGGCGCGTCGGCAGCTCACGTTTCTGGCCGAACCCGTCAAGGGCGGTGGTTTCCGCCCTAAAACCGGAGAATGCATCGTATTTTCACAAGATGTGGGAGGCACCGAAATGTTCCAACTCCACCGATACGACCTTGCCACTGGACGCATCACGCGGCTCACCGATGGAAAGTCACGCCATACGGGGGCCACCTGGTCCAAGGACGGACGCCAACTCGCCTTTACTTCCACCGCCCGTAACGGCGCCGACACCGATGTCTGGGTCATGGATCCCGACACCCCCGCCAGTAGCCGCATGGTCTGCCCCAACCAAGGCGGTGGCTGGAGCGTCCAAGACTGGTCGCCCGATGGCGCCACCTTGCTCGTCGGCGAATACCTCTCCGCCAATGACAGCCACCTCTGGAAAATAGATGTCAACACCGGCCATCGCGAACGCCTGACCCCCGCCACCGGTCAGCCAGTCGCCCGAGAAGCCGCCGTCTTTAGCAAGGACGGAAACGAAATTTTCCTCACCAGCGACGAGGCCGGCGAATTCAAACAATTAGGTCGTATGAAATTGACGACCAGAAAGTTCGATTCCATGACGCACGACATCCCATGGGACGTCGAATCTTTCGCGCTATCGCCCGACGGCACGACCTTGGCCTGTGTCACCAACGAAGATGGCGCCAGCCGCCTGCGATTCCTCAGCACCACCGCCTCTCCCCCACCCGCACCGCCGGTCCTCCCCTCTGGAGTGATCAGTGGGCTCGAATGGTCCGACGACGGTCAGGCCGTTGGATTCACCCTGACCAGCGCCCGCTCACCCGCCGATGCGTGGTCCTGCCACCCCGCCACCGGGGCCGTGACGCGCTGGACCGAAAGCGAAGCCGGAGGGTTAAACCCATCGTCATTCGTTGAACCCGAAACCGTCCGGCTCAAAAGTTTCGATGCTCTCCCGGTCTCGGGATTCCTCTACGTCCCGGACGCTGGCAAGTTTCCGGGTCGGCGGCCGGTTATCATCAACATCCACGGCGGTCCGGAAGGTCAGTCGCGCCCGGTTTTTCAAGCTCGTAACAACTACTACATCAATGAATTGGGTGCGGCCGTGCTCTATCCCAATGTCCGAGGGTCCCAAGGGTATGGCAAAACATTTTTGGCCCTCGACAACGGCTTCAAACGCGAAGACTCGGTCAAAGACATCGGTGCCTTTCTTGATTTCATCGCCAGCCGCCCGGACCTCGACCCCACACGCGTCGCGGTCATGGGAGGCAGCTACGGCGGCTATATGACGCTGGCCAGCCTAATCCACTACCCCGATCGCATCCGCTGCGGCTGCGATATCGTGGGTATCTCCAATTTCCTGACGTTCCTCGCCAATACCTCAGACTACCGCCGCGACCTGCGCCGCGTGGAATATGGCGACGAACGCGATCCCAAAATGGCGGAGTTCCTCCAATCGATCAGCCCCACCACCCACGCCGCCAAAATTAAAAGCCCTCTCTTCGTGGTGCAGGGGAAAAACGACCCGCGCGTCCCCGTCACCGAAGCCGAACAAATGGTACAAGCCGTACGCGCTCACCAGACGCCCGTCTGGTACCTGATGGCCACCGACGAAGGACACGGCTTCAGTAAAAAGAAAAACGCCGATTATCAATTCCTGAGCACACTCGTATTCTTCAAGGAACACCTGTGAAATCCCTCAATGCCTTTTCCCTGCTCGGCCTGCCCGCGGCACCGCAACTCGATGAATCCCTGCTGGCCCAGCGCTTCGATGAACTGAGCCGGTCCCAACACCCGGATGCCGGTGGCGAAGCCAGCGCATTCGCCCTGCTCACGGAGGCGCGTCGGCAACTCAGCTCCCCAGCGGCCCGGTGGCGCCATCTGCTGGAATTACAGTTTCCAGACACCAGCCTCGACGGCGCGCTGCCGCCGTCCCTGATGGATATCTTTGCCACCCTCGGACCCGCCCTCCAGAAATCCCAAGACCTCCTGCGGCGCAAAACCAACGCCTCCTCGGCCCTCACCCGCGCCCTCCTGACCACCGAAGCGATGCGCCATCGCGAATCCCTCGAAATGACCGCCACCGCTCTCGCTGACCGCCTCGACTCACTGCAGTCAGCCGCCGCCGCCTGGGACGGCACCGGAACCACCCTGGCCGCCTGGGCCCGCGAAGCCGCCTTTCTCGAAAAATGGCAGGCCCAGACACGCGAGACGCTCTGGTTGCTCGCGATGGACTGAAGTCAGACCGCTCCACCACGCCATTTTAGTCGTTGATCCCCCATCCCGATCACACCCCCGAAAGCAGGCGACAATTGACGCATTCCACCGACCTTTTATCCGCATGATTTGTGGCATTGATTTAGGCACCACCAACTCTCTCCTCGGCGTGGTCGAGGCGGGATTCCCCATCCTGCTGGCCGATGAGTCGGGATCCCGACTGACCCCCAGCGCCGTCAGTTTTCCGCAGGATGAAGCCGCTCCCCCGCTGGTGGGAACTCCGGCCTTGCGCCAACGGATCATTCATCCGGAGCTCACCCTCACGTCCATCAAACGATTGATGGGCCAGACGACCCGCGTCGGACCAAAACACAACCTCCCAGAGGAAATATCCGCCCTGATCCTCGGCCACCTTAAAAAAATGGGTGAAGCCGCCATGGGACAGCCGCTGACCCGCGCCGTCATCACCGTGCCCGCGTATTTCAACGACTCCCAACGCGCCGCCACCAAACGCGCCGGCGAACTCGCCGGGTTCACCATCGAAAGAATCCTCAATGAACCCACCGCCGCCGCCTTGGCGTATGGCTTGGATAAACTCGATGAACGCTCGAAAATTGCCGTCTACGACCTCGGCGGCGGAACGTTTGACATTTCTATCCTCGAGATGCGAGCCGGCGTTTTCGAAGTCCTGAGCACCACCGGCGACACTCGCCTCGGCGGCGATGACATCGATCAGGCTCTGCTCGACGCCCTGATCCTCCAGACCGGCACCCCGCCCAGTCCCGCCGCACGCGCCCGCCTCTGGGAAGCCGCTATTGCCGCCAAACACGCCCTCTCCTCCAGCGATTCCCACCTCCTCACCCTACCGTTCTTCGACGGCACGCGCAGCCTAGAAGTCAGCCTGACCCGCACCCAACTCGAGGCCGTGGCCCGCCCGATCATCGAAAAAACTCGGACCCACTGCCAGCGCGCCCTCGCCGATGCCCGATTGACGCCCGCTGACATTCATCAAGTTATCCTCGTCGGCGGATCCACCCGCATGCCGCTCGTCCATCAAATCGTGGCCGATATCTTCGGGCAACCCCCCAATACCTCGCAACACCCAGATGAAGCCGTCGCCATGGGCGCCACCATCCAAGCCGGTATCCTCGAAGGCTCACTGCGCCAAATCCTGCTGCTCGACGTCACCCCGCTCTCTCTCGGGTTGGAAACATTCGGCGGATTGATGAATGTCATCATTCCCCGCAATACCACCATCCCCTGCAAAGCCGGTGAAATGTTCACCAACGCCGTCCCCAACCAACCGTCCATGCTCGTGCGCGTCCTCCAAGGAGAACGCGAAATGGCCCGCGATAACTGGGAACTCGGCCAGTTTGCCATCGAGTTCGATCCCGGCCCCAAAGGCAGCGCCCGCGTGGGCGTGCAATTTGAGATCGACCAAAACGGATTGCTCCGCGTGCTAGCCCGCAACACTCTCACCCAGACCGATCGCGTGCTGGAAATCGCCAGCACCGCCGTCGATGTCACCGATGAACGAGTAGAGAGCATGGTTTCTGAATCCGTCGCTTACGCCATCGAGGACATGCGCGAAAGGATTTTTGTCGAAGCTTCCCATAAGGCAAACGAGCTGCTCCCAGCTCTAGACATGGCGCTTGCACAAGCCGGCTCCCTGATTCCTCCCGACGACCGCGAGCGCATCGAGGCCGCCGCCGCCGAAACGCGTGCCGCCTTAATCACCGGCGAAGCTGCGCGCCTGAAAGCCGCCGTCACCGCGCTAGACCACGCCACCGAACAACTCGCCGCCGCCATCGTCGAACAAGCCATGGAAGCATCACTCCATCGCCGCGGCCTCCTCTAAGGCTCATTTTAGCCCTCAGTCCTGCTACTTCAACCTCTTCTATTTCAGACCGTAGTCCAAATTTTTCCATAGGCTGACAAAAAACCACTTCTTCGCATCCGTGCGTCGGCTAAAAAGACGTTCGGCGCCGCGACCGGGGTCAGCGACCCACGGCTACAAAAGACCAGACCCGAAGCAACCACGCAGGCGGCAAAGCCGCCGCTGTAGCCGGGTACGCTGGCCCCGGTTTCCACACTTGGCCCTAGGCCACATCCCTCAAGACAATGGCTCCGAATCCGCTTCTTCGCATCCGGCCTCATGCCAAAAAGACGTTCGGTGAGGCGTTCGGCGCCGCGACCGGGGTCAGCGACCCACGGCTACAAAAGGTCC
>CAJBME010000215.1 GCA_903954065.1 uncultured bacterium
AACCCGCCACAGGGCGCCACATCCCGGACTCAGAGCCGGAACCACGATGTGCCTTGCGACCTGCAGCGGGTGCGCCAGAGAGCACTAAAGGACAAAGTCCTTCAAGGGGCGGTCATTTCGCCGCTACTGGGAAATGTGTATCTGCATTATGCTCTCGATCTGTGGGTGCAACAATGGCGCAAGCGCCACGCCCGCGGAGAAGTGATCGTGGTGCGGTATGCGGACGACTTCGTGATCGGTTGTCTCACGGTGTGAGACTGGGCCTAAAGCGACGCAAGGGGGACGAGGGGTCCGCCCCCAGCGGCCATGGGAAGGAAAAAGTTGCCGCGACACCAAAAACAACCGATGATTCCCAGCATGCAAACGAAGCTCCCGATGATGACCAAGGCGGCGCTGCGGGCGGCGCGCTCGCAGCCGCGACGGAAGCCCTCCGACGCCTACGGCCAGATGGACCGAATGAAGAGCTTTCCTTCTACCAGCCAGAGCGCGAGTGGACTGCGCTCCGTGAGTACGCCCAAGCCCAAGGCCTGATCCTGCCGGCTGACTTCCCAGGACCACTACGCGAGGGCGGCCGTGAGCACGATGTGCGCTTTGATGAGGCGACAGGCCGGTGGTGGAAATACACGAAACGGACAGCCGCTGGATACACGGTAGACTGGACAGGACGATTGGAGGACGCGCCACAATTGCTCCCGGCCTTGCCGCTGGACTACCTGGAGCGCCTCATGGCACAGAATGCCGTCTTCGCAGATGACATCCGGCTTGAGGGGCTCTGGCCCGATGGTTCGCGAGACTGGAGGATCATCACCAGCCAGTCGGATGTGCCTGGCGAGCCCGCCAGTGCCGCGGAGATTGTGCTCGGCATGGAGGCATCCGGCTGTCTTTGTACGGGAGGAGCAACTTCGACTGGCGCGTCTTGAAAAGCACGGGCCGAAGGGCGAGCCGCTCTCGCAGGATCAGGTGCTCCTGCTGGATTTGGAGCCGGGCGTGCAAGCGGAGGAGGTGGCCAAGGAGGCTCCGTGTCAAGAGAGCCAGGAAATACTCGATTTGATCGCCAAACTTTATGCCGTGGAGAGCGAGCGTCTCGCTCTGGTTTTGAAAATAATCCAGACCGGGACGGTCTGGCTACCGTCTGACAACTTCCCATCGATCAACGCGGTGCCGATCTCCTCTTCCAAGTCATCAGCGCCCGTTACGAACGCGGCTCCATCCTCCTCACCACCAACAGATGGAACGTGGATTATGAAGCGGGGTGATTCGATGGGGCGAGGGAGCGCACCACCTCCTCGAGCAGAGCCGGGTCCATGGTCACGAGGTTGGAGGCATCTGGGAAGCTGCCGTTTTTAACATCGGCGATGTATTCTCCAAAGGCGGCAATTCGTTCCTCCTGCAGGCGTCGGTATTCGGCGGCAAAATCACGATAGGCCCGAGCGTGACGCGGGAGGCGTTCGTCGTAGTCGCCAAGGATGTCATCGGAAAACAGAAATTGCGTATCGCATCCGCTGCCGGACCCGAGCGACATCAAGATCATTTTTGTTTGGGACGAGAGGAACCGGGCCAGATTGTGCGGAACGATTTCGATTTCAGCGGCATAGGCACCGGCGCTTTCCAGCTCTTTGAGTTGGTGGTAAAGGCGTTGCGCCTCCTCAACGGTGCGGCCGATGGCGCGGTAGCCAGTCCACGTGACATGCCGTGGCACCAGCCCCACATGCCCGACCACCGGTATCCCTTCGCGGGCCATGGCCTCGATGATCATCGGACTGGCAGAACAATAAACCGAGCTGGCGCCAAGCTCGAGGGCGCGAAAGGCGACGCGAATGGCCTCGTCAGCGGAGGCGAGTCCGTGCGGCGTGGCCGCTGAAAAGAACCCATGAGGGGCGGCGGCCACGAGATCGGGCAGTCGAGCCTGAGACTCTGGGCTGTCAAAGCTGCAGCTCATCAGATCGACCCCGGCCGCGTCGGCGGCGGCGGCTTCTTCCGGGGATTTGACGTGAATGTGCGTCAGGCAGCGCTGGCCTTTCAGCTGTTGGAGGTCAAAGATGGTGAATTTTTTGCGTGGGCGAAGCATGGATGAAGGGGAATTAAGGGCGGGTGCGGAAGGCCCAGAGAAATGATTCCGAGCGAAAGTAGATCGTTGACGAGTCGATAGCTGGGGTGACGAAGACTGGGTCGTTCAGGTCGTGCTGATGGATGAGGGAGAACGGGCCGGTGGCTGGTACCACGGAGATTTGGCCGCGGTTGGAGACGAGGTAGAGATGACCGTTGGCGGCGACCGGCGAGGCGCTGTATTGGCCCGAGCTGCGGCCGAGACGTTCGGCGTAGATGACTTCGCCATTGGTCGCATCGATGGCGGCGAGGAGCCCTCCATTGCGCACCATGTATAGTCGGTTTTCGTAAAAGAGGGGAGATGGAATTTCCGGAATGTGGCGATGCATTTCCCACGCGGCGTGGGTGTTTGTGACGTCGCCCCGCCCGCCGGGCCGAATGGCCATTAACCGAGGTTTACCTTGGCGTGCGGCGGTGGTTTCGGCGAATTCTTCCTTGGTCCAGAATCCGTCTTTATCTTTGTCCACCCATCCGAGTATGCCATCGAGCCGTTCTTTGCGTGCGGTTGGGTCAGACGGAAGAGGTAGGCCGAATCCCGGATGCGTTGGCGGCAGTTCCGGGCGGAGGGGGAAGGTGAAGGCCCCTGTCATTTCGCTGCGTTCGAGGCGGCCGTCCGCGTTGGTGTCAAACTGCATAACGGCCTCCCAGAACGGCTGGGGATCGACTTTCTCATCGGCGCCGCCCCCGAGCTGGGCCGACGAGACATAAACCATGCCGGATCCGGTGACCGGGAGAGCAATAGTTTCCTTGGAAAATCCAGTGACGTGCCACTTTTCCTCTCCGGTGTCAGGATCACAACCGGTCACTCGACCGCTCCCTAAAATGACCAGCTCTGAGTGGCCGTCGTGCTCCCAGAGCACCGGGGTGGACCAGCCGCTGCGGACCAACGGACGCGACGCTTCCCAAGCCATTTGACCAGTGGACTTTTTCACGGCGATAATCCGTGAGCGGCTCATTTGGCTGCCATCCAGATTTTCGTCGTTATCGAGGACTAAAATGAGGTTTTCTCCGTGGACGATGGGAGAAGTGGCCATGCCGTAGAGGCTTTTCGGAGTGGGTAGCGGCAAAGTCCATTGCTCATGGCCTTCGTGATCGTAGCAAATCAGTCCGTAGGACCCGAAATAAACGTACACACGGTGTTCATCCGCGTAAGGAGTGGAGGCCGCTGGGCTGCTGGTCTCGTGGACCGCTTCGATGGGAACTTCGGGGGCCTCGCGGCGCCAGACAACCGCGCCAGTGGTGCGGTCGAGGCCAAGGGTCACGAGGCGGCCGGCCTCGAAACCGGTCAAAAACAACCGCTGGCCGGCAATGACCGGGGAAGAAAGTCCCTTGGGGATCGGCGTTTTCCAGGCGGTCAACGCGTCATTGAGATGGACCGGCGGCTGGTCGCCGGGCGCGGCCACGCCAGACCCGTGGGGTCCGCGAAATTGACCCCAGGGTGGGGGTGGGGCGGGCGCGGGCGGTGTCGACTGCGCGGCGAGGGGCGAGGCCAGCCAGAGGGTCACGAGAAAACCAAGGACGGTTGACGGCGGGAGGGCGGGGGCGGCAACAAGCGGGATCATCGAATGGCTGGCTGGAGTGGGGGATCAGGAAACGCGTGGCAGAGCGAACGCGATGGCTCAGGTCTTGCCAAGCGCGATCATTTAAATTTTCACCGGGCGTGGGAGACACTTTGAAATCGTCTTGACGGTGGGCCCCATCCTCCGCTTCAGTTCGGAGCGGCGCTCCTGCTGGATTGCGCACGTTTCATTCACTCGAATTTTTTTCATCCTTCACCTGCTTCCCCCATGCCCAAGATCAAAAAACTTGTCAACAACCCGAACGATTGTGCCGCCGAGCTTCTCGATGGACTGGTGCTGGCGTACGATGGCGCGGCCCGCAAAGTCGGACGCGGCAGCATCGTCATGAACAATCTTCCCGCAGGCAAAGTCGGGTTGCTGGTCGGGGGCGGGTCTGGCCACGAGCCAATCTACCACGGCCTCGTTGGCCAGAATTTTGCGGATGGTGCTGCCTGTGGCGATATTTTTGCCGCGCCTCCACCGGACATCGTTCTGGAAGCGGCCCAAGCTGTGCATCAGGGAAAAGGAGTCTTGTTTCTCTATGGCAACTATGCCGGGGACGTCCTGAACTTCGATATGGGAGCCGAACTGGCTGCTGAAGAAGGGATTGAAACAAAAACCATCCTGATTTGGGATGATGTGGCGAGTGCGCCGCCCGACAAAAAACACGATCGCCGCGGCATTGCCGGGCTGGTTTTGATTGTCAAAATCGCCGGAGCGGCAGCGGCCACTGTTGATTCGCTCGACGAATTGGTGCGCATCGTGACCAAGGCGCGCGACAATACGCGATCCGTCGGCTGCGCCATGGCTCCGGGATCGATCCCCGCGACCGGGCATCCGACATTCATCCTCAACGAGGATGAGATTGGACTGGGCATGGGCATTCATGGTGAAAAAGGCGTGGCTTTGCTGCCGATGCAGACGGCGGCCGAATTGACGCCCAAGTTGCTGGATGTGGTGTTTGGCGATGACCTACCCTTCGTGGCTGGTGACGAAGTTGTGTTGCTGGTCAACAGCTTAGGATCGACGACGATGATGGAACTGCTGATTGTGCTGAAGGAAGCCCGGGCGATTCTCGATGCGCGCGGGCTCAAGGTGCATAAGACGCTGGTCGGTCCGTATGTGACGTGTCAGGAAATGGCCGGCGTTTCGCTGAGTCTGTTGAAGCTGGATGACGAATTGAAGCGGTTCTGGGACATGCCTTGTGCATCAGTGTGTTACTCACAAATGTAACCGCCTTTTTCTGCTTGCTCCCTCCCGTTGTTTTTTACCCCTTCCGCCAGTCGAACCCGCCAAGTCAGCCGGGTTCGGAGTCAGAGTAGTGGCCGTGATGATGACATTCCATTGACATGAACTCACTTGATCATCGTGCTTTGCTGCATCGCGAGCTGGCTCGGCTGCTGGAATCAGGATTTCCGGTCGATAAAGCGGCCGCCACCTTGTTGTCACGCAAGCCTGACGGGCCGAGGCGGGTGGTATTGGAGGCGCTTCGGGACGGGCTGAACGGCGGTCAGACGATTGCGGGCGCGCTGCGCCCGGCGGTCTCGCCCATGGAATATTCGCTCCTGGAGGCCAGTGAAAAAGGCGGCCGCATCGCCGATGGCTTTGCGTATCTGGCCGAGTTTTTCACGATGCGATCGCGCACGCGGTCGCAGGCTATCGCCGGGCTGATTTATCCGCTGCTGGTGCTCCATCTGTCGATTGTTCCCACGGCCTTAATGCTGACGTTTGGCCAGGGGCTGACGCGCTTTTTTTTCATGGCGCTGGGGCTGTTGCTCGTTCTACATGTGGCGGTGGTGTTGATCTGGCTGGCGGTCCGGGCGATCGGTCGGCGCGCCCGTGACGATCGATTTACCGATGGTTTATTGCATCGGCTGCCGCTGATTGGCTCTTGGAAACGCGCGGAATCGCTCTCGAGATTTTGCAAAGTATTGGAAATCGCCCTGCTGGCCGGGCGCCTGCCATCCGACGCCATCACGCTGGCCGCTTCCGCCTCCGATTCGGCGCAAGTCCGGGCGTCCTCCGAACGGATTTCGGCAGAAACAGCATCCGGTTATCCCATGGGACCGTCGATGGCCGGAGATCCTGCGTTTCCAATCGAACTAGCGGACAGCCTGACCAGTGCCGAGATGGCTGGCTCTCTGGAGAAAGAAGCGGGACGCTGGTCGACTTATTTTCAAGCCGAAGCGAGTCAGACGGCTCAAGTGTTGGCCACCTGGTTGCCGCGCTTGGTTTATGCCGTGGCCGTGGTCGTTGTGGTCACGGTGGTCATCAAATCCGCCCTCAGCTATGTCAAGATGATCAACAGCCTGCTGCCCGAATGACCCGGGTTCATTTTATTTTCGTTGTTGAATTTCATCGCAGCTCCGGTCATTAAAGAGGTCTATGGGACGTCAATGGTTGCACGATAAAAAAGCGGTCGCCTCGCTCAAGAAGTCGCAGGCGACCAGCAAACTGGTCAAGGAAATCATGGTCGCCGCGAAAATGGGCGGGCCAGAGCCTGATTTGAACGCGCGATTGTTTGCCGCCTGTGAAAAGGCCCGCAAAGAGTCGGTCTCACGCGAATCGATCGAACGCGCTATCAAAAAAGGAGCGGGCATCGGCGATGAAAAAATCGTCATGGAAAGCGTGACCTTCGAGGGCTTTACCCCTCATCGAGTGCCGGTTATCGTCGAAGCCGTCACCGACAATAACAACCGCACGTCCTCAGATCTCCGTATGCTTTTCCGCAAAGGGGCATTGGGAACATCCGGGAGCGTGAAGTTTATGTTCGAGCACGTGGGTTTGGTCGAGGCGCATACCGGAGATCAGACCATCGATCCCGAAGAAGCCGCCATCGAGGCGGGCGCTAACGAAGTGGAAGCGCTGACGCACGAACAAAACGACGACATCCCGGAAGACCGGAAAGGCGCTCGTTTCATCACGGAACGCGCCGCCACCGCCGAAGTCAGCCAATGGCTCGCCGCCCACGGATGGAGCGTGGTGACCAGTGAGCTGGGGTATCTGCCCAAAGATAAACCCGCTCTCACCGAGGAACAGCTTTCTGAAGTGGGCGAATTTCTCCAAGCTATTGATGATCATGATGATGTGACGCGCGTCTGGGCTGCCGTCTAGTCCGCCGTAGACCGGGGTGGCTCTCACCTCATGCGATCAAAATAACAGTTAGTCGTCTCACTTTTATGTGGATCTGCCAATGGGAGGCCCGCAGCGAGAGGGGAGCCATTCTGACGGATGGGGTGGGCCAGGCCGTCTGACGTGTTGTGGGCTGAGGCTGTCATTTATAAGCGCCGCAGCTTTCGCGCACCACCAATCTGGGGGGGAGGAGAATGCTGCGCGGCGGCAGGGTGGGGTCGGCCAGTCGTTCTCGCATCGCGTTGAAGGCGGTGAGGGCGATTTCGCGGCAGGGTTGGTGGATGGTGGTGAGCGGCACGCTGAGCAGGGTGGCGAACCGCAAGTCGTCGAAGCCGACGATGCGCAGATCGCGTGGGCAGGAAAGTTTCACTCTGGGCAGGGTTTGGAGCAACTGAGCGGCGGTCAGGTCATTGGCGCAGATGACGGCGTCGAGGCGGCGCGCGGCGGTGAGGTGACGGACGAAGGAATTATCGGAGAAGTCGCCTTGCTGGACAAAATCGCCCGGTACCTCTAGGCGGGCATCACGCAGCGCGGTGGCGGCCCCCGCCCGGCGGGCATCCACCGTGGTGGCGGAAAACGGCCGAGAGACGAAATTGAGACGACGCGCCCCCAGCTTGATGAGATGCCGGGCCGCAAGGTAGCCGCCCGCGAAATTGTCGATGCCCACCAGATCAAACCGGCTGCGTTGGGGAAAAGCACAGGTGTCGCGGTCAAGCAGGACGACTTGAATTCCTGCTTTTGACAGGCGCTCGGTGATGCGCCGGTTAGCGGCTTCGTTGTCTGGGGTGAATTCAAACGGGGCAAAAAACACACCGCGGATGTCCGCCTCGATGTAACGGTCGCATAATTCTTCGGCCTCTCCGGGGCCGATGGTCGTGCTGCCAGCCTGCGGGGTGCCGCCCCAGTGCATGCCAAAATCATGGACGCGCGCCAAGCTGGCCAGTTCCCCGCAGATGATGTCGAAAATCTCAATCTGGCCGAGCCCGGGCACGATCATTCCGAGTCGTCGCAGGGTGGCGGCGGCATGGAGGCCGTTGGCGTGGCTGAGGTAGGTGCCGCTGCCGGGTCGACGCTCAATCAGTCCTTCCTGCTGCAGTGTGCGCAGCGCCTGGGCGGCGGTGGGGCGCGAAACGCCGAACCTTTCTACAATCTGGGCCTCGCTCGGTAGGCGTCCACTGGCGGCGTATTTTCCAGAAGCGATCTCGCGGCGCAGATCCCGGCTGATGTCGGCGTGTTTAGGCATGGCAGGAATGGCAAAATGAGGACGGCTGCTGTACTAGCAGCCAGCTCGCTCTGATGTCAATCATTCCGCCCTCCCGCCTCCCAAAACCAGAGATGACAAGCCGCAAATTCGCTCGTTCGCCTATGACAGCTTGATAAGCTGTCCTGACAGTTTTGTGTCGAGCGGTTGGTTTTGGCATTGGCTGACCCGGTCGGTCTGGTATGAATAAATGTGTTGGGGCCATGCGGGGAGCGGTGATTCTGATGGAGTTTCGGTTTCGAGCAGAATTGCCTGGCCCTGATAATTCAAAATTTGACCTGACGACGACCGCGTCGTTCTGGCATTCACTGGTTGGTTTTTGCCGTATTTATTTCTGTCCATTCTTTTGCGCTTTATATACTTATATGAACACACAGCTGATGACTGCTACCTTTTTTCTGTCATGTCTGGTCTCCGCCGCGGCCACGGAGGACAAGGTGCTGGCTGATTTTGAAAACGGCTCGTATGCGCCATGGACGGTGACGGGTGAGGCCTTTGGGGCTGGTCCTGCGTCAGGTCCCTTACCGGGGCAGATGAATGTGGAGGGGTTTCAAGGGAAGGGGCTGGTGAATTCGTTTTATGCCGGCGATGACTCGACTGGTTTGCTGGTGTCACCGGCCTTCAAGATTGAGCGCTCCTTTATTTCCTTTTTGATTGGTGGCGGCCGGAGTGACCGGCTGGCGTTGCAATTGCTGGTTGACGGCCGGGTCGTCCGCAGTGCGACCGGGCCGAATGACAAGCAAGGTGGCAGCGAGACGTTGGCGCCGGAGTCGTGGGACGTGGGCGAATTTGCTGGAATGATGGCCACGTTGCGCATCGTGGACGAGGCGACTGGCGGTTGGGGGCACATCAATGTCGATCACATTGTCCAGACGGATGTGAAGCCGAAGGGATTCGTCAACGATATGATGCGCACATTCACTGCTACCTCGCGCTACCTACATATTCCGGTGAAAAATGGGGCACCTAAGCGCGTGGTTACGTTGCTGGTGGACGGGCAGCGGGTTGTCCGCAACGACATTGAGCTTGCCGATGCTGCGCCCGACTGGTGGGCCCCGATGGATGTCAGTGCTTGGAAGGGGCAGTCGCTCACATTGCGGGTGGACAAGCTACGGGAGGATTCTGCGGCGCTCAGCAGCATGGAGCAGAGCGACGTGCTCAAGGAGGCGGACAGCTTGTACCGTGAACCGCTTCGCGGGCAGTTTCACTTTTCGCCGCAGCGCGGTTGGAACAACGACCCCAACGGCTGCGTGTTTTATAATGGCGAATACCATCTTTTCTTTCAGCACAACCCCTATGGCTGGGGATGGGGCAACATGCATTGGGGCCACGCGGTCAGCAAAGACCTCGTTCATTGGGAGGAACTGGGCGATAAATTGCTGCCCGATGACATGGGTCCAATGTTCAGCGGCAGTGCGGTCGTGGATTGGAAAAATACCAGTGGGTTCGGCAAGGATGGCCAGCCGCCACTCGTGCTCTTTTACACCGCCGCCGGCAACCCGGCGACGCAATGCCTCGCCTATAGCACCGACGGCCGAACATTCACCAAATACCATGCCAACCCGGTGGTGAAAGAAGTCACCGGCGGCAATCGCGATCCGAAAGTCATCTGGCATGAGCCCACCCAGCAGTGGGTGATGGTGCTCTACGTTGAATGGCAGCAGCGGCACACCGTCCACTTTTTCACATCGCCAAATCTCAAAGACTGGCAGCTGGCTAGCATCAGCGATGGTGATAAGACCGGTGAGCGCTATCTTTACGAATGCCCTGATTTTTTCGAGTTGCCAGTCGACGGTGATGCCACGCGGAAAAAGTGGGTGCTGCTGGGTGCAGATAGTCAATATGCGACGGGCTCATTCGACGGAAAATCATTTTTGCCTGATGCCGTGCGCTTGCCGGGTCATCGGGGCCGGGGGTTTTACGCGGCGCAGTCGTTCAGCGATGTACCTGACGGGCGGCGTCTATTCATTGGCTGGTGGCAGACCGAGACCAAAGGTATGCCCTTCAACCAAAGCATGACCGTGCCGCTCGAGCTCAAGCTGGCGCAAACCACCGACGGTCCGCGCCTGACGTTCATGCCCGTCAAAGAACTCGAGGCGCTGCGCACGAAGTCTCATCGCTTTGACCCGATGACGCTGGCTCCTGGCGATAAAAATCCACTCGGCACCATCGGGGCTGAGCTGGTCGAGATGCGCGTCGAATTCGAGCCGCGCGAGGCGAAGGAACTCGCTCTGAAGATCCGCGGAATCACGGTCGAATATGACGTGGAAAAACAAGAACTCATCGTGGCTGGCCACCGAGCCGCCGCGCCGCTGCGTGATGGCAAACAACGACTCGTGATTTATTGCGATCGCACGGGCGTCGAGGTTTTTGCTAGCGACGGGCTTTGTTATGTGCCGATGCCGTTTCTGGTCAAACCGGACGAGCGGAGCGTTTCCTTCGAAACGCGCGGCGGGGCGGCCCATGTGACCGCTCTTGAGGTTCACGAACTACGGTCGGCGTGGGCACGGCCCTAATCATTCAGCCATTCATCACCATGCCATTCTCTTTTCACACGCGCTGGGTGGGAGCACGGCTGAGTTCAATCAGTATCAGACTCGTTGGGTGGGTTGTCCTTATCGTGACAACCGGGGCCGCACCGATCAGGATGGGGTTTTCTACCGCTTTTTCGGCCCAGATCCGATTCCTTTTCGTTCATCGTTGATTTTTACCTCCGCGGCGCGGCCGGACGACTGCGAGGCGGTTTCTTATTTCTACAAAGTGCCGGGTTCGAAAGCTCCGTCGATCGTGACGCCGACCGATTGGCAAGTGGTAGGACCGTTTCCTGACGGTACGGAGATGGAGGCGTTCCAGAAACCGGCTGACGACGTCGTGCGACAGCTCTCGCTGGGCGACTGGGCCGAATCAGTGACTGTGGGCACCAAGGAGTTAACGACGCACCGTCTAACCCCGAAATTTGGATGGGTTCGGCTCGAAGGCGTGTATCAAACGCGCTATCCATACCCGCGAACAGATCACTCGTGCTATGTTCGCGGCACCTTGACCAGCGGATCGGCACGTTCGGCCACGCTCCGACTCGGTCTGGACAACTGGGCTATCGTGTACTTAAACGGGCAACAAGTGGCCCTATTCGATCATAGCGAGGAATTTCAAACAGCAGAGATTCCCGTCACGCTACAGGAAGGCGATAACCAGCTCCTGATCAAAACGAACAACCAGCAAAATCGTGATCGCCTGCTCTGGGCTATTCACTGCGCGGTGGAATGATAGGAACGATTCAGTACTCGCCCTTCAGCGCCGCTAACCGACGGAGTCGGATCAGTGCTCGACAGGGAAGTTAACTTACCTGCGCCGTCGTTTCGGATCCGGATCTTTTTGTAGCCGTGGGTCGCTGACCCCGGTCGCGGCGCCGAACGTCTCTCCGAACGTGTTTTTGGCATGGGGCCGGATGCGGAGAAGCGGTTTCGGAGCCATTGTCTTGAGGGATGTGGCTTGGGGGCCAGTTGTGGAAACCGGGGCCAACGTCCCCGGCTACAGTGGCGGCTTTGCCGCCTGCGCCGTTGTTTCGTATTCGGATCTTTTGTAGCCGTGGGTCGCTGACCCCGGTCGCGGCGCCGAACGTCTGTTTGGCATGGGACCGGATGCGGAGAAGCGGATTCCGATCCGTGTCTTGAGGGATGTGGCCTGGGGGCCAGTTGTGGAAACCGGGGCCGGCGTACCCGGCTACAGTGGCGGCGCCAAGCTCCAGAGGGTGAATTATTCACCCAAGCCGGCGGCTTCGCCGGTGATTTCGCCGTCCCATTCGTAGAACCGGATCACCATGGGACGGCAGCACACCTCGCAGTCGTAATCCACCTCGCAGGGGGTTTCATCCAGCGAGGGGGCGGCCACCTCGATTTCTTCGAAGCAGCTTGGGCAAGTGACGGGGACGAGGTCGGCCATGGGAAAGGGTGTCGGTGTAGGGGCGGTGTGGCGGGTGGTTAATCTCGCGAGGTGGGGGTGATTTTCAGAGTCACTTTTTCCTGACCGCGTTTGACGATGATTTCGGTCTCGGTATTGACTTTCAGTTCTCCGAGGATGGCTGTGTAATCGTAGATATTGAGGATTTCGCGACCGGCCAAGCCGATGATGTAGTCACCTCCTTTGACCCCGGCTTTGGCGGCCGGGCCGACGGCAGAAACGCCGCTGAGCTTGACCCCGGGCTCGTCGCCCTGACTATAATCTGGCACGGTGCCGAGATACGCCCGCATGGCGGAGCGCGGACCTTGTTGGGCGCTGGATGTGAATTCTTTCCATGCTGGCGTTGTTTCCTCGGTGGCCACGTCGCGGGCGATGAGCCCCATTAATTTGGTGACTTGGGCGGCTCCTTGATAGTTGATTTTATCGGCGGTGTCGGTGGGGCGGTGGTAGTCCTCGTGGTTGCCGGTGAACGCGTTGAGGATGGGCACACCGCGCGGGTAGAAGCTGGTGGTGTCGGTTGGGGCGTAGCAGTCGCTCTGCAGGGTGAGGTTCAGGCCGACTGGGACGTTGCGTTTTTCGATCCGTGGTTTCCACCAGTCGGACGATCCCAGTCCTTGCAGGACGAGCGATGAATTCAGTCGTCCGATCATGTCGAGGTTCAGACAGGCGGCGAGCACGCCGTCGAGTTTGGCGTTTTCATCGCCCTTGGATGATTTGGCGAGTGATTTCACGAAGTGGGACGACCCCAGCAGCCCGGTTTCCTCGCCGGACCAGCAGGCGAAGACGACGTCGCGTTTCAGAGTCAGGCGGCCGGCGGCCTGTTCGGCGGCCATCCATTGCGCGATCTCGAAGACACCGGCGGTACCCGAGGCATTGTCATCGGCGCCGAAGTGGATTTCTCCTTTTTCGGCATCGGTGGCCCGGGAATTGCCACCACCTTCGCGGCCGAGGTGATCGATGTGCGCGCCGACCAGCACGGCGGGCTCTGGGTGGGCGGCGGGACTGTTGGTGCCCGGAGCCACCGGGGCTCGGAGCATGGCTACCACATTGCGGCCGGTCCGCATTTCTTGAGTGATATCAACGGTGGCGGCGAGCGATAGATCTTTGATTTCGAAGCCTGCAACCGGCTGGCCGCGGTCGAGTTCGGTGTGCAGTGAGGCCAGATCCCGGCCGGCGAGCGCCAGCCAGTTTTGAGCGACCTCATCGGTGACCGAAATGGCGGCCAGCCCGGATCCGGCCAGCGAGGCGTCGAATGTCAGTGGCACCAGTTGCTGGCGCACCTTGGCATTCGGGCCGCTGACGACAATCAATCCTTTGGCCCCGCGCTGGCGCGCCGTCATGGCCTTGAATCGCAGTCCGCTGGCCTGAATAAAACGTCCCCGCTGGCCCGCCGCCGCCTCTTCTGGCTGGTACCGAAGCACCATGACCCACTTGTCTTTGACATCGAGATGGAAGTACGATGAGTAAGCCGGCAGGTCCGGGCCGTCGTCTGACAACTCAATGCCATACCCGGCGAAAACGACCGGCATGGCAGCCACCTCGCCGAGGGAGGAGAATGAGAGTGGCCGCCAGTCGGTATCGACCTGCGGGCCCGCTGTCGTGGCCCCGACGCCTGGGCCCCCCAATGAGTTTTTGGGACCGAGCTCTACACCGGCGGTGAAGGTAAACGGCTGGAAATACCCGCCATTTTCGCCGGCTGGAACCAGTCCGAACGAGGCAAAAGCGTCGGCGGCATGCTGGGTGGCGAGTTGTTCGCCCCGGGTGCCCGGTAACCGACCTTCCATTTCTTCCGAGGCCAGCCGCGTCACATGCACCTTCAGATCGTCGGCAGAAATCTCCGGCACCAGCCCGGGCACTGGTGGTGGCGGAGACACGGCGGCGTCAGCCGCGCCTGCGAGTCCCAGCGCCTGACAGGCCGCCGCATGATCCCATCCGGCGAGAAAAATCTGACTCGTTTTTTCGGGGGTGCGATTGCTCGTCCACGACAGCGTGCGGCCGTCCGGCGAGAACGACGGCAGTCCATCAAATCCAGGAGTGTCCGTCACCCGGACTGGGGCCTGCGCCCCGTCCGCATCCACCATGTAGAGCTCAAAATTATCGAACCCTTGAAGATTGGTGGCAAAGACGAGGTACTGGCCGCTCGGGTGAAAAAACGGGGCCCATGACATGGCTCCCAGCGTGGTGATTTGGCGCTGGCCCGTGCCATCCGCCTTCATCGTCCAGATTTCAGCGCGTTCGCCCTTTTCGTCGAATCGACGCCAGCAGATTTTCGTTCCATCGGCGGAATAAAACGGCCCGCCGTCGTAACCGGGCGCCTCGGTGAGGCGGCGCACGTCGGTGCCATCTGCCTTCATGGTGTAGATGTCGCAAAAATATTGCTTATCGACCTCCATTCTTTCTTTCTCCTCGGCGGTCAGCGTGCGGGCGTAGGCGTCGCGATTGCTGGCGAAGACGATGCGGCCGCCGTCCGGTGAATAGGCGCCCTCGGCATCGTATCCCGTGGCCGTCGTCAGCCGCTGCGGCGCGCCGCCCGCCGCCGGGGCGCTGTAGAGTTCAAAGGATTCATCGTAATCCCACGCGTATCGCCGCTGCTTCCCCTCCGCTCGAAGCGCGATTTCACGATCTTGGTTTTCTCGGGAGGCCCCGTCTTCGTGCGTGCTGGCAAACAGGATGTTTTCGCCATCCGGATGGATCCACGCGCAGGTCGTTTTGCCGACGCCCGGAGAGACGCGGGTCGTGTCGCCTGTCTCCAGATCCATCAAGTAAATCTGATAAAATGGATTCCCGGGTTCGCGTTCCGATTGAAAGACGAGTTTTCGTCCATCCGCTGAGAAATACCCTTCGCCAGCTCGGCGCCCGTCGAGCGTGAGCTGGCGTGGGTTGCTGAGGAATTTTGATTCCGTGGCGGCCGCGGCTGGCGGGGCCGAGCCAATGGAGGCCGCGGCCACCGCCGCGAGCGATACTCTTACCAAAGAATCAGAGAATGGAAGAATCTGGGACACTCTGCATACTTGCCTCAGATCGATCTAAGAAAACGGCGGATTTTCCGTATCGATCCATGGGAGTCTGCACGGGTGCGCCGCGTGGCGCATTCAGGCGATGAGCTAAGGCGGTTACAGGCCGCAGGCGGCGCGGACTCGTTGCATGACCGATTGGGCGAGTGGACGGGCTTTGGCGGCGCCTTCGGCGAGGATGGAATCGAGGTAAGCGGGATCGGCGGCGAGGGCGGTACGGCGTTCGCGGGCTGGGCGAAAGTGTTCCCAGAGGGCATCGAACAATTGTTGTTTATAATGGCCGTAGCCGTACCCCCCGGCGCGGAAGCTGGCTTCCATGGCCGCGACCTCGGTCTCGGAGGCGACGAGTTTGTAGAATTGCACGATGCTGGAGGCATCGGGGTCTTTGGGATCGTCGACGCCGACCGAGTCGGTTTTGATACCCATGATTTTTTTTCGGAGCGGTTTTTCTTCTTCGAAGAGCGGGATCGTATTGTTATAACTTTTGCTCATTTTTTGTCCATCGAGGCCAGGCACAGTGGCACTGGATTCGCGGATCATGGGTTTGGGCAATTTGAGCAGGTCTTGACCGTAGCGGGCATTAAATTTCGCGGCGATGTCGCGGGTCATTTCCAGATGTTGTTTTTGATCTTGGCCGACGGGCACGACGTCGCTGTCGTAGATGAGGATGTCGGCGGCCATCAGCACTGGGTAGGTGAAAAGACCGGTGCTGGGGACGAAACCGCGGGCGGTTTTGTCTTTGAAGGAATGAGCATTTTCCAGCATCGGGACCGGAGTGACGCAGCTGAGCAACCACGCCAATTCGGTGACTTCAGGAACGTGGCTTTGGCGAAAAAAGGTCGCTCGAGCCGGGTCCAGGCCGCAGGCGAGAAAGTCGAGCGCCAGTTCGCGGCAATGGTCGCGGAGGACGACCGGGTCGTGAATGGTGGTCAGAGCGTGATAGTCAGCAATAAAATAAAAGGCTTCGCCTTCATGTTGCAGGCCAATGGCGGGCTGCATCATGCCGAAATAATTTCCAAGGTGGGGGCGGCCTGTTGGCTGGATGCCAGAGAGAATGCGCATGGGCGGTGAATAAAGAGAGAGGCGGCCTCAGGGCAAGATGAGGCTTTGCACGGCGGGCCGCACGGTGGGCCGCGCGGTGTGGAGTGGACGGGCGCGCGGCGCGGCGCGGATCGCGGGGAGAAAAAACCGGGAAAAATCAGCAAAAAACCAACTGTGATGCCGATCATGGCATGGGAATCGCTTATTTGAGATCAGTCCGTGTCGTTCGAGAGTGAAATTTTCGGGGGTTTATTTCATAGTCGGACGACACGGACGCCTTTTTCTGTTATACTGCCGCGGGATGTCTGCATTTGTTGATTCAGTAACCTCGTCGATTTCCGTGGTCTCCCCGGGGAGGAGAAAGAAATTGGCTGAAGCCTCACTCGCTCGCATTGGATCGTCGAAGCCATTGGTGACTGGGAGGGAGGCGACGCAGGGGTGGCGCGGATTATGGATTACCATTGAGCGTGATCCGGCGAAGGCTGGGGGGTTGGGTGAAGTATCGAAGACGATTCCGGCTGAGTTAAATGCGGTGTTGGGGGCGGATGTGAGAGTGATTGTGCCGGGGTTGAGGCCGATTTTGGCGGAAGGCGGGTGGGAGGACACGGGGGAGCGAGCGGAGTTGCCGTTGGATTGGCCGGGGATGCCGCGGTGGGCGGAATTTCGTTTATTGCAGCGGTATGAGGCGGCGACGCGGACGTGGGTTTACGCGGTGGCGCACGATCTTTTTTTTGGGAATTTCGGGCATCTTTATTTTCGGGGCAACCACGAGGAGACATTGGGTGACGACCCGTTGTTTCGGACCGCGATGTTATTTAACCGGGCGGCGGCTTTTTTTGCGCCGCGGCTGAACGGAACGGGGCCGACTCGGGGTACGTTGGCGACGTTTTCGGGCGAGTGTGATTTTGTGATGGTGCACGACTGGCTGACCGGGCCGTGTTTGGGGTTATTGCCGCCGAGTTATGCGGTGGGTAAAATTTTCATGCTGCACAACACGTATGATGAGCAGCGGCATCCGGAGCATGCGCGGGCGGCGCTGGGGTTGGCGGCCACTCCGTTGGCGAACAACTACGGGAATTATTCACCGCTGGAGGCGGCGGTCTACGAGGCGCATGTGGTCATTGCTAACCAGAATTACGTGCGATCGCTTTTTCAGCGGGACACCTTTGACTTGTTGCTCAAAAACCTCTCAGATAAAATTAATCAGGGGCGGTTGTATGACATGCATCATGCGATTTCTTCTGATTACGATCCGGTGGGGGCACCGGCGCTGCAGAAAGACGGCTTTCAGCCGCTGGTGAAGACGAAGACCGGCGCAGGGGTGGATGAATTGCTGGAGTTCAAACGAGCGAACAAGCTGGCGTTGCAGCGGTTATTGGGGCTGGAGGAAAACCCCGAGGCTGTTTTGTATGCGTGGGTAGGCCGGTTTGACCCCTTGCAGAAAGGGTTTTATTTGGTGATGGACGAAGTTTTGGGGTTTTTGCAGCGTCATCGATCGGCGCAGTGGATCCTAGCGGGCAGCAATAGCAACAATGACCCGCGGGTGCGGGAGTTTCTGGAGGAAGTGCACGGGCAGCCGGCGCTCAGCCGGGTTTTGTATGCCAAGGACAAATTCATCAACCGCGAGGCCGTCATCCGCATTTATGCGGGCAGTGATTTTTTCCTGATGCCCAGTTTGTATGAGCCTTTTGGGCTGGCCCAGCTGGAGGCCATGATGCTCGGGTGTATTCCCGTCGTGCATGGGGTGGACGGCTTGCGGTCGACGGTTTCCGACCCGGAGATTGATATTTTGGAAGATGAGGATGCGCCGCGCGAGGCGGTGCACGGGTACGGCCAGGTCGGGGTCAAGATGACGTGGATGAATGTGCCGTTGTATCGCGAGGCCATGGGCCGTCAGGTTAATGGCGAACCGCTCAATCATCAGGAGAAGTGGGTCATTGGCGACTGCCACCGCAAGTTCCGGATGGCCTTGCGGCGGGCCCGCCGGATTCTGCAAGAATCCGAGTTGCGAGCCGAAGTGATGCAAAATGGTCGACGTTATGTCACCGAAGAGCATAACTGGGAACAGATTATCCGACGCTATGAAGCGCCAATCAAGACAGCCGTGGCCATGGGTAAACGCCAAGCCGTGCGGTAGCCGGAGGGCGGGTGGCGGGCGGTGGCCCGTCTTGAGTGAAGTGGCGCGCACGCCAGGGTGGGTTTTTGTAGCCGGGGTCGCTGACCCCGGTCGCGGCGCCGAACGTCTTTTTGGCAGTGGACCGGATGCGAAGAAGCGGATTCGGATCCGCGTTTTGAGGGATGGGGCCTGTTGGCCAATGGTGGAAACCGGGGCCAGCGTACCCGGCTACAGTGGCGGCGCCGAACGCCTCTCCGAACGATTTTTGAGCTGTGGACCGGATTCGAAGAAGCGGATTCGGATCCGTGTTTTGAGGGATGTGGCCTGTGGGCCAA
>CAJBME010000216.1 GCA_903954065.1 uncultured bacterium
AGTCCATCTAAGAAGTGGCGTTAAAGTGGCGTGTGGCAGAAATCGCGATTATTCAAGAAGTGAGTTAAAGCGTTGATCATTACCGCGTTATCGGAATGTGATTATTAAGAATAGGATGTTCCTTCAGAACACACCTATTCTTTCGGATGCGGTTCCCAGGGTTGCCACCCTGGGCTGGTATGCGTTGCCCCGTTGGGGCAATTGGCCAAACTCCAGACTTACCTGAAGGATGAGTGTTGTATCGTTCCTATAGATCGCTCATTACCTTTATCTTTATTGAGTTGCAACATTTTGTGATATCGTCATCCCCGCTTTAAGGTTTAACACTTCCACGCCACAATGGGTTTCTGCAAATTTGGCCGCCCCCACATTTTTTACGGGAGTGGAGGTCGTATGAGTGGGTGTCTCAGATGTGTCCGAAAATTGACAGCAATTCCTTGTGATGTAAGATTGATGGCATGACTCGGACGCAGATCCAACTTCCGGACGAACTCTACCAGCGGGCCAAAGCGTTCGCGGCCCAACGCGAACTCTCCCTGGCCGAGATCACCCGCCGGGGGCTAGAGCTGTTTTTGGAAAGGTTTCCCACCGAAGAAGCACCGAGTGAACCTTGGAAACTGCCGAAATTCGATGGTGGTGGTATCCGCATTCCATTGGATTCGCTGCGTGAAATGGCTGGCGATGATGAAGCCACCTGGAAACGAGCGGTAAGTCAACTGCGGGAATCTTATGCGACTTTATGACTTCCAATATTGGACACCCTTGCGATGCGGGGCCGTCGAACGCTTACGTTGCTGACGGGCTTACGTTTGTTCATCCCGACGCCGTCGCCCCAGCCCCTCGCGACGTGCCAGCGTTTACCGAAGGCACTTCCCCGGACGCTTACATTCAAAATCCAAAATCCGGAGCTGCAATATGCAAAAGGCAAACGAGAAAAGCATAGCCCAAAATTGTCGGTTAAGGGAAGAGTACCTTCCCAGCTTACTGATGCTCGAACAATGAACTAATAAGCTTCGGTAAAAGTTCATTTGTACTTACATCCGGCCCTTCATTGACTAACACAAGCGAATATCCGGCTTCCTTCCAAAGCGGTAAAATACCATGGTTAAATGTCTCAATGTCAGATTCTTCCAAAACTGCGTAGGCCCATTTTGTTCCACCTAACTCAGGTGATTTCCAATCCATTACATCTAGCCATCCCATCTCCATTGACTGCGACTCAGTATTGACAAAATAAGATTCACGAAGCGTTTGAAATCGCTGCCCCGAGTAAAATGGTGAGACAAACAGGCCGATCGTTGCTGCCATTCTCATTCTATCAGGTTGCAATGAGCACAACAATGTGGCCGGACGCCCATTTATCCCGAATCCAATGACCAAGGAGCGAGCAGCGTCCAATTTAAAGTCGCGGTTAAGGCGTTCACAGAGACTAGTCAGAAGGAGAAATTTGTTGAAATCGCCATATGGTTTATTGAACTTCACCGATACAAAGAGAACATTGCTTAGGTCGCAGGCACGTCTCAACTTTAGTGGGAAAAACTCTTCGTAACTTGAACCTTCAATATTAAGCACAAGACCGAACGCATTATCATTGCTGTTTTTTATAGGAATTCTAACATCATAAAACCCTACGGAGTGCTCAGGAAAGCTGCTTGCGTTACCGCTATCAGTTTGCAACTGTTGCTCAGTTCCATTCTGAATTAATGAGTCCTCTGCGTTGCACCACTTCGCTGCGCGTTGTATTTTTGCATTTGATAATAATAGTTTTTTCGATTCCATCGTAGGAGATGGAAGCGGGACATGAATCATGTAGCGTGCATCGGCATCGGGCGACGCCTTCTCCGGAGTTCGCAATCCTGCTTCAGTTGTCCAAACGCGGATCATTTCTGATGAGCTATCGTCAAATACTCTGACCGTCTTTACAAGCGGGCGATTGTCGGTATCATTTGTAATTTCACATCCTATGGTAAGAGTTAAGTCCTTATCCTTCGCAGCGGTACCATAGTAAATCAAACCACTTCCATCATCATTTCCCCGACCAACTTCAGGCGTATTAATCTGTAGAATTGCCGCTAATTCTGTGAGCGATAGTCGGATGTTCCTATCGATACTTCGAAGTTTATCGTCAAAATGGGAATAGCGTTCATCGCGCTGACCTGGCTCGACTATCCTTGCATTGGTAATGGGTGCACCGCAGCAAGCAATGCAGCAGAAAAGTAGCCGAAGTAACGGTAAGAGGATAGCTGGCTTCATTTAAGTTTTGCAATCGTCGATGACCACTGATTTAGGCACTTATGCAAACTATCGAATAATGATCCACGCATGATATCTATTTTGCATTTGCTCTAAAAAGATCATTAGCCTCGCGGAAACCTGGAGGCCCCCCGCAAGTCTGAAAGGAATTTGCTTTCGGGGAACGGCGCTGGAGAAGGGGCGGGGGTCATGGGGAGGGGGGGTGGGTAGGGGTCTGGGGGGAGGGAGGGGGTGAGAATCTGGGCAAATGAGGTCTGGGCAGGGGATTTTGGGCGTTTTCAGGTGATTGGAGGGGAGAAAGGCAGGCTAACCGATCGGGTTTTCTGATGTAGGGACAATAGGAGTTGACTCCGCGGTGCCAAGAGTTTTCTGGCAGCGGTCTTTTGGCCGGTGGGCCGGGAATGGGGAGCCTTAGGACGGGTCAAGGACCAGCGTGCGATCGTCATCGAGGCGGATTTCCTTTGGGACCCAGTGAGTGCAGACGATGTCTTCGGGGAAAACCGCTAGTGGATCGGTGGCGTCGGCGGGGATCCACTCACGGATGACGGGTCCAGGGGTATCGCTCTTGTTCGCAGAAGGTGGCTGCAGGCGGTGAATTGTGCTCTGCGAGGGAAGGCGTGATGATTTTGATGGTGCAGATGGGCGAACTGGACACCTTCCATGACGGATGGCAGCACCTGCCACCATCATTTCCGCACTGCCGAGGTATGGTAACGGCCGTGCATGCGAAGTCGAGGATACCGTGACCAGCCTGCACTGGCCGATTCATCAAAGGGCGAGGATGGCGAGAATTGGTTCCGGTGGGTGTGGTTTTGGCCATCGTTCGACTGGCTCAAGGAACCGCAGGAAGCGTTTCTGGCGGTCCGTGATTGATCCGGCGGGGGTTCTGCCTCCCCTGAAACACCATGGAGATCCATGGGTTTGTGGTCTAGAAAGCGGCCTAGAATGAAAGAAAAAAGGCCTACTAAATGATTCTAACTAATTGATTATAATGGTTTAATTTCGCTGATCTGAAAGAAACGCCGCATACTCTCCGGGCCGCGGACATTGACCCCGGTACTTCCTATGCGGTGTTCTTTCAGAACACACCTCTTCTCTGGGATGCGGTTCCCAGGGTTGGCACCCTGGGCTGGTATGCATTGCCCCCTTCAGGGCAAATTGAACGATGACGGCTTCCGATCCTGCGTCCATGCCCTCAATGGGCGTCCCGCTTCATTGAGCTGGTATGCGTTGCCCCGTTGGGGCAGCTTTCATGACAGTGGAGGCCGTGCGGACGAGGTGGCCAGCGGATTTTCCCGCCGATGGCCGGTTCTGACCGGGCGCGCCTTGCGAGTCGGCGTCAGCCCATCGGGCGGCGGCTGGCAAGACGGGCACCAGCAACTTGTTCGGCCCGCGGCCTCCTCGCGGACGAGCGGGGTGGCGCACTGTGGGCGGGGGCAGCAGTGGCCCGCCGCCCATCGATACCGGTAGAGCCAGCTGGCCGGCGGCTCGCTCCAGTCGGTCCCGATGGTGGTCATGGCCCGGCGAGCGACCCACCGAACGTGGTAGCGCAGCGCACGACTTGGCGCACCCGCCAGATTTCCCGCCGGAGTGAGCGGATGCAGGCCCATCCGCCAAAGGATTTCATCTGCCATCCAGTTGCCCACCCCAGGGAAAACCGCCTGATCCAGCAACACCGCCTTGATCGGCGACCGGTGGCGCCGCCGTAGGTGGCCGTCCACCCAGTCGATAGAAAAACCCCCGCTGGTCACCGCCGGAGGCAACTGCCGCCACCACTCCGGCGGACCGCCCACGGCCACATCCAGCCGCAAACACCCAAACATCCTCGAATCCGCAAACACCAACACCCCGCCCGCCTGTCTCAATACCAAATGATCGTGGCGACCCGGTTCATATCCAGCCGACTCCACCCGCAGCTCGCCCGTCATGCCCAGATGAACCCCCAGCCACCCACCACCAGAAAATCCAAATAACATCTGCTTGCCATGGGCCAGCGAAACCTCCATGACCGCCCCCTGTAACAGCTCGTGCCACCCCGCCGTTTCACACCCGCGAAACACCCGAGCCCCCGCATGCAGCTCAAGATGCTCCACCACTTTCCCCATCCCAGGGTCCCAGCGACGACGGAAATAATCAACCTCGGCAAGTTCAGGCATGAAGATTCTCTCCGTGATCCGAAACAGCCGCGTCGTCAAGAACTTCACACCACCCGCAGCGATGCCGACGTCGGCCGCGACGATTGGGCCGGACCGCCCTTCATGTCACTTCACACAATAATCTCAAACCCCCGTAAACCGGGAGGCGCCGGCATCGGCGCTGATTGCACTTTTTTAATGTGGTGAGCCAGCGGGCTGTTCTCGGCGATTTCTTCAAGAAAGGCGGCCAGCTCGTCAGGGTCCGCGGAGACGGCGACCAGCTCGACCCGGCCATCCGGCAGATTGCGCACGGTACCGGTGACCTCAAACCCTCGGGCGAGGTTTTTCACACCATAGCGGAAGCCCACGCCTTGGACGTGACCTTCATAACGAACGAGACGGGCAGTCATGGGATCGCAAAGGAGGAGTCAGGAATCAGGAGGCGGGAGGCAGAGCAGCTTCGAGGGCATCGGCCCATCCGCTATCGGGCGAGTCTACGAGCGTGACCGACTTCTTGTCCGGCCCGAGGCGCAGGCGCAACTGGCGGGTGGGATCGTTGACGATGGTTGAACCGTCCGGTTGTTCGTAGCGGGCATTCCACGGAATGGCGTAGCGGTGCAACCAGATGGTTTGCGCGGCTTTGATGAATTCTGCCGCGTCTTTTTCCGACTGCCAGAGCGTCCGCCAGTGGACGTGGTCGCCTTTGACGCCGTCGGCGCCCGGGTAACAAAGATACCGGTCACCAAGCCATCCGGAGGCCGCCTCAAATGCCTGTTCTTCGGCGACCCGCGACTTCAACAGCAAATAAATCGCAAATTCACCGAGTACGTTGTCTGCATACGGTGCCGTGTCGCGCACATAGACCTCTTCGTGGTTCACCGTCGACGCCAGAAACGGAGGTGTTGCCGTATAAATCTCAGGATGAAGGACCTCCGCTGTAGAAGATGGAATGCGATCGAAGACTTTATTCAACGATTTGGGTCCGTCATTTTGTGACATCTCCTGGGCAAAACTACTGCCCATCATGTACGGAAAAAGAAACATCTGCCGCAAATAAAGCGGTGCCGCCGAAAAAGCCGTCTGCGACATCGGGGCCTGCGAGCGACTGAAATCACTGTTGAGCGCATCCACCATTCCATAGTGAATCTTGGTCGAGACCGCATCACCCAACACAAACGCCCGCGCCGCCACTGCCTGGTCATCATTGAGCGAATGCACCGGATCAATGCCCACTCCAGGATGATGCTGCTGCAACAAGGCAAAAGCTATCTCCTTGACCAACTTGCCTTTTAGGTCCGGTCGCTTTTCAAATTCAGCCGCCTCATCAATAAATAATTCATTGGTGCTGGCTTCGTAATACCCGCCGGCCTGCTCCAAAGTCAGCCCGGTCAGCGCATCAATAAAATCGAATTCCTCATAGGCCAGCCCCAAGGCCAGCGCGGCTCGCCCGTGCGCTGCGGCCTGCTCATCCGTGATCCGGGAACGCAGTGCGGTGCGGATTTTGGCCTCCAGTTCGGTGACCGGCACCCGGACGAACTTGGGTGCTGGATCAAACTTCAATTCACGAATGAGTTCCACTTCGCGGACGAGTGATTCCGGACTGAACCCGGCTGACTGCCCCGCCGGCCCGTCCGCGTCGGTGGTCGACAATTGTTCGGAGAGTTTGCGCACTGAAGCGCTCAGGTTCTCGTTCTCTTTGCGGAGGAGTTCTACTTGTTCCTTAAAGAACTCGAGGTTCTTCTTCACTAGCGTCAGGTCATCCGACTCGCCGGCAGCGCCGGGCGTGCCCTCAGGAGCGGACGCCTCAGACTCCATACCAGATCCAAATCCTGAAATGCCATTGCGATCCGCCATTTTCACGCCGGTCAAATGGCGCTGGTAACGGGCATAAGCCCACGATCCGGCCAGACTGGCCACCAGCAAAAGCGAATGTAAAAGGGTGATGGGGCGCATGAGCTCGGAGCGTCAACGTTTGAGCAACTTGTCGAAAAATCCTTTTTTTTGCGGAGGCGCGACCGGGGCGGGTTTGGTCGCGGATGCCGGCGGCGCACCGGACTCGTCCATGCCGCGCAGCTGGGGGATACCATAACCCGGGAGTTCCTTGTCCGTCTTCTGCACTGGCAACAACGGAACGTCCTCCTTGCCCGGCGACGACTCGACTAGTGGACCGTATGGATCCTTCGGATTCCACGTCAGAAATTTGTCCACCAGCCGCCGCGAGGTCGCGTCATACTTAAAAAGCATGCGGCGCAGAAGGCGGCCGCTCGAATGAAAAAGCCGTTCTTCATTGATACGGTCATAGGTATCAAATCCATATTCCGTACGCCCCTGCAACTGGCCCCGGCCATCCCAGATGGCCCCGCGGCGAATCCGGCCTTTGCTGTCCATGATAAACTCGCGCCGAGCGACCACTCCGCCACCTGCATCCTTGGTGATCTGCGTCAGCATGCTTCGCGCCGGATCCGATTCGCTTTCCGTACTGCCCGTCTTCTCCTCAACCCGCGTCTGCGGGTTCACTTTGTAGTGGATGACCTCACGCCCCCAGGAGGGGACTTCAGAGGCCGCAACCGTCCCGCCAGCAAAGCCGGCCAGACAAAGCACGAGGGGGAAAAAATGATTCATCGGGTCGGCACAGGGTGAGATGCAGAAAGTGACGGTCACCATATCCATGCCCGGGCCGCCTGCGAGGCGTTTTCGTCCGCATCCCGCACCCGATAACCGCTTCATTTTTTCCGGCGCCACGGGGGTCGACGCGGCGTAATCACATCGCACCGCGAGGGTGCGTCTGTTGTCATGTCGATTTCACCAACCAAAGATGATGTGGAAAACCTCAGTCGTGGACTGCCCACGCGGACTCGTTCTGGGAGTCGGGCCATCCCGCACCGTTTGACCCAGAAGGAGCGGGTTCTTTTTGAAGCGGCTAAGCGTCAGGGATTCCTCAAACTGCCGATGGCGGGCCACCGCACGAATGTTGAATCCATCTACCGTCTGTGGTGCGAGGCCGCTGGCGTGCCCGTCATCATCAAAGGCGGACGCCCTGTCTGACGCGCTGCAGTCGTTCGGGTGCGGCTAGGCCGTTCCCCCGGCATCAAGCGCACTCTCAAACTGCATGCGATAGACTCGCAAATACCGCTCGCTGCGCTGCAACAGCTCCGCATGCGTGCCAATATCCGTGATCCGCCCGTGCTCGAGCACCACAATCTGGTCCGCCCGCAGAATCGTGCTCAATCGATGAGCAATCGCAATCACCGTCCGGTTCTTGGCCAGCTCATCCAGATCATTCTGAATCTGCGCCTCCGTTTCACTGTCCAAAGCCGACGTCGCTTCATCCAATAGCAAAATCGGAGCATCTCGAAGAAACGCCCGGGCAATGGAAATCCGCTGACGCTGGCCCCCAGATAAATTGCACCCGCGGTCACCGACATCGCGTCCATAGCCGTCCTTGTGCGCCATGATGAAATCATGCGCGTGCGCCCGGCGCGCAGCCTCCTCGATTTCCTCCCTCGTGGCATTCAGGCGGCCATAACGGATGTTTTCGTAGATGCTGTCGTGAAACAAAAAGATATCTTGATTGACGAGGGCAATCTGGTCGCGCAACGAACGCTGAGTGACCCGCCGCAAATCATGCCCGTCCACGGTCAGATACCCTTGTTCAGGATCATAAAACCGCATCAGTAGGGCCAGTAACGTGCTCTTACCAGATCCCGTCTGGCCCACAAGGGCGCAGGTGCTGCCCGCAGGAATGACCAAATCGATGTCATTGACCGCCGATCCTTTTTTCTTGTCATAAGAAAAGGTCACTCCATGAAACTGAACGCAACCGCTGACCGGGGGCAAACACACCGCCTCCGGAGCGTCCCGTACCCCAGGAACCCGATCCATCAGCTCGAAAATCTTAGTCGTCGCCGCCAGACACTTTTGCAAAAGAATGTGCAGCTTGCCCAGTGACTTGGCCGGTTCATACATCAAGACCAGCGCGCCATTCAACGCCAGAAAATCACCCGGCCCCATGTCCTTCCAGAAGGCATAGACCAGCGCCGCAGCAATCCCAAGAGAAGCCGTCGATTCCACCAACGGACCCGTCAGCTCCATCGCGCTGCGCCACCGCATCATCAGCGCCAACATTTTCTGATTAGCAGCAGAAAACCGACGAGCTTCGTATTCCTCGCGCCCATGGGCCTTGACCACCCGGATCCCGCCCAGCGCCTCCTGCATGATGTTCATCAATAACCCGGCCTCCTCTTCCTCCTTGTTGCTCTCACGCCGGATTCTTTTGCCGATATATAACACCGGCAAAATACACAATGGGAAAATCGTGAAACTAAATAACGTGAATTTCCAGTCGATGAAAAGCATGGCCACCAGCGCGCCGATGATAGAGACCGGTTGTTTGACCACATCACTCGCTACCTGCGTGAGCGCCATCTGCGCCATCCGCGTCTGATTGAACACCGTCTGAATCAAATCCCCCACTTTCTGCTTATTGAAGAATTCTTGGGACTGGCCCAGTACCTTCTCAAAAACTTCCTGCCGAATATCATCCAACGTCTGCAAGCTGACCCATTGCATGCAATACGCATTCAAATAACCGAAAAGCCCGCGCACCATCATCAACATCGGAATCAAAGCACACACCCACATGACTTTCCGCAACGGCGTCTCCTGCGGGATTTTAGCCATTTCCGCCGCGCCCTCAGCGCCTGTCTTGTTCAAGCTTGCCCGAAGCCATTCCGCGGCGGGATCGCTTTCTACTATCGCTGCCGAATCGACCAAAGCGCTGGCCGCTGGAGCGGCTGGAGCCTGGGGCGCCGGGGGCGTCGCAGCCGTTGGGGCGCCAGCAACCGGAGCGGCGGCGCCAGCGGGAGCCGGAGCCGGAGCCGGAGTAGGAGTTGGAACGGCGACCTGACCCGCAGGTGGGGTGATGGGTGCGGGCGTTTTGTATCGGGCTGGCACCAGCGGCACCCAGTCTGGCACGACGGGAAATTTCAGTCCTCCGGCGCCTGGGCCCGGACCGGCGCTGCGTTGACTGAGGACTTCATTTCCGACGTGGCGGGTGACAAAGACCAGACCGCCATTGGTCGCTCCGGCGAGCAATCCAAAGAAAATTCCGAGGGCGAACCTGGCTTTATAAGGCCGCAGGTAGCCGATCAGACGGCCATACGGCTCCCGCGCGGCGGCCAGCACCTCGCGGGAGGACATCTTCGCCAGATCCTTGCGACTAATTTTTTTCATGGAGCAAACCGGTGCGCCGCGGCCGACCCGCGACCGGGACAAGCGGCGCTAGGCCGCCGGATGGCGGTCACACACCTCATCGATAGCCTCCAAAACGACGGCTGTCGACAACGCATCCATCGGAGCAGTGGCCTGCCGAGGGCCGGCTACCGATCCCGATCCACCACCCGCCGTCACCGCCCGGGCCGCTGGATGCCGCGGTCGCCAGTGAAACGGATTGGTCGGCCCGAATAATGCCACCTGCGGACGCCGAGCCATCGCCGCCAGATGCATCGCCGCTGAATCCACGCTCAGCACCAGCCGGGCCCGGTCGATCACCGAGGCCAGCTCGAGGAGGGACAGTCGGCCGCTCAGGTCATAAAGACCCGTCTCCGACGAACCCAGAGCAGACCGGATGGCCGCCAGATGCGCCTGCTCCGCTCGATCCGAGCTGCCCGTCAGCACGACCGGCAGCGGGAGGCGCGTTATGACTTCCGCCCAGCGCTCTGGGGGCCAGTATTTCTCAGCTCGCGCTGTGCCCGGGTGGACGACGATAAACTCGTCAGTCGGCAGCCCGCGGATTCCGTCTGCCAAACCGGCCGGGATCACCAAACCGGTGGCCTCCGGCGCGGGCAGCCCCGTCAGGGCCAAATGAAAATCAACGGTATGGAGATCACGCACTGGAGCGTCGCACCAGTGCGTATACCCATCTGCGCGCCAGGCTCGTTTGGCCACCATTTTCCGGTATCCGGCGACGTGCGCGGCGCGGCTCAGCCGGGCCAACAAGGCCGAGCGATCGGTGCCCGTAAAATCGTAGCACCGGTCCCAGTTCTCAGTAAAAACTCGGCTCCACAGGGCCACATTGGGACGGCCGGGCGCGTAGACGAGCACCTCGTCGGACGCCGCAAAGGCGGGAGCGAGCCCGCCGGACGGTCCGTGCAGCACCAGCGTGAGATGAGCCTGCGGCCACGCCTCGCGCATCGCCTGCAACGCCGGCGCGGTCAAAATCGCATCACCAATGCGTTTGAGCTGAAGACAAAGAATACGCATAAAACCGGTCCCACCATACACCGCCGTTCGTACTGGCGATGAATGATTTGGCAGGAGCCGACCGTTGTCAGCTCTGGTAAGTAGTTTGGTTTAATCCGGGCGTTCTGCGGCTCACTCTGCGGCGGCTGGCTGGAAATCTGGCGCGCCGGTCCGCCAGAGGGCGAATGCCCAGCGGCTGGCCAGCTGGTCATGGATCTGGCTGCGTTTGGAACCGATGCCATGGCCGGCTTCGGGGTCGAGGAGGAGGAGAACTGGGTTGGCGCTGGCGGTGGCGGCTTGCAGGCGCGCGGTCATTTTGCCTGACATCCAGGCGTCGACCCGGCGGTCGTTCAGGCCGTGGGTCAGCAGGACGGATGGGTAGCGGGTGCCATCCTGGACGTGGTGCAGCGGGCTCATGGCGCGGAGGGCGTGAAACCCTTCGGGGGTCGTCACGGTGCCAAATTCCTGAATGTTGGGCGGTCCGTTTTCGGTGGTTTCCATGCGCAGGAGGTCGGTGCAGCCGACATTGATGATGGCCGCGGCAAAAAGATCAGGGCGCTCGGTGATGGCGCGGCCGATGAGAATGCCGCCGGCGCTGCCGCCTTGAATCGAGAGTTTGGCGGTGGAGGTGAATTTGTGAGTAATGAGGTATTCTGAGCAAGCGATGAGGTCTTTCCAGGTATTGGGTTTGGTTAGTTTCTGTCCGTCGAGGTGCCAGTTCCTTCCTTTTTCGCCGCCGCCGCGGACATGGGCGACGGCGATGATGCCGCCGCGTTCGAGCCAGGCGAGGTTGAGCGGGCTGAACCCAACATGGCGAATGCTGCCGTAAGCGCCGTAGCCGTTGAGCAGGAGCGGAGCGCTGCCGTCTAAGACAACATTTTGAGGGTAAATGATCGAGAGCGGAACCATCACGCCATCATGACTGGGCACCTCTACCTGCTGGGAAGTATATCCTAGGACACGATCATATTTTCCAGCCGGCTGAAGCGGGCTGACTTGAAACTCCCGGCGGCCCGGATCGTGGGCATACAGTGCTCCGCCTGTGGTCCAGGACGCGGTGCGAATAAAAACATCGCCAAAATACGGAGAGGCTTCGCTGACTGACGCGGAGTCGTCGCGCGGCGGAGACAGTTTCTCCGGCGGACGGCTGTTTGTTGGGTCAATCTGCATCACCACGCCGGCTCCATGGCGCGTGGCATTCACATAGACGGCGTCGCGCGAGGCCAGCAGCGAGGTAATGACCAGCTCGCTTTCTGGCAGGACGACTTCGGCCGTGGCTACATTCGGCCGGGCCGCGGGCGTGCGGATGACTTTGTACCGCGGCGCCTGGGCCGCGGTCACTAGATAAATAAACCCGCCGTGCACCGTGAAATCAATGACCTGATCGCGGCTGGTGCAGACCGGTTTCCAGTCGGCCGACGGCGCGGTCAGCGTCTCCAGCCGCGCGCTGAACAACGTTAGCTCCGGCGCATCACCATGGTGAATTTGCCCGATGACTTCCTCCGAGCCGGGAAAAACTCGGACACTCGGGAAATCCAGCGGCGCCGTGACCCGATCGGGCGTCTGCTTCCGCCCTAAAACCGGCCGGTCGGAGTCCGCCGGTTGCCCGAGGGTGTGCAGGATCGCTTCGGTGTTGTGATAAGTTTCGCTGGCCGGCGCGCCGGTTGCCAGTGGCTGACGCCGACTGTAGAAAAAACCACTCGAGTCCGGAAGCCACGACGGTTCATTATACGCAGTCTCAATGCGGTCGATCGAGGTGGGCAGGTCCCGGCCGGTGCGCAAATCCCGAATGTAAATGGTGGTCACTTCCGACCCGCCGGTGGCAATGCCCACCGCCGCATGCCGACCGTCAGGGGAGGGGCTAAAAAATTCCAGACTGGCATGTGAGCCGCCGGGTTGTTCGTAAGACTTGGGGTCCAGAATGATGGTTTCTTCACCGGCGAGGGACGGACGGCTGGCGATGACCGGGGTTTCGGCGTCTGCCTCCAGCTTGCGGTAAAACACGGTCCCGTTCTGCAGGCGGTGCAGTCCGCCGATGGTGTACGGTGCGCCCTTGTCGAGTTCCTGAATCCGCTGCAGCAACTGCCGACGACCGGGCAGTCGCTCTATCGCGGACTGTGTGAAAAGCGATTGTGCCTTCATCCACCCGCTCACTTCCGGGTTTTTGAGGTCCTCCATGTAGCGATAGGGGTCGCTCACTTTGATGCCGTGATACTCATCGACCACTGGGCGCACGGGGGCGACCGGTGGGGTGGCGGGCGCGTTGGGTGCGGCCATGGTAGAGGGGGCGGCCATCATGAGGAAGAGTGCGGCAAGGGTGGCGGGCGGGCGTCGCAGTGGATGAAACATGAGGGATGGTATCGTGGCGGCCGGTGGCCGCAAGAATACCCGCGTGGAGCAGAGGCATGGTCTCGGGCTCGAAACCACGCCTCATGTCAATGCACCGACGCGGCCCGAGTCGGCCCGCGTCGGCCTGAAGTGAGCGCGGGGCTGACTATTTCCAGCGTTCGAAGGCTTCGATGGCTTCGTATTCGGCGAGCCCGAGGGCGTCGTAGGTGTGCGCGGACTGGCGGTTGCGATCGCCGGTCAGTTGATCCGGGTTGGTGTGGGACTGGAATTTTTGAATAGCAGCGAGTTTTTGCGCGAGTTGATCCGGGCTGATGGGGACGGCCATGTCAATTTCGTGTGGTTCCAGTTCTTTTTGGTGTCCGCGGTGGAGCCAGATGCGGCAATTCTCTTTCCAGACGGCGGTGCCGCACTGATCCCAGGCAGTGGTGAACGCACGCCAAGCGACCCCTTGAACGCTGTTGGGATCGGCGAGGTGGCCGGTGATGAAGATCTGATGGGGTTTTTCGGTTTCTAGCACGGTGCGGAGTGCGGCGACGTCGGCTTCTTCGAGCCGGAACTGCCGGTACCGGCCCTTGGCATAGAATGGCAGGTCGAGGAACCGGGCGTGTTCCGGAGGCAGGCCCAGCGCCTGCAGCGCGTCGCGGGCCTCGCCGCGGCGGATCAATCCCTTGAGCCGCCGCAGGGCGTCACCGGGGTCGCCGAACGGCCCTTTGGCTTCCAATTGCGCAAGAATATCCCGCGCATAAGCGACTTGATGAGTCCAGTCACCTTGATGACCGCCGGGACCAGCGGGGGTGAATTGCTCGGATGTTTCCAGCAGGACTTTGGCAAATTTTGAGGCTTCGGCGTCGCCGACGCGCAGGTCGCCGCTGGTCATGTAGGCGACGTGGACGTTGTGTCCGTGTTCGACGAGCCGTTGCAGGGTGGCTCCCATGCTGAGCACGTCATCTTGCGGTTCGGGAGCGAGGATGAGGGATCGTTTGGGATGTGGTTCGGCGCGTTCCGGGCGGGTGCGATCATCTGCGCCGGGTTTCCCTCCGGGCCATCCGGAAATCGTGTGCTGCAGGCGGTTGAAAATCTGAATGTTCAGATCGTAAGCGCGGCCGTGCCGGGTCAGCAGTTCGGCCATTCCGTTTTCATTGTATTCTTCGTCGAGTAGCTTGAGCACTGGCTTGTGGTGACGGAGAGCGAGCCACGTGACGGCGCGGCGGGTGCCGGTTTCATCCCAGTCGACATGGGAGACGAGCCATGGGAGTTTGACTCGGGTCAGTGCTTTGGAGGCGGGGGCGTCGACGAGAAACCGCGCATCGGGGTGCGACTGCAGGAAACTCGCGGAGACGGCCTCGGTTTCGGCGCCTTCAACCGCCTCGCGAACGATTTCCGCCTTGTTTTCGCCCCACGCCATCAAGGCGACTTTGCGCGCGCGCAAAATGGTACCGACCCCCATGGTGATGGCGAATCGCGGGACATTGCCCTCGCCCAGAAAGTCCGCGGCCGCATCCTGCCGGGTGATGCGGTCGAGCGCAATCAGCCGGGTGCGCGAGTCGCGCGTCGATCCCGGCTCGTTAAATCCAATGTGTCCGGTCCGACCAATCCCGAGGATCTGCAGGTCAATGCCACCCGCCGCGTCAATGGCCGCTTCATAGTCCTGACAATGAGCAAAGACTTTGTCGAGTGGTACCGTGCCGTCCGGCAAATGAATGTTTTCCGGCTGCAGATCGACATGGTCAAAGAGCTGCTCCCGCATGAAACGGAAATAACTTTCGCGGTGATCTCGTCCGAGGCCGTGATATTCGTCGAGGTTGAAAGTGATGACGTTGGCAAAGCTGAGTCCTTCTTGTTGGTGTAGCCGGATCAACTCGCGGTAAAATGGAACTGGGGTCGAGCCGGTAGCCAGTCCGAGCACGGTGGTCTGTCCCGCGGCTTGGCGGGCGGTGATCAGGTCCGCCACTTCCCGGGCCAGCGCGGCGGCGGCGGCGGTCGCGGTCGGGAAGATCAACGTCGGGACTTTTTCAAATTGTTCGGTGGTCGTGGTGGGGGCGGTACTCATCAGATGCAGCTAAGCCGCAACCGTCGAGCCGGTCAAAAGGAACAAGGATGAAGGGTGCTGGATTGGTTGGATGGCGATTGACGGGGCGGGTGAGGCGGATTCATGGTGGTGGATGGAGCGCAAGCCGCCGTTTATAGTTGTGGTGATGGGGGTTTCCGGATCGGGGAAGACCGAGGTGGGCCGTCGTCTGGCTGGGGCTCTGGGGGGCGAGTTTTTTGATGCGGACGCGTATCATCCGGCCGCCAATGTGGCGAAAATGAGTGCGGGTATTCCGCTGACGGATGATGACCGACGGCCGTGGTTCGAGCGGCTGGCCCGCGAGGTGATCACGCCGTGCCCAGACGGAGCCACGCGTGTGCTGGCCTGCTCGGCCTTGAAAAAAACCTATCGCGACTGGCTGCGGGCGGCGCGGCCGGGGGCCGTGCGGTTCGTGCATCTGGATGGTAGTTTCGAGCTGATCTACGGGCGGATGGCGGCTCGCAAAGATCATTTTATGCGTGCCGACATGCTGCGCAGCCAGTTTGCCACGCTCGAGCACCCCTCAGATCATGGCGAAGACGACGTCCTCTCTGTCGGGATCGAACCGCCCGTGGACGAGGTGGTACGCCTTGTGGTTTCCCGGCTGCCCGGGCTGGACGACAGCCCAGTGTCGGATCCGGACCACGGCCCGGTGGTTACTTCGTCGCCGGGGGCGTGAGCTCGGAGACATCGGCCCGCACCTTTGATCCCTCGCTGACCAGCCAACCGTCGGCGACTAATTCTGTGATTTCCACTTGGTCTTGACTGGTGGCATCGGGCAGAAACCGCAAGCGCACGGTGGGCAGACTGCGCGGGTTAATCCGGGTCCGCGCGACTAGCTGGGTATGCACCAGCTGACCTCGCGGAACGTAGCCGTAGAGCAGGTGCGTATCGCCGCGCGAAGCCAGCCGGAAGCAGGCATGGGTGGCGGAGTTGGGGAAATCGCGGTTGTAATAATCATCCGGCTGCAAGGAAACTCGCATCAGCACCGGGGTGGTCGGACGCTGGGCCAGAAAGTCATCCCAAGACATTTCACCCTGACCCGTGAATGACTCCCAATCGACCCTGATGCCAGCCGGTGTCCGCTGCATAGCAATAACAAGTCTCTGAAAATCATTGACTTCTGCTACTCCTGCTAGCAGGTCGCGGTTCAACTGCATTTCCGATCGGGTGGGCAGCCGGCGCACGACGAACGGTTTCCATGGTGTGGAGCGGTGGTGTTGTTCGATCAGCGGCCACACGCGTTCTGGTTCCCTCACCACGGCCCGCAGGTCTTCGATGGTCAGGGCTTCCAGAAAACTCCGCATCACTTGTGTGGCTTGGGCGAATTCGGCGTCGGTCAGGGACGCGGCGGCGACGATGGCCGCTTCCTGAGCGGCTTTGCTGGCCATGGCGGCTTGTTTGGCCCGGGTGGCGCCGTCTCCGACCAGCAGGGACTTGGCGAACCATGCGGCTCCCAGTCCGATGACCATGACGCCGAGGATGCCTAGGCTCATGATTTGTCCGCGGCTCAGCCCGCTCGCTTGGGGCTTGCGGGGGCTAGTGCCCTCGCTGTCCTCGTCGTCGTCCTGACGGGCCGGATCCTCCTCCCAGTGGATGGCTGCCGCCCGGTGTTCGCCCAGTTTGGATTTTTGGCGTTCGGTCGCTACCTTCGTGGGGAGGTCGGTGGTTTTGGTGAGGCGCGGTGCAAAGTCTGGGCGTCGCAGTTCTCGGACTTGCGGTTCCCATGATTCCTTGGGGCGTGGTGGGCGCGCGGCTCCTCCGGATTCTGCCGTCCGCTGGGGGGAGGTGGGCATGGCCTCGTCGTGGTCCTCAGGGGACGGATTTCCTGTGGCGTCGTCAGGCATAAATGAACCAGTGCGGACGGGGACCCCGTCCTGTCAAGGAGTGATTGGTGAGGTGTTGGGTGGCGGAGGGGAGGCGCCGGAGGTGTTTATGGGCGGGTCATGCGTTCCGCGACCACCCATTGGTCGAACTGTTCCCCGGTCAAAAACCCGGTTTTGACGGCGGCTTCGCGCAGGGTCAGACCTTCTTTGTGACCGAGTTTGGCGATGGCGGCGGCTTTGTCATAACCGATGTGTTGGTTGAGGGCGGTGACGAGCATCAGGCTGTTTTGGACGTACCCGCGGACGGTGTCGCGGTTGACCTGCAGTCCGTCCAGACAATAAGCGGTGAAGCTCACCATGGTTCCGGTCAGAAGCTCCACGCTGTGTAGGAAATTGTGAATCATGACCGGATTGAAGACGTTGAGTTCAAAATTCCCCTGACTGGCAGCAAAGCCGATGGCGGCATCATTTCCCATCACCTGAACCGCGACCATGGTCATGGCTTCGCTTTGCGTTGGGTTCACTTTGCCGGGCATAATGGAGCTGCCAGGTTCATTTTCGGGAAGACTGAGTTCGCCCAAGCCGCATCGCGGGCCGGATCCCAGCCAGCGGATGTCATTGGCGATTTTCATCAAGGTGGCGGCCAGTGTTTTCAGGGCGCCGCTGGCATAGACGAATTCGTCGTGGGCGCTGAGGGCGGCGAACTTGTTGGGATGGCTTTGGAACGGCAGGGCGGTCAGGTCGGCGATGGCGCGGGCGGCGCGGTCGGCGAATTCTGGATGGCTGTTGAGTCCGGTGCCGACCGCGGTTCCTCCGATGGCCAGGTCCCGCAGCCCGCTCAGCGTTTCTTCAAGGCGCACCATGTCGCGCTCGATCAGGCTGACATAACCGGAGAACTGCTGGCCAAATGTCACCGGGGTCGCATCCTGTAGGTGCGTGCGCCCAATTTTGACAATATCATTAAATTCAATGCGTTTCGCTTCAAGAGCATCACGGAAACCGCGGGCGGCCGGCAGCAGCCGGTGAGTGACTTCCTCCACCGCCGCAATGTGCATGGCCGTCGGAAAGGTGTCATTGCTCGACTGTGACATATTCACATGGTCGTTGGGATGCACCGGGGTCTTGCTCCCCATGACGCCGCCCGCCATCTCAATCGCCCGGTTAGAGATGACTTCGTTGGTGTTCATGTTCGACTGCGTGCCCGATCCCGTCTGCCAGATGCGCAGCGGGAAATGGGCGTCCAGATGACCCGCAATGACTTCGTCGGTTGCGGCACAGATCAAATCACACGTCTCGGACGGCAGTTTGCCCAGATCACGGTTGACCATGGCACAGGCCTTTTTGAGGACCCCCATCGCCCGGATGACGGCCCGCGGCATCGTGTCCGTGCCAATGGCAAAATACTTCAGAGAACGCTGGGTCTGCGCCCCCCAATAACGGTTCTGCACCACTTCGATGGCGCCCATGGTGTCGGTCTCAATGCGGGTCTGATCAGGGATCTGGCTCATGCGACGATCAGCATGGCGCTTCCACGGGCATGGTCAACCGCCCGGCAGCCGTGGGTGGGGGAGGCCGAATTTTACTGGACCGGTAGGTCCAGATGGGGCTGGAGTTTTTTCAAGGTGGCTGGTCCGAGGCCGGGGACGCGCCTGAGGTCTTGTTGGGTGCGGTACGGTCTATTGGCTATCAATCGATTGGCCATTTCCTCACCGATGCCGGGAAGTCGCATCAGGGCGTCGCGAGTGGCGGTGTTGGGGTTGATGGTGTCGCCCGGGGCGAGGGCTTGGTCATCGAGGGCCAGCGCGATTTCCTGTTCTTCACGCCGTTGGGTTTCGCGTTCGGCGATCAGGGAATCCCAATTGGTTTTCGCCCAGATGCCGACGCCTCGTTTGGCGGCCTGCAGCTCGAGGTCGGCGAGCGACGCGCGATAATCATCCTGACGTCGGCCGTCGTACGCTTCGCGCAAGACGCCAAAAGCCCGGGCCAGTCCGCGGGCCACAAGATGGGCCCCAACGTCGATCCCGTCAGCCGTCACCACAAAGGCATACACTCTCTGGTGTCGAGCGTCACCGCGCGCGTCTGCAAAAGACGTGTGAATCGTGAATGGGCGCGCCAAGAGTCGCCGGACTTCCGCCCCCGCTGCCTCGCCAAACCCTTTGGCCAACGCAATGGCCGCCCGGGCGTCCGGAGCCGCATTCGTAATGCCAAAATACCGCCGCTGCGTCCGCAGCCGCCGCTCGTCCGTGTCGTCGTTGACGTGCCACTCCACACAGTCAACCCCGTACAACCGCACCGTTATTTCCCGCTGGTCGGCCGTGTGCACGCGGAAGCTGTCGCCGTCCGCCCACTCGGCTGGCAGCAAGCGGCAGTTTTTCAGCGTCTGCAGCGGTGTGGCGGCCTGCAGCCCTCCGGCCACCAGCACCACCAGCCACCAGCTCATGACCCACAGAGATTTCATGCGCCGCGTCAGTCGCCCGTCTTGAGAACCTTGATGAACGCTTCCTGCGGAATGTTCACTTTGCCGATCGACTTCATCTTCTTCTTCCCTTCTTTTTGTTTTTCTAGGAGTTTGCGTTTACGCGAGATGTCACCGCCGTAGCATTTAGCGGTCACGTCTTTGCGGAAGGCGCGGATATTTTCACGCGCGATGATTTTCCCGCCGATGGCTGCTTGGATCGGGACTTGGAACATTTGTGGAGGGATGACGTCTTTGAGTTTTTCGCAGAGGATGCGTCCGCGTTGTTCGGCCTTGCTGCGGTGGACGATGACGGAGAAGGCATCGACGGATTCGCCATGGATGTTGATGTCCATCTTGACGAGGTCGGAGGCGGTATATCCGGCTTGTTCGTAGTCCATCGACCCGTAGCCCCGGGTGATCGACTTGAGTTTGTCATTAAAATCGACCAAGATCTCGTTGAGCGGCAGGGTGCAGGTCAGCATGATGCGCGTGCCGTCGAGCGTCTCGGTATTGGTGACTTGTCCGCGTTTGTCCATGACCAGCGACATGACATCTCCGATGAAGTCATTGGGGATCAGGATGAAAGATTTTACGATGGGTTCGCGGATTTCGGCGATATTGGGCACGGGCGGGAGGAAAGTGGGGTTATCCACGGTGAGCTCTTCGCCATCTGTCAGGGTCAATTCATAGACGACGCCGGGGTAGGTGCTGATCACGTCCATGTTGAATTCGCGCCGCAGCCGTTCCTGAACAATTTCCATGTGGAGCAGTCCGAGAAAGCCGCAGCGGAATCCGAAGCCGAGTGCCACGCTGGATTCAGCCATGTAACGGAACGCACTGTCATTGATTTGCAGCTTGCCCATGGCCGCTTTGAGCTGCTCAAAGTCTTCCGTGCTGACCGGATAAATCCCAGCAAAAACCATCGGCTGGATTTCCTTGAAACCAGGCAGTGCTTCAATCGCCGGATTGCTCCGCTCCGTCATCGTGTCCCCGATTTTGACCTCCTTCGACTCCTTCATGTTGGCCACCACGTAGCCGACATCGCCGGGGCCGAGGTGATCAATGACCGTCTTGGCTGGAGCGAAGACACCGACTTCCTTGATCTCGTAATTTCCCTGGGTGGCCATCATGCGGATGGCCGTGCCGCGCTTGAGTATGCCGGAGAACACACGGACATACATAATGACGCCGCGATAGCTGTCGAAAACCGAGTCAAACACGCTGGCGCGCATGTGCGGATAGTTTTCGCCGCTCGGTGGCGGGATCCGCTGGACAATGGCTTCGAGAATTTCCGTGATGCCAATGCCGTTTTTGGCGCTGGCAGGAATCGCCTCTTCATGAGGGATTTGCAGAATGTCCTCCATCTGCTTGTACACCATGGGAAGGTTGGTCGCCGGCAGATCAATTTTGTTGATGACCGGGACAATGGTCAGCTTCTGCTGGTTGGCGAGGTGCAGGTTGGCCACGGTTTGCGCTTCAACCCCCTGCGCCGCATCCACAATCAACACAGCGCCTTCACAGGCCGCCAGTGACCGGCTCACTTCATAGGTAAAATCGACATGCCCCGGCGTGTCCAGCAGGTTCAGTTTATAGGTTTTTCCATCTTTCGCGGTGTAGTGCATGGTCACCGGATGCGCCTTGATGGTGATGCCGCGTTCGCGCTCCAGATCCATGGAGTCAAGGTGTTGCGCTTGCAGCACGCGAACAGAGACCTGTTTGGTCGCTTGCAACAGCCGGTCGGACATGGTGGTCTTACCATGATCGATGTGGGCGATGATGGAGAAATTGCGGGTCAGCTCGGTGGCCATGCGGAAAAAGGTATAAAAGCGCGCGATCAGCAGTGTCGTCCGCGCCGGATAAGATCGACCGTCAACCTACGGGACACTGGACAAAAGGCAAGTGGACACGGGATCCTGCCGCGGGTGGCCTGCGGATCCGGTGGCTGTCGGTTTTCAGCCAGTCTGCGCGGTGCCGGGGGCCCGACCCTCAGACGGGGGGCTGGCTCGGGGCGTATCGCCACGGGCGGCTTTTGTCATGCCGCGGGCGCCTGCGCCTGCGGGTGGCGGTCCGGAGGCATCCGTGGCCGGTCTGCGGTTCTCGGTCCACGGGTGTCAAACGTCCGCCCGAGGGGAGGGGTCGGCGACTATCCGGCTGTCCGGTTACTGCGTTCGACAAGTTTTTGCTGCTCGCGGGCCAGCGATTGCTGGGCTGGGGCTGGGAGTCGAGTCCACTCGCCCTGCAGCCACTCGATGGCGGAAGCGGCATCGCTGCGATGAAATTGGCGGTAATACCGGGCGAGCACGTCGCTTTGTTGGATCGGATCGGCGATGCCGGCGGCGAGTTCCAGAGCAGCGAGCGGTTCTTGATCAGCCATGACGTCGCCGAGACTGCGGCGGGCCAGATCGCTGCGGGGTCCCGGCTCGAGCTGGGTGATCCAGTCATTGAGCCCCAGTGGGTCGGTCGCGGCCCATGAGTTGAAAGCGCCGGAGATCCCTTGCGAGGCCACATCCGATGGCAGTGTGTCCAGCCACGCGATCGCTTGATCTGGTTCGATGGCTCCCCACGTGGTGCCCAGATGAGAAACGACTGCCCCCTTCAAAGAGGGATCGGAAATGGTTGAGCTCCAAGCCACGGCTGCTTCGATGTCGCTGGACGCCCAGACGGTGGCCAGAGTGCCGGCGGCTTCGACTTGGGAGGCTCCAGGAGGCAGCTTGCTGATCCATTGCGCGGCAGCCGCTGGGTCGGTCGTGCCCCAGATGTCTGCTAGTACGGTGGGAAGATCTCTGATGGCGGCCGTGGCCGGATCATTGCTCGAGGTTTCGCCCAGATAGGGTTCAGCAGCGAGCGCGGCCGCGGCTGGATCTTGGCGTGCCATTTCGCCCAGCGCACTGGTCAAACCCACGGACCGGTTGCCGGTGTCCCGCAGCTGGGAAGCCCACTGTAACGCCGAAGCCGGATCTTGTTGAGCCCATGTACCCGCAATCGCCGTCAGCAGCGGTTGTGAAGTACTGCCAGTTTCAGCAAACCAAGACGCCGCCTGCTGCGGTGATCGCCGCGACCACCCCTGAGCCAGCGCCACCAAGGACTCTTCCTTGAGAGGTCCGGAAAGATTGGCTTCCATCCACTGAAAAGCACTTCGCGGGTCCTTCTGCGCCCATTGGCCCACCGAAACCCGAATCGCTTCCGATCGCAACATGCCCGCCGGGAAATTGGTGGCCGCATAACTGGCCGCCGCCTGCGGATCTTGCGCCGCCCAGGCCTCAAAGGTCCCACGCACAAAAGCCATCCGGTCAGTCTCACCCCCAATGCCGCTCGCCATGTCCAAGGCCGCCTGAACATTGCCCGTCGCCACATCGCGCCCTAAACGACTCAAGTCGCTCGCTTTGTGCTCAGGATTATCCGCCGACATGATCTGCTCAAGCTTGACCGACGTCTCGTCCTCGCTCATCACCCCGCCGCCCGCCGCCGGAACGGGCGCCATCGTCGTCTCAGCACCCGAAAAGGCTGCGTCCGCACCCCACATCGAATCCGGCTGCCGCGGGGTCAGAGACCACGTAAGCGCCGAACCCGCCAAAGCTCCACCCGCGACCAGAAGGACGTTGGTGATCAAGGTTCCGTTGTGAAATGATTTCATGGCAAAAACAGGGAAGGAGGACGTGAAATAACCGAAAGAAGAATGGCCGTGCGACGCATTCGAGAGAATAATACTCGAAATTGAAAATTAGTCAATTTCAGATTCACTATAATTTAGATAAATCTATCCGAGCTGTTACCGTAAAGAAAGCCAAATCAGTCATTTTCTGGTTCAAGCGCTCGTTTCTCGTGATCGGGAAGCATTGTTACGCGGCTCATGGGGCAGCGGTGACTCTCATTTTTGAGAAGATGAGGAGCGAGGCAAGTTGAGAGGAGAGGAAGCGGCTCGATCGCTTGGAGGGCGGACACCGGTCACAGGTAGCCTTGGCTTAGGGCTTGGCGCAGCGCCTGCTTGCGGCTGTTGACGTGCAGCTTGCTATAAATATTGCGGATATGGGTGTGGACCGTGTGGCGGCTGATGCTCATGCCATCGGCGATTTCATCATAAGTACTCCCGCGGGTGAAACTCCGCAGCACTTCCAGTTCACGGCTCGTTAAGTCTTCCTTTGGAGCCGCCGACGAAGCGGCGTCGGTCTCGTGGAACTGCGCGATCAGGTGCCTGGCGACCAACGGGCTGATAGGCGTTTCCCCGCCGAAGATCGCGCGGACGGATGCGACCAGTTCGGGGGCGAGCATTCCCTTGACGAGATAGCCGGAGGCTCCCGCGCGCAGTGCCTGAAACAGGTTGTCACGCTGTTCATGGACGGTGTGGGCCACTGCCAGCAGGTTTGGAGCTTGTCCACGGGCTGCCGCGATCAACTGGGGCCCGGTCAATCCCGGGAGATCTAGGTCGGTCAAAAGCACGTCCACCTCCTGCCAGTCAGTCTCTTTCAGCGCCGCCTCGGCCGTCTCATAGGCTCCCACCAAGCTGATGCCGTCCACCGCCGTAAAAAGCCGACGGAGGGCCGCCAGCATTTCAGGATCATCTTCCACTAAGACAAGGCGAATCAACTTCTTCATGTATCCGTCATCAAGCGTTAGCAAGATCGTAAAATGGGGGTTTTTTGGCGATGGGGTGGAGGCTCACTGGCAGCGGGATGATGAATCGAAGAGTGGTTCCGGAGTGACTGTGGATCGTGACGCGGCCACGGAGTTCCTCGCAGCGTCGGCGCATATTGGACAAGCCGCGACCGCCGGAATCCGCGACCTTATCGTTTTGAAGGCCGATGCCATCATCGCGGACGGTGATACCGAAACAAAGCTTGAAGAAACGAACCCGGATGGTGGCATTGTCGGCGTGGGCGTGGCGAGCGAGGTTGCTAACAGCTTCCTTCAGGCAACGCAACAGCGAGAGCCGGGCCGCGGCATCGCTGAGTGAGTGTGTCGGCCGCTGGCCGCTGACCTGCCAGTCGAGTTGGAGGCCGTGGCCCGCCGTCAAATGCTCGGCATGCTGGCGCAGCTCCTGGAGGAATTGACCCCAGTCGACAGGACCTTTTTCAAGCACGTCCATGAGCGATCTTACCTCCCGGTTGCAATCGACAACGAGATGCTCGATGTGACGCATGAGCTCATGCCGCTCGGAGTCCTCTTCCTCGCCGCGCCCCATGGAGACCAAGAGCACGAGATTGGCCGTCATCCCGCCAATTCCGTCGTGAAGGTCGCGCAGCAGAAAGTTCCGTTGACGTAAGGCGCGCTCGCTCAATAACTCACGCTCGCGGATGGCCAGCTGCCTTTCGGTGTGGATCAGACTCTTCTGAGCCATCAATTGCGCCTCATGAAACTGCATTTTTTCCAAGATGTGCCATTGATTAATCAGCAGCAACGCGGTGTAGGTCCAGCAAAGTAACCACAATAGCGTGCTGATGAAAACCAACACTTGGGCGGCACCGCCTGCAAAAGGTTCGGGATTTGCCTCGTGGATGACGATTAACCAGGCACGGAACACATACGAGAACGCGTAGAGCGCGGCGGCCCCACCGCTGCAATAGGCAGTCAAACGCAGGCCTTCTCGTTGCTCGCGGAACCATTCGCGCGCCGTAAGCCCCAGAAAGATCACCATCGGCGTCGAGTAGAAGACCGGTCGCAGCCAGGTTTGCGGGGCGGCCCATCCGAACCAAAGGTAACCGGCCAGCGCAGGCACGCAGCAAAGGATGGGCCACTTCAGAACGGCCCGCCTCCCTTGGAATTCCGCTGCGCCTTGATACAGTACGGCCGTTCCCACCCAAGCCAGCAGCGTCGGCAGCCACTGGGTGAGCAGAGGAGAGTCAAAGAGCTGACGACAGAGGACCAGCAGGAGGGAACTGCCGCATAGCAGGCTGGTCAGCGCCCAACGTCCTAACCCCGGGGCGTTTCGGTTGAGTGCCCATGCGAAGCAAAAGGCGACCGCCTGGAGGATCGCGATGCCACCGGAAATCAGCGCCAGAGTAGGGATATCCATTCTCACACACCGATACGCTGAATCGACAGCCGTTCCCCACAAGTAAAATCAGTCTCTTGGTGCTGCACGTGTTGTATCCCCAAAAAATACCAAGTTCTCCAAATTGACCATGCTTCGCTAGATGATGAATGATGCGGTTCACGCCTGTTTTCCATTGCGAGGCCATCCCTCCAACGCGGTGACCTCTGTCATGGAGGCCATCCCAAGCCAAGCCAACCTCCATCTCATGTCATACTTCTTTCGCCGTCCGCGGGTCGTCTTACTGCTTCAAGTGTTACTAGTCGCGTGGTTCGCAGGCCCGGTCGCTGCCGTGGAAGCCGATCAGACCCTGAAACTCAACTATGGGTGGAATGCGGTCTGGCTGGAAGTGGAGCCCACGGATGCCAGTGGTGGCAGCTTGACTTGTGACCAGGTTTTCCGGGCCGACGGCTTCCGGATCGACCGTATTGCCAGTCAAGTCGGCAGCATCGGCACCGCAGAATTCACTTCCAATCCGGAGAGTCTATTCAATCAAGGCGGCTGGGACGTGTGGGCCTCAGACCCGGCTTCCGGGGAGACCGCCAGCATCGCCGTTCGCGCGAACCACGCTTATTTGGTCCATGTCACGACCTTGGACGGAGCCGTCCAGGACGGGGCGGCGGCGGGAACGCTTAGCTTGCGCGGCAAGGTGGCTTGGAATCGGCCCGCTTGGAACAAAGGCAGTTTCAATCTGGTGGGTTTCGGTGTGCAGGGAGTTCCCACGTTTTCCTCGATGTTTGCGGCTTCCGGTATCGTGGTCGACGGGCCGATTGGCGCGGCGGCCAATGTGCAGAGGCTGAACTCCGCGACGGGGGCCTGGGAGGCGGTGAAAGGAGCAGACCTGCTCGAAAGTGGCCGGGCCTACTGGATCAATGTGCCCTACACCCTTTCCGGCAACGGATGGGCAGGTCCGGTGGAAATGGATTTTCCCGGAGCGGTTTCCGGGTCGCTGGGGTTTGGATCGGGCCCGGGCTCCTTGGAGGTGGTGAATCCCGCTAACCCCGCAGAGACTCCGGTGCTCATGTCTGCCGCGGAGTTGACTTTTTCCAGCCTGGAGGCCAGCGGCGGACCCCAGCATCAGGTCACCCTCACCCGTCTTGCCCCGACGGGCTCGGACCCCGCAGCCTCCGACCTCCAGTTTTTCGCTCTCCAGCCTGTCCCGTTGGAACTCAAATGGCAGACGCAATCCGTCGATTTCACCGCAGGCTGGCTGGCCGCATCTGTCAACCCCGCCTCAAGCCGCTCGATCACCGTCGGCGTAAAGCGGAACTGGAGTAGCGGGCTCAATTTCCGCGAGCACCTTTACCGGGTTAGCGTCTCGCTGAGCGGGGGCTCCGTGTATCGCTGGTTGCCAGTAAGGGCCATCAATGCCGACCTCTCGCCCACGCCGGGTTCCACCGCGCCCGCCAGTCAGTTCACCGGTCTCTGGGCGGGACAGATCATTCTCAGTTCGGTCACCAGCCTGGGCACCGCAGGCTCACCCGTGCAGGCCACGGCAAGCGAACTGCCGATGCAGATCTTCATCCACGTCGACTCGGCAGGGCAGGCGCGTCTGGTGCCCCGCTCCATCCTGATGCAGACGAAAACCGCCTCGCCGGACATCGCCCCCACCCAGGTGCTGGTGGTTGACGAGACGCGCCTTCCCTACCTCGAAGGCGTCCAGCAGCGGGCGGATGGCACTCGCGTGGGTCTGCGCCTCGAGACGGTCGCCTTCGACCTGCCCCGGGACCTCAGCGTGGCCCATCTTTCAACCTCGCTGCGCAGCAAGGTGGCCACGGCGCAGGGCATCGCCAATCCCGCCGAAGTGACCGATGGAGACGTGCTCGCCTACTTTACGCTGGGGTCGCGCACGTCCCGTCCGCCGGACCTGCCAGAAACTTACTATCTTTCCTGGCCGCTGGATGGGCAGCCCGGCGTAGGCCGCACGGTGGGAACCGGTGCCTCGTCACCCCTTACGCTCGATGCATTTCATCGCAGCAACCCCTTCCGGCATGCCTTCCACCCCCAGCACGGTGCCGGTTATCCCGTTTCCCGCAGCTTTTCGATCACCTTCGACGCGGCGCCCGATCCCACCATCCTCACCGGCACCTACCAGGAAACCACCCGCGGTCTCGCCCGGCAGGACATCGTCTCAAAGGGTGGCATCTCGCTGCGCCGCATCACCACCGTCGACACCCTCCAGTAATCTCCCATGTTTTTCCCAGCCATGCATCTATCATTTGCCACCACCAGGGCCGAACGAGTTGCGCCTGGCCTCGGCGTGGCCCGCCGGAGGAGCCGCCTGCTGATCGGATTCCTCATGAGTCTCCTCGCCACGGCAGGCGCGTTGGCCCAGCAACCGGTCGCCTTCACTTTTGTAGACAAAACCTTCCAGACCTGGACGGTGCCGGACACCGGCTGGTATCTGCTCGATGTCAGCGGCGCGCAGGGCGGTGATGCCAGCAACGGCAGCCACGCGGGCGGCAAGGGAGCCCAGATCCAGGCCTCGGTCCGGTTGACCAAAGGGGAAGTGCTGCGCATCGCCGTCGGCGGACAAGGGGGGAAGGGGAGAAGTGACGGCAACAACCCCAGCGGCGGCGGCGGCGGCGGCAGTTCTTCCATCGTTCGGGTGAAAAACACGGCGACCCCGCTCGCCCCCTCGTCAGACGATGAACCTCTGCTAATCGTCGCCGGCGGCGGCGGTGCGGCCTCGATATACGCCGGCAGCCCGGGCAACGCCATCAGCGCGGACGGCGATTTTGGATGGGGTGGGAGGAACGGCCAAGGTGGTGGGCTCGGTCAGGATAGTGTTAATAACGGCGGGGCTGGGGGGGCGGGTTATTTGGGAGATGGCGATACGCGGATTAACTCAGATGGAATTAATCAAGCTTTTGGGGGGAAGAAATATCTCAATGGAAACTTCGGCGGTGATCCGCACCTTTCGGGTGGGGCCGGCGGATGGGGTGGTGGTGGCGGCGGCGGCAGTGCGACTAGCACAAATGACGGCGGCGGCGGCGGTGGCAGTGGCTACAGCGGCGGTGGCGGTGGTCCGAACCCCGGCAACGGCGGCGGCGGCGGCGGCTCCTTTGTGTTCACTGGTTCTGCCGATCGGCCGGCGGCTAGGGTGTTCGCCCGCAACACGGGGGCGCATGGCGGAAATGGTGCCATCTCCATCACCCTGCAGCGCTATAGCCTCCCGGCGGACACCACGGCCCCACTCAGCCTCCCGGACGCCTATTTCAGCAAGGATTTGCAGTTCCCCAACGATGTCACCGGTGGTGATGTGGACTTGGGAGGCAGTGCGACGGTGCCCGAGGGCGCTTCCTACGTGCAGCTCACCCCTGCCGCCAACTGGCAGTCCGGAAACATGGTCATCAAATCCATCCCCGTGCGGCAGAAGGTGAGCCGCATGGTGGTCAAGTTCCAAGTGCAGACCACCGGAGGTACCACCCCGCCCGCGGACGGCTTCAGTTTCAACTTCGGTCCCGAGCTGGCTGCCATCGAACCGATTGGTGTGGATGGAATCTCGGAGGGGCTTGCCGTGACCTTCGACACCTATGACGGGGAGAATCCCGATCCTGCGGGTGCACTGGAAGTGGTTTACGACTCGGTTGTGAAGCAAGGCGTTTCCTTCTCTGTAGCCAGGCCAGACGGGGCCATGCCCCCTTACCCCGTGGTGGAAGATGCCTCGGGCAATCCCCAGTCGCTCACGACCGGTGACAACTGGGTCCCGGTGCAGGTGGATCTCGTGGGTGATCCCGACTTGGGCGGTGGTCTCGTCAGCGTGACCTGGAACGGGTATCAGGTGCTCAAGAACGTCCCTGTGCCGTATCTGCCCGCCGAGTCGGAGGGTTGGCAGATCGGATTCGGAGCCCAGACCGGTGCCCTGAATCAGGCCCATCGAATCCGGAATGTCTCCATCGCGGCCGATACCTATGTGACGCTCGACGTCATCAGCCAGTTTGGCTCTAGCTTGGTTTCTCCCCCCGGCGGCCGCCGAAGCTACAACACCGGCGAGTCGCTTACCTTTAGTGCCCCGCCATTCGTCTATCTCGACCGTTACCGGAAGACCCTCACCGGCACCGAGGATGATATGCGGCTCCGGGCGGCCTACCGGGCGAAGCTCTTGGGCGGCTCCATCGGCGGTCAGGCCCTGTTGGGCGGGTCCACCGTAAAGCTGACCGAGTCCACCGTAGTGAACTGGCAGTGGGAGCTCGAGTATCTCGCGGAGGTCAACACCGGCACCGAGTCCATCCAGGGCCTTTCCGCCTCCTCCGTGACCGATGCGACGAACCAGCCCACCCTCGGCCGCAACTTCCGCCCGCTCAATTACAACTTCGACTCGGTGGTCTATTCGCAGATCATGGGCACCGGCAACGGGCTGGACATCCAGTTCCAGCCGAAGGGTTATGTTATCGAAAACGCCCCCAATTCCCCGGAGCGCTTCCTGCAACTCTCCGGCGGCGGCGACCACCTGCGCGCCAACTCCGCAGGCACCGGGCTGATCGGCGGCGACGGATCCTTCACCATCGAGTTTTGGGCACGGCGCGATCCCGTCACGATGACCGCGGACCAGAATGTGGTCTCGCTCGGATCCTCTTCCGCCTCGGGCGCACAGCTCCGCGCCGGTTTCACCTCCGGGAACGCTTTCTTCCTGACGAACAACGGCGTCACCGTCGCGGCCCCGGCCGCGCTGACCGACAACAGCTGGCATCACTGGGCGGCGGTCAATGACAAGCCCGCCAACACCGTCACCCTCTATCGCGACGGCAAGGTGGTGGCGTCCGGCAACCAGGCGCTGAACTTTTCCGGCAGCACCCAGACCGTCACCATCGGTGCCCGCGCCATCGGCGCCGCCACCGCGGACGGCTTCTTCCCGGGCGGCCTCAACAACCTGCGCGTCTGGAAAACCGCCCTCGGCATCGACCCGGTCCGCAGCGGCCGCACCACCCTCCTCGTGGGCCCCGGGAACGCCTCCCTAGGCCTCGAGCTCCCCTTTGACACTCTGCCCACCGCGGACATGCCCGGTGTTTACATCGAGCGCCGCGAGGGAACGACCCTGCCCACCAGCGTCGCGGACACGGCGTCCTTCCCGGTGCAGACCAGCTCCATCCAGTCCGGGTTCGCACTTCCCGACTCTGCGGCGGTGCCCGCGGCCGGCCCGGCGGGTTACTACGGATGGACCCTGCGTTCCCGGCTCCGCATTGATGTCGCCGGGACCTACACTTTCCGAGTGAGCGGTGGCGATGGCGCACAACTCTTCATCGACGGCAACCGGATCTGGAACCCCAACGGAAAACAGGACGACTCCAGCGATTTCGAGCAGTCTCTCCACCTCGACGCCGGAGACCACATCGTCGAGCTCAATTCCTACGAAGTGGGCGGGCGGCGTCCCGCCCTCAGCTACTCCGCATCGCGCGTTGCCCAGCAATCGCTCCCGCCCTCGAAGCTTTTTGCGCTCGCTCGCGAACAGCTCGCTTTCGGGGCCTTCACCACCACCTCCGCCGAAGGGGGCAATGTCTCCTTCGCCACCGCCGGGTTTGGCTCGGTGTTTCCCGAGACCGCGACTGGCGCGCAGGTCGCGGCGGCTGTGCTTCCCGGCTTCCATTTCAACCCGCTCGAAAGCACGACGGGCACCACCCACAACATCGACCCCGGTGAAAAAGGCGTCATGGCTGACTACCGCCGCGTCTTCTGGATGTGGGACAAGAAATTCAGCTTCACCGTCGACGTCATGGCCGTCGGCCTTCCTGAGGCCGCCCTCAACGCCTTCCAAAACTACCCGTTTTTCAAGATGGTTGATGGCGTGCTCGACGGCAGCGCCAAGCAGACCCAGACCGCTGCGGGGATCCGCCGGGTGCTCGACCTGTGGCTCGCCGAGGGCGAGCGGCTCGAGGTCGGCACGGTCTACCGCACCCCGGACCGGCGCTACACGCTCAAGAAGATCTCGAACGCCATCAACAACTTCAGCCCGATTACCCGGGAATCCCTCTCCAACACGACCTACAGCGGCCGCGTGGCGAAGTCCTACCTCATCCCGGCGGTCTCGGCCCCCGGCAGTATGACCATGGAGGTCGATAGGACCACCTACCGCACCGAGCTGGCCATCGGCGAGGGGCTCGATTTCTCGAGCCGCGATGCCATCGACACCCAGTTGACGCCCGATCTCCCGGACGACGCCGTACTCGTCTCCGTCACCGCCAACAGCCAGCCCGCCGTGACCGCGCCCGAGGTGATCAATGATGAACCGGGTTGGACCGGCAGCCAGGGCGATCCCTGGCAGTGGGACATCATCGGGGAAAAATGGTATCCGCTCAAGCCCGGCACCTACACCCTCGACTGGAAGGACAAGAACACCGGCGAGACCTACCACATGGAGGTGACAGCCGCCTTCCCGGCGGACACCGAGACCCTTGCCTACCGCGAAGACGACCAGGGCAACTACCTCGGGACCGCGCCCGCCTACCAGACGAACGTCACCTTCGACGCCACCAACGCCTCCTTCCCCGCCACCCCTGGCGCCCACTACCGTTACCTCGTCTCGCCAAAAACGGACTCGCCCTTCCCGGTCGACCTCGATCCCTCGGCCACCGACCGCTGGAGCTTCCTACGGCAGGCCTTCTCGACCCAAGCTTCGGCCAAGGTGGACAAGACCAACGCCTCGGGTCCGCGTTTCACCGAGAACACGTCCGACGCCCGGACCGTGCTCGTCTTCAGCTACCGCCCGACCACCGGTGCGGCCACCGGCGACTTGAACCGCGAGAAGATCGCCGTGCGCGTGGTCGGTTCGCTCGCCCCCGAAACCCGTCAGAATGACGGCCCTGCCCAAACCGTGGTCTCGCGCATCGGCAGTGCCGACGACACCGCCGGTTTCGGCTCGGGCTACATCGTCAACGAGGTCTCCAACTACACCGCCACCCTCTACGACCGCAGCGCCGCGGTCGGGAAGTGGGGGCCGGTCTACCCGGTGAACTGGGGTGGGCTCTTCACCGATGATAAGAGGCTGAGCATCGGCTACTACGAAAACCCGGGCTCCGATCCTGCCAGTCTGCTCCACCCGCCTGTGGGCTGGCCGCACCTGCTGACCCACTACGATGAGGTGGAATTCCCCTCGGATGATGACGATTCCGTCCCCGCGATCTACATCGCGAGCCAGCTCGGCAGCGAGGGCGTCAACCAGTCCCTTGGTAATCCCAAGCCACAGCTCGTTTTCGACCCGACCCTCTATTCCGGTCTCACTGTCTATAACCAGCCTGACCACGAGTTGCCGGGCTTCAATCCGAACGAAGAGCACGCACTCGTGGCGCCATCGAACCTCGCCGCCATGACTGGTGACGAGGCCGCCAACATCGGCCAGAACGCCTTCTTCGCGCTGCAGCAATGGATCAACCGGACGGAAACCAGCAAACCCGATGAATATACTTCGGCGCCTTTCGTGCTGGGCCAATACACCGACGCGACCACTGGCCAGCCCGGCATGATCGCCTACCGGGTGCGGGAGACGCGCGGCTTCGACCTGACCACTGGGACGCCGCTGGCGGGCACGGACCAGTTTCCGGCGCGGGATCCCAGGACGCATCTCCCGGTGGACGAGGAGGGCAACCCTGTGCCGCAGCCGGAGAATCCGCGCTATGAATTCACCACGGTGACATTTGCCGGCGACCTCGTCACGCCGATCTATCCGCTGAACCTGGCGGTGGGCATCCGCATCCTCAACGAGAGCGAGGGAAAAAACGTGGAGTTTGAGGTTGATTCTGAGGATGTCCAACAGCAGACGCTCTGGCACGACAAGAACGAGGTGCCGTGGGTGGTGGCAGGCGATACCGAGGACGGTGCGAAAAATCGCGTTCCGGGCCGCTTCGAATATCGCTTCTGGTATCCGCTAGCCCAGGGCTTCTGGTTGGGAGAAGGCACGGAGGCCAAGGCCAATGGCACTCCGGTCTGCTGGCTGCCGCCTGATGCCGGTCAGAATGATCCTCTCACCAAATTCACCGATGGCAGCTTCGAAGCCCGGGCCATCAACTACAGCGCCTACTGGAAAGAAAACTATCCCGTGCTCAAGCGCGGAGAGACTTTGGCTTACGCTGGGGGCGAATACAAGGCCGACCACCCCGCCGCGCCCGGCCTGCCCGCCGTGATCAATTGGGCCTCGGGCGAGGTCGCCTTCGACTCCGCCACGCCGGACATGGCCATCACTGATGAGGACCTCAAGGAATTCAACGCCCGCTTCATGCGCCTGCTGGACATCGTTTCGGTGGATTACGCCAAGGAGGAGATGCCCGACGATCTCAGCCCCGCCCATCCGGACAAGGTCTCGGTGAGCGGCTCTCGCTGGTATTTCAAGGAACTCAGCGGTCCCCTCAGTCGGCGCTTTTACTATGACACGCTACAGGCCAAACTCGTGTTCCGCGGCACGGTCAACGGCCTCGAGAGCGGCGACCCCTCCCTCACGCGCCCTCCGCTCGCCATCGCCCAGATCCTGCCCAATGTCATCAGCGAAAAGGATAAGACAGCGCTGGAGCAACTCGCCTCCAGCGACTCCGCATGGAAGACGGCGATCGAGGAACTTTTCAAGGCCTCCAACCCCGCTGGCCACGCCGAAAGCATGAACACCCCGTTGGTCGGTCCTCCCCACGGTCTCAGGCCCGCGGGCCCGGGAGAGGGCACGGTCAAGTTCCTCAAAGAAGACGGGACCGAGGAGGAGGTGCCCACCAAGTTCCGTTCCTTCAAAAGCCTCGGCACCGGCGCCACGCTGGTACCCAACCCGGAGTCCTTCCTCGAAGCCACCGGAGAGGAACGCTATGTTACCGTGGTGGAAAACAACGACGAGAAGGTCAACGGCGCGGTGACACTCCACGTCATCCGCCTCGGCGACGAGCGCTACCGCGGCGCCATCTCGGTCATCACCCCGCAGGACGCCTTTGACGAGAAAGTGGAGCTGGTGCACTCCGGGGGCTTCGGTGGTGCCTCGGACCAGGTCTATTACCAGTGGTGGGTACACGACGTGGCCCCGCTCGACGGCCTGCAGACTCCAGACCAGTCCACCTCCGGCTGGTCGATCTACCAGCAGGGCAAGGGCCTCAATTCCATCGGCTTCACCGGCCGACCCGACCTGATCCTCGCGGACAAGCTGTTCTACGTCCGTTACGGCCACGCCGATGAATTGGCCAAAATCGAGACGCAAACCCGGGTGGACGCCGGCAGCGTGCGCGACACCGCCTGGCGCCTCGTCGACCCGGACGTCACCTCGCCGAACTGGGCTCCGGCCGCTTCGGCCGCGGATCGCGTGCCCTACCAATGGGCCGGCGCGGCCAATTCCCCGCAGCTCCAGGCCAGCGGCGCGCACCGCTTCCTGCCTCAGCTCCTGATGGGCTGGGTGAAGCGCGTGCTCGACGCCGTCAACCCCTACGAGGCCCGCTTCTCCGCCGACTTCACTGGCGACGCCCCGGCCACCGGCTCCAGCATGCTCGGACAGGCCGGACGCCCCTACGTCGGCCCCGTGGCCCTCAACAGTTCGAAGGACGCCATCGAAAACGTCGGCCTCATCGAGCTCTACGAGACCGTCCTGCAGCGCGCCAAGGATCTCACGAACGGCTATCCTTCCGATTTCGGGACCAACCAGGCCCTCCTCCTCGCCTCGACCCGTCTCGCCATGCTCTACGATCTGCTGGCCGGCGAGGCCTACACCGACGCCCAGAACTCCTCCCTCTCCCTGACCACCGCCGGTGCCGATAACACCGCCCTGAACTTCGCCCAGCTCTCCGCCGCCAACCCCTATATCTTCGCTTTCGCGAACGAAGTCCCCAGCCTCCTCCAGGAAGAGCTGTGCCTCCTGCGCGGCACCGACTACCTGAAGTCCTATCCGGTCTACAACCGGCTCTTCTGGAACTATTTCAAGGGCATCGGCGAGGCCGCTTACAACGCTAACTACGGCATCGGGGACGCCAACCGCGATGGCCTCATCGACGAGACCGACGCCGGGCTGATCTTCCCCATGGGCCACGGCGATGCCTGGGGGCACTTCCTCTCCGCCAGCAAGATGCACTACGGCCTCCTCCAGCGTGACAACTACAACTGGCAGGCCCGCGCGGAACTTTACTCCCTCATCGGCAACGTCATCCCCACCGACTACCTCGACGAACAATCCTTCGCCCGCACCGCCGCCGCCAAGGCCCGCTGCGGCCTCTCCATCGTCAAGGCCACCTACCGCGACGCCTACGTGGCCGATCCCGCCGCCCAGTGGCAGGGCTACACCGACGCCGCCGATCCCGCCCGCGCTTGGGGCGTCTCGGAGTGGGCCAACCGCAGCGGCCAGAGTGCTGTCTTCGACTGGATGGTCGGCAATGCCATCCTCCCCGCTGGCTCCACCGACCCCGCCACCGGCAAGCCGCTCGAGGGGATCAACCTGATCAACCGCCAGACCGCCAAGACCGACCTGCAGGCCCTCGCCGGCAGCCTCCAGGAAATCCAGCAGACGCTGTACGGCGTCAGCCAGGGCCTCACCCCTATCGGGGTCAATCCCGACACCGTCAGCTTCGGGCTGGACTCCTTCTACGACTTGACTTGGGAGCGCAAAACGCACTTCGAACAGACCTACGAGTCCGCCGTCGCCGCCGCCTCCAATGCCAAGGCCGCCCTCGACTTCGTCAGCGCCACCTCGCAGACCATGCGCCAGATCGGGGGTGACGCCGGTGAGCTTAAACAGAAAGCCATCGAGCAGGACATCGACTACCGCAACCGCCTCATCGCCCTGCTCGGCACCCCCTACTCTGGTGCCATCGGCAACGGTAAGGTCTTCGCGGAAGGCTACAGCGGTCCCGACCTCGTCACCTACACGTATCTCGACGCCACCACTGTCGAGCAATTGCAACCCACGGCTAAGACCACCGATGGCCTGCCCGAGGCGTTCCGGAGTGCGCGGATCTCGATCCACAATTCGCTCTCCAAGACCGGCAGCAAGCTCGAGTTCCTGCCCACGGGAATGAATGATCTGCTGCTCGACGGCGAGCTGATGAAACTCTTCGACGAATTCTACCTTACCAACAGTAAGCAAGATACGTATCCCAAAATCATCATCAATGGCTTCAGTGAAGGCGAAGCGAGCCCCGGTAATACGCTTTCCGTGGAGATACCTATTTCTAAAACCTCGCAGTATGCCTTCAAGGCCCCCGAGGAATGGGGACAGCGTGCCGCCACTGGGGAGATTCAGAACGCGCTCGGAGACATGCTCCGCACCGAAATCGCCCTGGAAACCGCGATCGACGACTACCAAGTTTATATCAACAAGCTCAGCAACTTGGCCGAATACGCCAACCGGCGGCTGGTTTCCCTCAACGGTGCGCAGATCAGTCGGCAGAGTTATTTGGGGATTCTTTCGGGGCTTAAAGATGTATATGTTATTTTGAAAGACCTGAAGGAGACAAAAGATTCTGTCAACCTTGCTCAACTCAACTACGGCCCAAACCTGAAAGGAAACCTTGAAGTAACGAAACAAGATATCAACATGGTTGGCGGCACTTTGCCGTCTCTGCCCGCCCAAATCTCAGTGATAGGGTATGGTCAAGTTACGGCGTTTGTGGAAACGACGGAGATTAAGTTAAATGCGCATTTAAAAAAGATTGCGGAAATCGCAATCGAACAGGCCGAACTCCTCAAAGAAAACGACGCCGAGGTTTACGGCGAGTTCAACGAGCTGCTGGAGCTGCTCAAGGAGCTCTCCAACGAGCTGCAGGAGGACCCCTCCAAGCGGTTGAACATGGCGGCCGCAGTCCAGGACCTCAGCATGGCGGGTGCCAAGGTCCGCTCGCTGGAGGCTGAGGCCAACCGACTGCTGGCCGAGCGCGCGGCGATGAACAAGATGATCGCCGGCCGCGCCCAGGGCAACCGCTACGGCGACATGATCGCCCGCCTCAGCCGTGACGACGCGGCCCGCAAATACGAGAACGCCATGGACACCGCGGTGCGCTTCGCTTGGCTTGCGGCCAAGGCCTACGACTACGAGACCAGCCTCTCCCCCGGCCACCCGGCCAACGCCGTGACGGTGCTTGAGGACCTGATGAAAGTGCGCCAGCTCGGCCAGTGGGACGGTGACACGCCCAAGGTGGGCAACGGCGGACTCGCCGAGATCCTCGCCAAGCTGAAAGCCAATTATGAAGCCTTGCAAGGCAGCATCGGGCTCAACAATCCGCAGGGGGAGGCCTCCACCCTCTCGCTGCGCACCGAGGGCAAGCGCATCCTGGCCGACGGCAGCAGCTCCTCGAACCAGAAATGGCAGAGCTACCTGGCCAGCACCCAGGTGGCCGACCTCAACCGGGATACCGACTTCACCCGCCACTGCCGCCCCTTCGCTTCCCCGGATGGCCCGGCCCAGCCCGGTTTCAAGATCGAGTTTTCCACCGAGATCAACTCCGGGCGCAATTTCTTCGGCAACGCCCTGAGCGCGGCGGACCACGCCTACAGCAGCGCCAACTTCGCCACCAAACTCCGCTCCGTCGGCGTCGGCTTCTCCGGCTACGATGTGGCGGCCGATGGCCAGCAGAAGCTCGCCGCCACCCCGCGGGTTTATCTCGTGCCGGCTGGCACGGACATCATGCGCTACTCCGACGGGCTGGTGCCCAAAACCCGCGGATGGAACGTGGTCAGGCAGCGCATCCCCGTGCCCTTCCCGATCAACACCACCCACCTGCGGGATTACGCCTTCAACCCGGCGGTGGACAGTCTCAACGGGAGCTTTGCGGAACTGGTCCGGCAGGGCAACTTCAGAGCCTATCCGACCGCAGGCGGCGCGCTCTCCGGCAGCGACCCCGCCTACACCGACACCCAGCTCTTCAGCCGCTCGGTCTGGAACACGAAGTGGATTCTCTTCATCCCCGCTGCCTCGCTGGGCAGTGACCCGCAGGCCGCGATGCTGCGTTTCATCGATACCGTGGATGATATCCAGCTCCAGCTCACCACCTTCTCCTCCTCCGGGATGTGACCATGCCTGCCCCTTTCTGCCCTCCCAGCTTTCCCGTCCGTCACCGCCTCCCCCGGGGTGGCTGGCGCGGCGGCGCGTTGGCCGTGCTGCTGCTGGCGGGCTGCGGGAAGCAGGAAACCAAGCCTGAGGCCGACGTCCTGGCCAGGGGCGTGGGCTGGACGATCCGCGTGGAGGACTTCCGCCACTGGTGGACCACCCGCCCCGGCCCGGCCGACAGCCCTCAGGCGCGCACCGAGGTGCTCGGCCGCCTCATGGAAAGAGCCTCCCTCGCTCAGGCGGCGCGCCAGGCCGGCATGGATCGTGACCCGGAAACCGCCACCCAGATCGAGTCCTTGCTCATCGCGCGCCTGCAGGAACAGCAACTCAAACCACTGCTGGATGCCGTAAAAATCTCCGATGAAGACCTGCACGCCGCCTACGAGGCCGGGCGCGACACGGCCTTTCAAAAGCCGGCCGCCGTCAAGCTGGCGGCCCTTTGGTTCAACACCCGTGGCCAGCCGCCGCTGGAGGCACGCTACCGGCCCCGGCTCGAGGAAATCCGCGCGCAAGTCAGCGTGCCCGGGGAGGCATTCCCCATCGCGGCCGGCTTTGGCCCCGTCGCCGTGGGCAATACCGAGCACAAATCCTCCCGCCTGATGGGGGGCGACCTCGGCTGGCTGGACGATGCGCCGGGCAGCGACCCCTGGCGCAACGCCGTGCTGGAGGCCGCCGCCGCGCTGCATCAACCCGGTGAGCTGAGCGCGGTGACCGCCACCAAAGAAGGCCTCTTTTTGGTGCGCCTGACCGAGCGGCGCGCCTCCAGCATCCAGTCGTTTGAGGAGGCCCGCCCGCGCCTCGCGCAAACCTTGCTCGAACAGCGCCGCCGCGACGTGGAAGAGCAATTTACCCGCAAAATCCTGAACGCCGCCCCAGTGCAGCGTTTCGACGACAGACTCCCCGCCTTGGCTCCGCTGCCACCCGCTGCGGTGGCCACCCCCGTCCGCCCTGAGCTGCCGGCCCCGAAGCGCTGATCCCCCGATCTTTTCCATCACTTACCCTCACTTTCCGCCTGCCATGAATTTCCGCCAATTCGCCCTGTTGCCGCTTCTTCTCCTGCTGCTGTCCGCGGCAGCGAGCCTGCCCGCCACGGCCTCATCCATCGCCGAGCCGCCTCTGGTGGTTTATGGTAAAGTTTTCAAGACCGGGTCCGGTGGCCGCTACCAACTCTTCAGCGGGACGCTCCATGTCAAACTGGTTAATTCCCTCACTCCCAGCCACGTGCTCGAACTCGACATCCCGCTACGGCAGGTCGGGGCCAGCAGCGAGTTCTCTTACCGCGCCAGCATTTCCCA
>CAJBME010000217.1 GCA_903954065.1 uncultured bacterium
ATATTATGCGGATAGCCCTGCACGGCGAGCCGAGTTGCTTGAAGAGATGAGAGACTTTGCCTCCACTCCAGCACAGAAAGAAATCGTGAAGGGTCAGTTGAGCGAACTGGTGTTCGGGCGTCCCGACGCAAAGGGATCATTCATTGAATTGTCCGATTGGATCGGATCCGCGAATTTATCCAGTGAGGAGCTCGTCAGTGCCACCAAGGACATGTATCTGAAAGTGCGCGTCGGCGACACAGGCCAATGGCTCGACTGGCTCGCGAAAGTCGAGATGCCTGATGAGCTATCGAAAGAGAGAGCCTTCCAGCTCGCTGCAGAGTGGACAGAGAAGGATTACCTTGCCGTTGGCAAATGGCTGAGCAGCGCTCCCGAGAGTTCGGAGAAATCCGCCGCCGTCAGTGCCTACGCCGCCAAGGCCTATCCCTACGATCCAGAAGGCGCCATGCAATGGATTCAAACCCTCCCGCAGGGGTCCGACCGCGCCAAGGCATTGGAAACGATTTATCAAGGCATGCCGCAAGACAGCGAGGCAGCACAGGCCTTTGCCAACGACAATGGACTCGACCCCTAGCTCCTCCGGCACTCCGTTGGGCCAGCTGATCACCAGCGGAGCGCTCACGCCGCCGGGCGGATAGATGGCTAGGTTAGATGGTGAGATGCAATGGGGTCGGCAAAATTATGGCTACTGTTGAAGCGTCACGCGCAAGTGCAGAAAGTGTTGCCGGTCGGTGGGGAAGGGAGCGGGGCCGGTGAGGGTCACGGTTTCGGTCCCGTCGTTGTTGTTGGTGATCACCGGATCGGGAGCGGTTAATGGGGACCAGATGTCGAGGTTGGCGGAAGTTTCGATGGCGAGGTCCACATCGAGGAGGTTCTTGCGGCGGCGGTATTGGATGTTCACAGAGTTCTCGGAGAGAGAGCCCGTGAGTAGTGCGGAGGTGGATTCAAATGGCGTGAGGCCGAGGGCATAGCGGAGTTCGTTGCAGATTCCGGCGGCGCCGGCAGCAGGACCGCTAATAAGGGGATCGGCGCGTTGCGCGGGACTGAAGTAAGTTTGCCGCCAACCTTCGAACTGCCACGCCACTTCATTGCTGTTCGTGGCTGCGGGAGTGCCGCCGGGTTGTGTGTTGATACCCCATTGGGAGGCGCTGTTCCACTCGCTCACCGGTGCGGATTCGTTGCGCGCAATCATGGTACGCCCCCCTCCGTCAGTTGCAGGAAACCAGGCGTCGCTGTAGGTGAAGGATTGAATGACCGCGCCGGTGGCGTCGCGCAGGGTGATGGATTCCCCGTTGTTCCTGAGGGCATCGGCGGGGCCGTAGGCGTCAGCGATGCGCGCGCTGGTGCCGTAGCGTGACTGAAACGCGGCCACGCGGCGCACGACGACGATGCTCTCGCCGCCGGTGAGCGTGGTTTTCTCAGGAAACAAGAGATCAACGCCTTCGGTGAAGGCGCAGCCGCTGATGTCGAGCGTGCTGAGGCCTGTGTTTCGTAGTTCGATGAATTCGTAGTCGTCTGGATCGGTGCTGATTCCCAGCTCCAGGCCTGCGGGTGGCGCGGGATGGTAGTTGAGTTCGGTGATGCGGAGGAAATCTCGGGCCAGTGGGGTGGTTTGAGTGCTGGTGATTGTGATGGTGTCGGTCCCAACCTGCGCGCCTTGATGATCAAACGCTTGGAGAGTGAGCACGTTTGGTCCGTTGACCAGCGCGACTCTGAGGCGCCATGTGCTTTCGCCGGTCCATTCGACGTCAAGGACCGCCCCGGTGTCGGCCCGCCGGATTTCGCGCACGTCAATCCATCCGTTTCCTTCGAGCGACGCTTGCGTGGCGTGGATGGTGAGATCCTCGCCGCCATTGGTGGAAATGGCGAACGGCACGGCGGCGGGAAGTTGCGAGAGTACGTAGGCTCTCCGCGCTGTAATGTAGGACTTTGCAGATGTGAAATTCTTGCCTGCTTTGGTCCCGTAATGCGCGATCCATGGGGCCATGTAGGTGGGGTTGAAAGTCGTATTGATGAGGTCGCGCAAGTGCCCGTGGAAGAGCCTCCGGTTGGTTGGGAGGTTGAAGACTTTGATTAGATTTCCGGTGGTGCCGATGAGCGGGGCATCCGTCGCGCGCTGGAAGCACACGTCGCTGTCGTGCTGGAAGGCGAGGAAGCGATGGTCGTCAGGGCGAAGGTAGAGCTTCAGGTTGTGAGGTTGGTTGTGGGTATAGAAGTCGTTGTTCCCGATGAGCGACTGCAACGCGAAGGTGCGTGTCCACTGGTCTACATCTATGAGTTGGTGGGTCGCGGTTTCTAACGCACTGCCGCTTAGTCCCATGGCGGCTCCCAGAGCTATGAGTCGTTCCGCACCAGGCTCCACGTCCGCGTCCTCCGGCGCGAAAGTCCAACGGTAGTTCTCGGGGTCGGTGCCATAGTTGGTGATGTCGCCGTAGTCGATGGGACCTGCGGCGATGACTTTCGGGCTCTCCGGGTTCCCGTTGGTGGTGCTGTTCGCGTAGTAAATGCCGTCGAACTTGTAGAGCGGTGAATCGCTGCCCTTGTCGAAGTGTCGGTCGAGCCAGTCATCTGAGTAATCCGTGCTGAGCAGCGCGACACTCGTGTGCGACGCACGCGGGGTGATGACTCGGATGATGTCATCTTGCAAAGCGGCGAGGCCGCCGCCGGCGTGGCCGGCCATGTGTTTGACGAGAATTTCGTCCGGCGACGGACTGCCCATAGGACCGCGTCCGGAGCGATCGATGACGATGCGCCGGTGGACGCCACGGAACAAACGATCGGCGGGGAAATGGATGGTGTAGCCGACAAACTCGTCATACGGCCGCCCGTAGGGACTGCCGCGCAGATGCACCCCGGCATCGTAGTAAACATCGCGTTCGTTCGTGATAATGGTCGCGCCAAGGAAGCCGTTGCTCATGAGATTCGCGTTGGCGTGTAGTGCGGTCACGTCGGCCGGCGTCATGACGATCCTTATATTGTTCAGCATGCTGAGGTTGGCGCGATTGTCCTGCACTTTGTAGAGCGCGCGCGACGCTACACCGCCTGCGGGCACGGTGGCCATGGTGGCAAGTGTGTCGGTTGCTTCGACATAAAACTGCACAATGGCCGAAGCACTCTGACCTGGGATACTGGCAGAGTAAATCTCGCCAGCGAGGCCCATCGGCGTGCTTTGCCATGCTCCGCCGTTGACCGAATGACGCAGGGTTGCCGATATGACGCCCTCCGGGTCAGTCGCCGTTACGGTCACGGTCACCGGCTCTCCGGCGGCGGGAACCACTGGTGCATGGATGAGGCCGGTGAATGCCGGCCCACTGTTCGTAAACCCGCGTGAGTTGGCCGCACCCGCCGTTCCTGCGGCTTCCGGCACCTTAAGAAGGGTAGTCCGTGGTAGACGGTTGAAATAGAGCCGCGTGTTCAGCGAAGGACAGCCCGAGAGCCAGCGGGCACGAAATGAGATTTCATACGGGCGGCCATTCACGACGCTGCGTCCGGAGGCGAGGGTGGTTTCGACGTGATCGCTGTCGTGATCCGTCGCGCCCGTGGCAACGAGATGGAGCACCTGATTGTCCGGTGCTCCCGGCTCGGCGATGACAGTACCCTTGTGATTTCCCAGTGCGCGCCAGCTCGCCATGCCGGACGTGAAATCGCTGTTCTGCAGCATGGTTATCCGTGTGCCGTCGGGGTCTTCGATCACTTGGATGTCGTCGAGGAGAACTTCCCCCTGGCCCAGTAGACCGAACGCAAACTCGCGCCACTGCGTATCCGGCCCGATGGGGCTCCGCGCCGCCAAACCCCGGTAAGTATAAGTCTGCCATCCGGTGCGGGATGTCTCGTCGCTCGCCACCCATGTTTGCGGCGCACGGCTCGCGGCATTTGGATCGCGCCGCTCTAGCGTCGAGCCACCGCCGTCCGGCGCGTCCGGCCACGGGTGTCCATCGGCCCAGACGACGGTGTCCGCGGGATTGCCCGCCGGGTCGCGCAGGATCAGGCGGCCGCCGGAGTTACTAAGCTTTCCGTTGAGTGGGCCGGTCAGGTTGGCGCCGGGATGGAGCGATTGCAGCGCGGTGGGGTTGCGGGCCACCGCCAGATATCCGCCGGCGGCTAGTGTGGTTCCCGTCGAAAAGACAAAGCTCGTGTCGCCATCAAGTGACCAGTCCGTGAGGCTGACGGGCGCGGCCGAGCGATTGAACAACTCGACGAACTCCGTATCGAGTTCCCGTTCCGGTGTGGGCGGGGCAATCGTTTCCCGCGCCGTCAGAGTCATGCCGAATGTCGCATCAGGATCGTCTAAGGTGGCCTGATGCAGTTCCACGGCGATGACGTTCGTGCCTTGCACCAGGCTGCCGGGCGGCAGCAGCACCGGATCACTCAACGTGGCCGCATTGACGGGATTCGACGCGAGCGTCGTGTGGGAAACCGTTCCATCGGGCATGTTACGCCGAGCGATTTCAGTACCATTCAAATAGAACACAGCTCCGTCATCTACGACGGACTTGAGCGTGAGTTCGGTCTGCGCCGGATCACCGGTGAAATTGAAACTCCGGCGAAAATACGTTGTCGTCACGCCGGTCGGAAGCGCTGCACCCGGGGAGATGCGTCCGCTGCGTTCGTGCCCGGTGATTTCGGTGGCGGAAAGCGCGCGGTTGTAGACTGCGACCTCATCGATCGCGCCGCGATGAAACTGCCCCGCATCAGCCCAGTGCCTTCCGATGAACCACGTATCGCGCGGCGCGAGAGTCCATGAAGAAGTGCCCGTCGCGGAGGGGACTTCCACGCCGTCAATCCACGCGCGCACGGTGATCGTATTGGTTCCCGGCGCATTCCCGCCCGTCTTGGTGATGACGGCATAGACCTTCTTTCCGAAATGATCCGCGCCCAGATCCACCGCGATATTGTTCACGGTGATGCCGGCTCCGTTAATGCCCAGCAGGTGAGTGTTCCCAATAAAGGTCATGAGCGGTGCGCCGCTGAAACCTGGCGAGCCATTGTTGGAGAAGATGCCGCTCCATTCCGCCTGCGTGATGTGGGTGAACCACGCTTCGATGGTCCAGTCATTCGCGAAGACCCCGCTCAATCCGCTGCCCCTGACCTGCGTTGTACCGCTGAACCTCACCGCGCCGTTGGTGTCGCTCGCGATGAGTCCTGGCTGCGCCGCGGCATTGGTATAGGTGCCGTTTTGTGCGCCGCCGGCTGCGGCCGCATCAATCGCCGTCCCCGTTGCAGGATTCTCGCCCAGCCGCCAGTAGGCAATGGGCGCGGCCGATTGAATGGCGCTCGCATAGGTTTGGCTGGCTGGACCATCAAACGTCGCGGTCCCGCTCGTCCATGCATTGTCGTTGTACGTCTGCTGCCGCCAAGCGGTGCCCAAATCCGCGCCGCTCGCCTCGTAGCGCCAGTTGCTTTCAAAATCCGCGAAGACATGGTCAACAAACGCACCGCGAAAAGCCGGCACCGTGCGCGGGTGGTAGTGGATTTCTGAAATGATCAGCTCATCGCGGAGTTGGATGGTATTGGGGCTACCGGGCGTGGGGCCTGTCGGCACCAGCCATTGCGCGCCGTCGCCCGAGCGGGCCTGACCAGTGGAGCGGAGGCGTCGTGCATCGATCAGGGCCGTCTGACCTGATGCGAAGAGAAATAGTTTCGCGCTCGCGGGCGGCGAAAAGCCAAGGTCCCTTGCCTCGAGCGATACCAGAGCCCCGGGCGCCAACTGGCTAGGCGGAAGGACGTAACTTCCGCTGCCATCCGAAGCCGCCAGAATCATTCCGCCGGCCTCTACCGCAGTCGTCCCCGCATTCCGCAGTTCGACGAAGAAATGAGGGCCGGCCGGAGCTAGTTCGTTGAGTATGATGCCTGGTGGAGGCGGCGGCGCGGGAAAGTTATCCGCACTCGGCGTGCCTCCGGTCTGCGCGCTGACGAGCCAGCTTGCCGCCGCGGCACTGGCGGTATCGGCGCGCAGTTTGGCCAGCGTCGAGCCGGAGCCGTCCGCGCCCACGGGCCAACCGTCCGTATCATCGTAAGTGAGTTCGTCTACGATGCCGCCATTGCGGTTTCGCAGATGTAGGGTCTCTCCCTCATTGGCTAGGTCGCCGGTCCATGGACCGAGCGCCGTGGCCGGATTCCCAGCTGTGCCGGAGACCGTGAGGAAGCCGCCTGACGGCAACACGGTCCCTTCTGGAAAAACGAAATTCACGCCGCCGGTCAGGCTCCAGCCTGACAGATCGAGATCCACCGAGAGCACATTCCTGAACTCAATCCATTCGGGCAAAGTGGCTGGGACAGGGTGATACATCACTTCATTGAATACCGCCGTCGCGTCCGCGGATCGTGCGACTCCCGCCATGAGAAACAACGCGACACCTGTCAGAAGAGGGAGGTTGCCTGCCAACAGGATGGATGATTTTTTCACGGTGTGTTCCGAGTAGAGAGTGAGTCACGCCATTGATGGGTGGCTCGCGGGAGCCGCAACCATGGGCGCCACTCTGGATTTAAAAAGGATATTTTTCCCAAGGGGGAGCGAGAGGCAATCGAATTCTGGGCCGTTTTAAGAGGGGAATAAGGTGTCAGTGTGCAAATATTGACATTTTGTCATGTCGATAGACTCTGGGTAAAAATGGTCAGCACCGCGTAGACGCAGGCACCGCTGGGCGGCGACAATGAGACTTGAGCGCTGACGACAATACCAACCGAAGATCTGACGCTGTCGCGGTCCTATGTCGCCACGATCTCGCCAACGACACGCAGGGCGGATTCTAGCGCACCCTGGATCCACGTGTGGGTCAGGGAGGCGTGTTCGCCGGCGAAGAAGAGGCGGCCTTCGGGGGCGATGACATCGCGGTAGAGCGCCTCGTGCTGACCGGGAGCCCACCAGCAGAACGCGCCGGCACTGTACGGATTGTTGTCCCACGACCAGCTGACCATTTTTTCAACCACGCCGTCCTGACGCATCTGCGGATGGATTCGGGCCAGATTGGTTAGGGTTATTTCATGGCGTTCCTCGGTGGACATTGCGGCGAGGCGCCGCGCGGGCTGCCCCCAGGTATAGGACGCGAGCATGACGGCGGGGTTGGCGGACACGCGGAGGTCGCGGTGGATGGCGTTGTCGGCCGGATAATACGTGATGCCGGTGGGTAGGTCGGTGTAGGTGCCGCCGCCGTAGATTCCCTCATCGCTTTCCCAGAAGCGACGGCTGGTGCGTGCGAGGACCTTGGTGCTCGAATCGTAGGTCACTTGGCGGGCGGCGCGCAGTTTGCCCGCGCTCAGCCCGGGCGCGAACTCAATCCGGTGCATGACCCCGAGAGGCACCGTGCAGATGAGATAATCGCCTGACACGCTCTCCCGTCCCTTGTTGTCCCGGTAGAACGCCGTCACTTTGCCGGTCGTCGGATCTTGTTCAATGCGCGCGACCTTGGCGCCCATGCGCGGACGCGCCCGGAGATGGCGGAGGAATGCCTTGGGCAACTGGCCCATGCCGCCGACGATTTCATCGAACTCATGATTCCAGACCTCATCGAGCTCCTCGCGCAACAGGGTGGTGATGCCCGTTTGCAGCGATGCCTCGTAGGCCCACAGCGAGGCTAAGAACTCGATGGCATCGGTATTCATGCCGCTTTGCCGGAGGACTTCCTCAAGGGACAGCCGATCCAGTTGGCGCATCCGCTCCGTCTGAAACACCACGCGGCGCAGGTCAGCCTTCTCGTCCGCGGACAGCGACTCCAGCAACGCTAGGACGGATTGATTCCAGAAATCAAACGATGACTTCGTCGCGTCCGCGCCGGTCAGCTGATAGAGAGCATTGACTCTGGGCTCGTCCTTGATGCGGAGTTTTTGTCCGCGCACGTAGTAGTAGGCCTCGGGATTTGACTGCACGAACGGCCTCAGGCTGAGGCCGAATTGCTGGATGTAATGGCGGGTCAGAGCGTGACCGGCCGGAATTCGCATCGCGCCGAGCTCCCCGTAGAGGCCGTTCCCAAACTGATGCGTGCGCACACGTCCGCCTGTATGGCTGTCGCTGGCCTCCAGTATGACGACATCGTAGCCGCGCTGCTCGAGTTCGTAGGCAGCGCACAGGCCGGACATGCCGGCGCCGACGATGATCACCCGGCGCCGCTGATGAGTGCCGGGGTTGCCTGTGGCGCTGAGCTGGCTAAGCGGCGAAAGCGACAAGGCGGCGGCGGTGGTGCCTGTGCCGATGCCTAGGTGACGCAGGAACTGCCGGCGAGAGGAGAGAGGAAGTGTCATTGGAAAAATGTTCAGGTTAGCAGTGGGTGTTGAGGGTTGTCAGGCCTCGGACTCGAGAGGGTTCGAGCGGCTCCACCAGGCAATGCATCGGTCATTACGGAATCGGGAGACGAGGGCAAATGATTTATGTTCTAATGAACTAAATTGAGGCGGGTGAAGAGATGAGATTCATCTTGTCAGTTTGAGCCCAGCTCGATTGGTAAAGTGGTTGGCGCGTACAGCGGCTTCCAACTTCGCGAACTCCGCAAATTGGCTTTCAAGTACGGCGTCGACGTAGCGGTCGTGGGGGAGGACATGGCTGTGTGCGGCGATTTCGGTGGGGGTGTTGGGGGTGGTGGGCAGAAGCGGGGGCTTCGGGAGGGCGGTGCTCTCGATTGGTGTTTTTCTCTGACGCGCCAAGCTGGGGCTTGGCGTTCCCAGGGGGGGGAGGCATGAACTTGTTGCCCAGCGACGACATCCTTGCAGCTTTGGGGGTGCCTCCGGATCTTCTGTCCATTCCTTGCCGATGAAATTGTCTCAGCCCACTCCGGTCATCAAACGGCTCTCGTCTCTCCTTCTTCCGTGGCGATTGTGTGGTCTTCTTCTGTTCGCGCTGGCGTCCTTGATCACCACTGTCGGTCGGGCTGCGGCGCCTCCGAATGTGGTGATCATTCTTGCCGATGATATGGGGTACTCGGACATCGGATGCTACGGCTCGGAAATACCCACGCCGAGTCTTGACTCTCTGGCGAAGAACGGTCTGCGCTTCACCCAGTTCTACAATGGTGCGCGCTGTTGTCCCACCCGCGCGGCGTTGCTCACCGGCTTGTATGCGCATCAGGCGGGCATCGGCTTGATGGAGGGCGACTCCGGCTTCGCCGCCTACCGGGGTGAGTTGAGTCGAAATGCGGTCACGGTGGCTGAAGTGCTGCGGCCTGCTGGTTATCGTACCTACATGTGTGGCAAGTGGCATGTTACATCGGCCAGAGGCCCCGAGTCGGATAATGCCAACTGGCCCGTCCAGCGCGGATTTGACCGTTTCTACGGCACGATCGCTGGCGCGGGCAGTTTTTATGATCCGGCCACGCTTTGCCGCGACAATCAGTTCATCACCCCGGTCAACGATCCGGAATACAAGCCCCAGCGGTTTTATTACACCGATGCCATCAGCGACAACGCGGTGAAGCTCATGGAGGATCACGCCGGAGAACACGGGCAGAAACCGCTTTTCCTTTACGTTGCCTACACCAGCGCCCATTGGCCCATGCAGGCGCTGCCGGAGGACATCGCTCGCGCCAAGGGTCGCTATGACGCCGGCTACGACGCCATCCGCCAGGCCCGGTTCAAACGGGCGCGGGAACTCGGCGTGCTCGATCCCCGCTGGGAAATGTCCTCCACGGTAGGTAAGTGGGACAGCGTGAAAAACAGGGAGTGGGAAATCCAATGCATGGAGGTCTATGCCGCGATGGTGGAGTCCATGGATCGAGGCATTGGGCGCATCGTCGCCGAATTGAAACGGCAGGGCCGCCTTGAGAACACGTTGTTTGTGTATCTGCAGGACAACGGGGGGTGCGCCGAGGGATTGGGTCGAAATTCCAATGTGGACGACATGAAGGACAAAGTCTTTTCGCCTCTGGGTCCGGACGAACTCCAAACCAAAATTTGGCCGCCGATGCAGACGCGCGATGGCCGCCCGGTATTGACGGGTCCGGGCGTAGCTCCCGGCGGCGGTGATACGTACGTCGCCTATGGCCGCGACTGGGCCAATGTGTCGAACACCCCGTTTCGCGGTTACAAGCATGATGGTCTGGAAGGCGGCATCAGTACGCCGTTCATCGTCCACTGGCCGGCCGGCATTTCGGAGGCGCGGCGCAACGCTGTGGTCAGCTCTCCTGCGCATCTCATCGACCTGATGGCGACCTGCGTGAGCGTGTCTGGGGCGTCGTATCCAAAGGAGTTTAAAGCAGAAAACATCCAACCGATGGAAGGCGTGAGCCTTGTGCCCGCCTTCCTCGGCCGGGACTTGCCGCGCACCGCCCCGCTCGCCTGGGAGCACCACGGGAACAGTGCTTTGCGCGACGGTAAATGGAAGATCGTCACCGAGTATCGGGCCAACCAATCCACGAAGTGGGAACTCTACGATATGGAGGCCGATCGCACGGAACTCCACGATCTGGCCGCCACGCAGCCGGAGAAGCTCAAGGAGCTGGTGGGCAAATGGCAAGCGTGGGCAGATCGTGTCGGCGTGCAGCCGTGGCCGCTCAAAGAACGCGCCAAGTAGAAACCGCCGAGGCCGCTTTTTCGAAGCCTCACGCCCTTGCGGCGCGGCAGCGCCTACGCCGCCGCCGCAGAAACGCCGCGGCTACGAGCACCGCCGCCGGGAAAAATGTGCCGGGCTCGGGAACGGAGACCGATACGCTGGGGACCAATTCGCCACCGGAGGCTGTGAACGTGGTGGCTCCGGAGTAGAGGCCCCAGCGCGATCATCGTGTTGACTTCGGGGGGTCTTCTTAGAGTTCTCTTTTTCATATTCTAATTCAGACGGGATGAATTCTTGATACGGGCACGTCACCGCACGGCATCGGCGGGTACGTTGGTTGCTACCACGGCCGGCGCGAAGAGGTCGGATGGGCCGGAATTCAAGGCCAAGCTCGTGGTGGAAAAAGTCGCGGCGAAAGCGCCCTTGCGCCGGCCGCGGGATTCATCGACCTTCCGTGCTGTGGAAACACCCGGAAACTCTCCCATCCCCGCGGCGCATACGCATGACGGGTTTTTCAAGGCGGTCTTCTCGCAGCCGGAGCATGCCATGGCGTTTTTCAAGAGCCATCTGCCGTCGGAGGTCGTGGTCCGGATCGACTGGCCGTCGCTGGCGGTGCTGCCCGGCTCGTTCATCAAGTCCAGCCTCCAGCAGGTGCACGCGGACCTGCTGTTTTCTGTGCGCATGGGCGGGCGCGGGACTTTGCTATATCTCCTCTTCGAGCACCAGAGCAGCCCGGACCCAGCGATGCCGCTGCGGCTGCTGGGCTACGTGATGGAGATTCTCACCCAGCATCACAAGGCGCACGGTTTTCCGTTGCCGCCGGTGCTGCCG
>CAJBME010000218.1 GCA_903954065.1 uncultured bacterium
GCCAGCCGCGTCCGCTGTACGCAAGGCCTATCCTCGCAAAAGCGGTCTCCCGCTCCTCATCGGTCATGTCCAACCATTTCCATGTTGTTCTGCCGTCTCGCCGCCCCCCTCGGCCGGCTGCGCGAACTGGCAGGATCGCTCGGCCGGTCGTGGCTCCATGGTCGCGCCGGCGCCCGCCGACTCTATACTCAGCACGCGTAAACGCGGGAACGCTTAAAGCAGGGAACGTGGAGACACGTAGGCGCGCGCATGCTGCCCTGACGCCGGCCTCATCCTTTGGAAATCTACCGACCGCGGGGCGGCGCATCCCTGCATCAGCAAAGCGGCTGCGTATTCACGTCCTCGGCTGGGTTGTCTTCTGCTGGATGTCGTTAATTGCTCTCCAGCTTTCCAACGATGCTACTTGATGAAATACCACCCCAAAAGCGACTGTCAAAACTATTGCTCGGGTTGTCCCCGAGTATATAGAATGAATCTGACTGTAGCTTTAATGGATATTGAACACGAACAGCAGATTGTTGACTTGGCTCAGTAGGACGGTAGTGAATTACGCTCGGTGATAACTTTTTTCCGTTGATATATAGCTCCGAATTTTCCCAACTTACGATCTCTCCGGGTAAAGCAACTACACGGAGTAATACCTTTTCGTTCCCGTTAGGCTCCCTAACAGCTACTATATCAAAGCGGTTGGGACTGCGTGTCTTGTAATAGCTTTTATCAATGACAATTTGCTGGCCATGTTTGAGTGTAGGCTCCATGGCTGATCCCTGAACTCTGTGCCTTGATTTTGAGCACGACACTACAAACAAGAGCGTGAGGTATAGCAAATAGACGTGAGGTCGGCGGAATTGCTGTTTCATTAGAAAGTGGATGGAACCGATATAGATATTGTACAACGTTTTCCAGGTGGAAGTTCTTTCGATATTTGGGTCTTCTGCAAACAGCGTGGTTTTTCTTGCAGGTGGAGGCGGATTGGATGTGCTGAGGGATAAACGACAAGGAGTTTTTCTATCGGGTGCTGGGGCTTTCGGAGCCCTGGCAGGTTGAGGACGTGAAGTTGGATCTTGCCGGGAAGAAGGTGGAGGTGAGGGTGGCCGTCAGGCGCCGCGCGACTGACCGTCAATACCACCGTGCCGACTGACCGTCAATACCACCGTGCCGACTGCCGACCTGCCGCCGCTCAGCGCGCCGCCGCCGGGGTATGGCGCACGATGTAGCGTGTACAATACGCTTCTTGGCCGGGCAGCACCGCCACCGGGCGGAAGACGGCGGGGTCATCCAGCACGGCCATGATTTCCGGATAGACGAGACGGCCGAGTTGCGGCTGGCCGTAGGTGACCGCCACGTCGCGTCCCGTCCGGCCCGCCTCCTCCATCAGCGCCCGCAATTCTTCCACCGTCTTGAACTCCCTCAGGCCCGGATCATAAATGGAATTTTGCATGAGGAAGCCCGCTGTTATCACGGTTTTTTGATAATCAAAGTGATAGGGATTTATGACCGGCTGCACGAGCCAGGCCGCTTCGCGATTTGGCTCGATCGGGTGATGCCGCAGCGTGTGCCGGACGGGGGCCCCGATCAACGCCCAGAGGGCGATGCCGCTCGCCACGACGATCGTCTGGCCGAAAGCGGAGCGGGTCAAGCGGGTGGCACCGGCCTCCAAGCCGATGGCCAGCGCCAGCATTATTCCGGGCAGTCCGATCATGATGTACCATGGATACAGCACGCTCCCGGTGAAGACTGCCTGCGCCATGATGCCGACGGGAGGCAGCACCAGTACCGGCAACCACCCGCGCAAGGCCGGCGTACGCCGCCATCCGGCCACCATCCCGCCGACCAATCCTCCCAGGATCAGGGCCCCGGCCAGTAGCACCACCCACGCCTGCGTCGGCCACATTCTCTCCCACGGCATCAATAATGGATTTGCCGCATCCGTCTCAGCCCAGACCCGCCCGCTCATCAGCAAGCTCAAGGCATCGACCCAGCCCGCGCCGCCCGCCTCCACTCGGGCCCCGGCCCCCTGCAGCCAGTACCGCAACTGGATCACACACGGCACAAAAAGCTGGGCCCAGACGGCCGCTGCCGCCAGCGCGGTCAGCCCCCAACGCAGGGTCAGGACCGAGCGCTCGCGACCTGTCCGATCACCCGTTGCAACGACCGCCGCCAGCGCACAACCGTTGGCGACCAGCACATAATGCACGCTAAGAGGCCAAGTATACATCAACGCAAAGTCGCACGCTCCGGCCAGTAGCCACCAGCGCCACCGCCCGGTGCGCACCGCCATCATCAAGGCCACCATCAACCACGGCCCGAGCGCCATCAAAAAAGCGTACCCGCGCGCCTCGGCCGCGTACCGCGTGAATCCCGGATGCAACACCAGCATCGCCGCCGCCCACCAACCGGCTCGCCGCCACCCGCACACGGCCCCCAGTCGGGCCACCCCCAACACCGCCGCCAACCCGGCCAACCAAGCCGGCAACCGCAACGCCACTTCCGAAAAATACGCGTCCCCCGCTCCGTCCCTAGGCCGCCACCAGACCTCATGCCACGCCCTCGCCACCACACTGTACAGCACATGATTGTTCGGCGTGCGAAAATGAAAAAAAGCATCGCCCCAAGTCGCCTCATCAAATCTCAAGGCCCCGTCCTCACCCGGAAAAAACTGCCCCACCACACACTCCCGCAGCGTACGCCCCTCGTCACCCCACACACTCTGCCCGAGACGCGGGAGCGTCGACCACCCAGCCAGCCCGGCCAACACCACCACCCCGCACCATCCCCAACGCCGGACCCGCGGCCCGTCGCGGCCCAGACCGCCCGAACCGTCCGCCGCGCTCAAGTCATCGGGCACCAGCGACCTTACCGGCCGTTGCGCCCATGGCAGCACCATGGCCGCTGCCACGATCAGCCACCCGTTGACCCAAGCGACCCGCGGCAGCCAGACGCGCGTCACCAAGCGCCAATGCGGCGGTTTCTCCCCCACCCACGCCGCCAGCCTCTGCTCCGCTTTCGGCCCCGCCGCCGCCTCCTCCGCATACCAAAAACACCCGGCCGCCAGCAGGAGCAACACCGCCATTGCCACTACCACGGCACGAGTCGGACGTGGAAGAGGCAGCCTGCTCATCAAATCACAATCAGGAGTTCTTGCGCCGCTCCAGCGCCGCCGCAATAAACCCAGCAAAGAGTGGATGCGGTCGCGTCGGCTTGCTCAAAAACTCCGGATGGAACTGACTGGCAATGAAGAACGGATGTTGCGGCAGCTCGATAATTTCCGCCAGCAAACCATCGGGCGACGTGCCGGAGACGACCAGTCCGGCCGCCTCGAGGCGTTCGCGATAGTCGGGGTTGAATTCAAAGCGGTGGCGGTGACGCTCGTGGATGGTTGGTTTTCCGTAGAGCCGGGCCGCCAGAGTACCGGGCCGCAGATCGCAGGGATACGACCCGAGCCGCATGGTACCGCCTTTTTTGGTCACCACTTTTTGTTCTTCCAGAATGGCGATCACCGGGTGCGTCGGGTGTGGCTCAAATTCGGTACTGTTGGCTCCTTCCAGACCGCAGACATCGCGGGCAAATTCAATGGTGGCAATCTGCATGCCCAGGCACAGTCCCAAATACGGAACCCGGTGCTCGCGCGCATAACGCGCCGCCACAATTTTGCCCTCAATGCCGCGTTCGCCAAAACCGCCCGGCACCAAAATCCCGTCAATGCTGGCCAACTCGGGCGCCGTGCCGGTTTCTTCCAACACCTCAGCCTCCAGACGGACCAGCTCTACCTTGGCGTCATTGAACGCTCCCGCATGCGTTAAGGCTTCATAAACAGACTTGTACGCATCCTGCAACTCAATGTACTTCCCGACCACTCCGATCCGGACATGATGCCGCGGACGGATCAAATGCTCCACAAAAGCCGTCCACTCGGTCAAATCCGGCTCGCGCGTGTCCAGCTTCAGAAACTCACACACCAGCGCATCCATCCCCTCCCGCCGCAAAACCAGCGGCAATTCATACACACTGTGGTCCACATCCACCTCCTCAATCACCGCATCCGATCGCACATTGCAAAAAATCGCCAGCTTCTCGCGCAACTCCTGATCAATCGCATGCTCCGTGCGGCACACAAGAATTTGCGGCTGAATGCCAATCTCACGCAACTTCGCCACCGATTGCTGCGACGGTTTCGACTTCAACTCGCCCGCCGCCTTGATGTACGGCACCAGCGTCACGTGGATGAACAACACATTGTCGCGACCAGCCTCGAAGGCAAACTGACGCAGCGCCTCGAGAAATGGCAGGCCTTCAATGTCCCCAGTTGTCCCGCCAATTTCCGTAATAATGACATCCGCCCCAGAAGCAGCCCCAACTTCGCGAATGCGGTCCTTGATCTCGTTGGTCACATGCGGAATCACCTGGATCGTCTTTCCTAAATAATCACCGCGACGTTCTTTCCGCAACACGCTTTGGTACACTTGACCACTGGTCAAATTATTCAGCCGCGTCAGCGGTTGCGACGTAAACCGCTCGTAATGACCCAAATCAAGATCCGTCTCCGCCCCGTCGTCCAACACATAGACCTCACCATGCTCGTACGGCGACATCGTGCCCGGATCGACATTAAGATACGGATCAAATTTTTGCAGCACCACCTTCAGGCCGCGCAACTCCAGCAGCGTCCCCAATGACGCCGCCGTAAGCCCCTTGCCCAGTGAACTGACCACCCCACCCGTAACAAAAACGTATTTGATATGCCGCATCTCCAATCAAAGCCGCCCCAGCGCTGAGTGTCAAATCAGCCGCCATCATTCTCGCACACTTCCTTCACTTATGAGGGCGACCCCGAACCGGCAGCTGGGGGCGGCATGGGTTGACATCGACGCCAGCGACCCCACAGAGAAGGATAATGAGAAGATATGACTATTCCCGTCTGGCCGTCGGCGTCCTGCTGAGCCTCGCCCCCGTGCTGGTGCAGTGCGATTCCCGGGAAACCCCGCCCCCGTCCTCAAAAACAACGGCGGAGGCGGTCGCTGTGCCCGTTGAGGTGCGTGCGGACGGTCTGGCTTACCGGCCGGGCGAGGCCACCCCGTTTACTGGCGAAGCCGTCGAGCTCCATCCCGCCAGTAGCCCGGCCGCCGTGCAGAAACGCATTCCTTATCGCAATGGCAAAAAACACGGCTCCGTCACCCGCTGGACACCCAAAGGAAAAATCATCGAAGACCGACGCTATGACGATGGATTGCCCCTGACCTGCGTGAACTATCACACCAATGGGCAAAAGAAGATCGAAGTCATCCTCAACGCCCGCGATCTCGCCGAAGGACCGTATCTCCGCTGGCATGACAACGGCGTCCTGCAGGCCGAATCCACCTTCGACAGCGACGAACGATTTCATGGCGACGAGAAAGTATACAATCGAGAAGGCGCCCTGCTCGGCCACTACCGCAAAGAACACGGCGCCTTGAAGGAAATTGTCTTCGAAACACCCGAGGAACGCACTCACCGCATCGCCCACATGGCCGCTCTGGAAGCCGCCGCCGCCCAAAACCCGCCGGCCACGGACCCTCCTTCACACTGAGACATCCCGAATACGCCGACCAATGGGCGACGCTGGATCATTCCGGCCAAGATCTTTCCGGTAGAATAGGCTTGGACCACCGCCCGGTCGGGACGAGAATGGCCCATGCCGCCGTCTGTCGATCCCGTGACAACTCATGAACCGATGGTTGCGCCATCCGCCGCCGCCACCCACCTGACGTCGCCCTTGCCGCCGGATTCGCCCTTGCCGCCGGTGAGGCTGGTTTCGCTCGATGCCTATCGCGGGCTAGTCATGTTTTTAATGGCGGCGGAGCTGATGCACCTCAGCGCAGTGGCGGGTCATTTTCCGGGGCAAGCGGTTTGGGCGTGGCTAGGGCAGCAAGCGGAACATGTCGAGTGGGCCGGCTGTCATCTGCATGATTTGATTCAGCCGTCCTTCAGTTTCATGGTGGGTGTGGCGCTGCCGTTTTCGTTGGCTGGACGGTTGGCCCGGGGTGATTCACCGGCCCGCCTTTGGTGGCACGCGTGCTGGCGCGGGCTGATGCTGGTCTTGCTCGGTGTTTTTCTGCGCAGCATAGATCGGCCGCAGACGTACTGGACGTTTGAAGACACGTTGTCTCAGATCGGATTGGGTTATCCCTTGTTGTTTGCGCTGGCGCTGGCGCGCGAGCGGACGCGTTGGATATCGTTGGCGGCCATTCTTCTGGGCTACTGGGCGCTCTTTGCGGTCTGGCCGTCACCTGGCCCCGACACTGACCTGACGGCTCGCAACGTGCCGGCGCAATGGGCTCACTCATTCGGAGGATTTGCCGCCCATTGGAACTTGAATACCAACCCAGCCTGGGCCTTTGACCGCTGGTTCCTCAACCTCTTTCCACGCGAAAACCCATTCGTCGGCAGCGGCGGCGGCTACTCAACGCTCAGCTTCATTCCCACGCTGGGAACCATGCTCCTCGGGCTTTTTGCCGGACAAGCGCTGTGCGACTCCCGCCACACCGGTTCGACCCGGTCCCGCTGGGCGGTGGTGGGCCGACTCGTTCTGGCGGGACTGGCGGCGCTGATGGCAGGATGGGCCCTCGAGCGCTTGGGTGTTTGTCCGGTGGTCAAGAAAATCTGGACTCCGTCGTGGATCCTCTTCAGTGGTGGCTGGTGCTTCTTATTCATGGCCAGCTTCTATGCGGTGGCGGACGTACTCGGCTGGCGCCGGCTTTTTTTCCCATTGGTGGTCATCGGCATGAACTCGATCGCGATGTATGTTTTAGTCCACACCACGGGGGATTTCTGGTCCAGCGCGCTGACCACGCATGGCGTCGACCGAGTGTTTCACGCGCTGGGTGACGGTCTGGCTCCGTTGCTGCGCGGGGCGGTCATTCTGTTGATATTGTGGTCCATTCTGTTCTGGATGTGGCGTCGACGGCTTTTCATTAAAATCTAGGGCATCCTTGCCGCTTGCGGCTTTATTCTCTCATGGGATACGACATTTTCCGCGCACTCATCGGCCTGACTGGATTGCTCGGTCTGGCTTTTCTGTTGTCGGAAAACCGGCGGGCGGTCGACTGGCGTCTGGTTGGGGGCGGCGTCGGGCTGCAGTGGCTCCTAGGAGTTTTGTTTCTGGCAGTTCCCGGGGCGGATCGACTTTTTAACGGTCTGGCGAAGTTCTTCGTTTGGATCACGGATTTTTCAGCGGAGGGGGCGCGCTTCGTTTTCGGGCCTCTGGCTGATTTTTCTTCGGTGCAGGGGGCCTTTGGGGTGGGGCAGGGGTTTGTGTTCGCCTTTCAGGTGTTGCCGACCATCGTTTTTTTCTCGGCGCTTTGTTCGATGCTTTATTATTGCGGCATCTTGCAGCGGGTGGTGTTTGCGTTTGCTTGGGTGACGAGGCGGTTTATGCGCTTGAGCGGGGCCGAGTCCCTGGCGGCAGCGGCGGAAGTTTTTCTGGGCCAGACGGAATCCCCATTGATGATCAAGCCGTATTTGCCGGGGCTGACTCGCAGTGAGTTGTTTGCCTTGATGACTGGCGGCATGGCCACCATTGCCGGCGGGGTCATGCTCAGCTACATCGCCATCCTCGGCGGTGCCGACCAGGCCGCCCGCGAATCGTATGCTAAATTCCTCCTCTGCGCCTCGTTCATGGCCGCCCCCGCCTCGCTCGCCATCGCCAAAATCCTCGTTCCCCAAACCGAGACCGTCGACGAATCCCTGCACGTGCCAACCGGTACCATCGGCGCCAATTTCCTCGATGCCCTCGCCGCCGGTACCACCGAAGGCTTAAAACTCGCCGCCAATGTGGGCGCCATGCTCATCGCCTTCATCGCCTTCGCCTCGCTGATGAATGCCGGATTGCACGCCATCCACCCGGCCGTCACCCTCGACAGCCTCTTCGGCTGGGCCTTCGCCCCGCTGGCTTGGCTCATCGGCGTGGAAAATGCCGACATCCGCGCCGTCGGCCAGCTGCTCGGGAAAAAAGTCGTCTTTAATGAATTCGTCGCTTACCTCGATTTAGGAAAACTGAAAGAAGCTGGCTCGCTCTCACCGAAGTCGATCTACCTGGCCACTTTTGCCCTCTGCGGATTCGCCAATTTCGCCAGCATCGGCATCCAGCTGGGCGGCACCGGGGCCATGGCGCCCAACCAGCGACCGACCATCGCCGCCCTCGGCCTCAAATCAGTCCTTGGCGGGCTGCTGGCCACGCTCATGAATGCCGCCGTCGCCGGCGCGCTGTGGTCGTTTGTCCATTGATACGGCGCGCGTGCCCCCACTCCTCCCCCGCCAGTCGCGTCGCATAGAGAATTTGCCTATGCAGGCGTGGTCGGGACGGCGGGGCGGCTTTGCCTTTGACAGGCACGGGACGGGGGCTGACCATTCGTTATTCCGGTCATGGGAGGGGGCCACGTCCGCGACCCTCCTCTGGCCCGCACATCCCCCATTCGATTATGTTGTCGCTCCGCTTCTTCGCGCCTGCCTGCTGGCTCCTGTGTGCCGTCTCCGCCGCCTCGGCGGCTGAATCATTCAACTGGTCGCAGTGGCGCGGCCCGTTGCAGACCGGCGTCTCACTCGAGAAATACGAAAAACATCTACTGCCAGAAAAACCCGTCTGGACGTCGCCCCTGCCCGCCCAAGGAACACCTATCATCGTCGACGGCCGACTCTACGTTCTCGGGTATCGCGGGGAATTCGAAGACTTGGTAGAGACCTTGACCTGCCTTGACGCCGCCAGCGGCAAGATGATCTGGGAAAAACAGTTTCGGGACTTTATTTCCGACACGGCCTACAACCGTTATGCCATCGGAAGTCCGGCCTATGATGCCGAGACCAAACAGCTCTACCTCCAAACCACCAACGGGGCTTTCATGTGTTTCGATGCCGCCACTGGGGACATCAAGTGGCGCAAATCCCTCATGGAAGGCGTCGGACGCCTGACTTTCCCCAACGGCCGGACGGGAGCCCCCGTGGTTGAGGGCGACACCGTCATCGTCCACTGCATCACCGCCAACTGGGGAGCTGCCGGCCCAGCCAATGACCGGTTCTATTCGTTCGACAAACGCACTGGCGAACTCGTCTGGTTTACCAGCGGCGGGCTGCAACCGAAAGACAGCTCCCACAGCACCCCATTCATCGAGACCCGTTACGGCCGCCGCATCATGTATTCCGGCACCGGCGACGGCAACCTCTACGCCTTCAACGCCCGCACCGGCGAGCCGCTCTTCCGCTTCCAGCTCTCGAAAATGGGCGTCGGTTGCTCCCCAGTCATCGCCCAAGATACCATCATGGGTATCCACGCCGATGAAAACGTGGACAATTCGGAAATCGGCCGCTTCGTCGGCGTGCGCCTCCCCAAAGAAATCCCTGCCAAACAAGCAGACCCCACCAAAACCGACGGCACCCCGCTTCCAGCCACCGCCGAAGCATGGCGCCATCCCTTTAGCTCATTTACCGCCAGCGCCACCGTGGTCGGCAATCGCGTCTATCAAATCGCCCAAACCGGACAACTCATCTGCGTCGATATCAAATCCGGCGCCCTCGTCTTCGAAAAGAAAATTGCTGAAAGCAGCCTGCATTCGTCGCCGCTCTATGTGAATGGCTACCTTTATTGCCCAGTAAAAGGCGGCGCCCGCGAAGGCGGTGGGGTGGCCAGTTTCCTCCATATCTTCAAACTCACCAGCGATGGCGCCGAAGCCGTGCAAACGGTGGAAATGGATGGCGAATGCAATGCCCAACCGGCCGTGGCCAATGGCCTGCTCTACATCGCGACCCGCAACCAGCTCTATTGCTTCGACATCGCCGACGGCACCATCACCGCCGAGGCCGCCCCAAAAGAAGAACCCCTCAAAGCCGGCCCCGCCGCCGCTCTGCGCATCATTCCCCAAGAAGTGACCCTCGCCCCGGGCGAAAAAGCCTCGTTCCGGATTCAGACCATCGATAACAAAGGCCTGGTCGCGGGCGAGACGAGCGACGTGAAATGGGAAAGTTACATCCCAGCCACCGCCCGCGTCAAAGCCACCGCCGATGCGGCCTTTGATGCCGCCGGCACCCTCGTCGCCGGCAAAAAAATCAGCGCTGGCGCTTTTAAAGCGACCGGGCCGAACGGCCTCACCGGCGTGATTCGCTGCCGCGTCATGCCCGCCTCCACTCAAACCGAAGACTTCGAAGGCTTTGACATTAAAGAAGATCACGCCACCGAAACCGGTGCCACCTTCGCCTACCCGCCGCTGCCATGGATGGGCGCACGCTTCAAATGGGAGGTCCGCGAGTGGTCCGACCCGAAAGACCCAGCCGTCAAATCCAAGGCCCTTACCAAAACCCTCGATCAGATTTTCTTCCAGCGCGCCATGACCTTCATCGGCACCGAAGAAGCCAAAAACTACACCCTGCAGGCCGATGTGCTGACCGACGGCAGCCGACGCCTCAAATCCGAAGTCGGCGTGGTCAATCAACGCTACCTCATCACCCTGAAAGGGAATGAAAATTCGATTTCCATCTCCTCGAATTATGAGCGCTACAATGTGCACACTCCGTTCCCAGTGAAGGCGAATGTGTGGTACGTGCTCAAAACCAGAGTGGACCATCAGGCCGACGCCTCGTCCATCATCCGCGTCAAAGCGTGGGAACGCGGTCAGCCTGAACCCGCCGCTTGGACGTTCGAACAAACCCACGTCAACGGCCACGATCACGGCGCCCCCGGCGTTTTTGGGTTCTCCCCACAAGCTCAGAAACGCGTCTTTATCGACAACATTCTCGTGACCCCGAACGACTAAGGGATTGGTCACATCCCCACTCAGGGAAGGCTGACAGGATCATCCTTGCCCTCGCCAGCGGTAGCTCAACCGTTAAGGACCGCTCTTCACACCGTTCCCCTCCCGATCATTCTTTTCACTTTCAACACATTCCCGTTCCAAGGCCAGCACCTCAAAGCCAACCATGAAATCACGCCCATCACCAACACGCACTCACCGCGGGCAGCCAGCCACTCTCCCGTCCTCCCCTGCCGCCATGCTGGGGCTCGGAACCGCCCTGACCCTAGGCGCCGCCCTGAGCCCGCCCGCCGCCCGAGCCGCCGACTGGCCGGAATGGTGCGGCTCCGCCACCAAAAACATGATCTCCGCCGAGGTCGGCCTGCCCGCCGCCTTCTCGCCAGGCAAACGCCTCAAAGGCAAGGAAGATGTCGACATGGCCACCACCCAGAATTGCCTGTGGGTCGCCAAACTGGGGTCACAAAGTTACGGCACCCCCACCATCTCCGACGGCAAAATCCTGCTCGGCACCAATAACGAAGTCCCCCGCGATGCCGGCAAAACTGGTGATCGGGCGAATTTCATGTGTTTTGATGAGAAGACCGGTAAGTACCTGTGGCAGCTAGTCATCCCCAAGCTCGGTGCCGGCAAGGTTTCAGACTGGGAGTATCTTGGTCAGTGTTCCTCGCCATTCATTGAAGCGGGTATCGCCTACACCGTCACGAACCGATGCGAGGTCATCGCTTTTGACATGAACGGTCAAACCAACGGCAACGACGGCGACTTTCAAGACGAAGCCAAGTATTTCACTCCGACCGCCGCTCCGGGGCAGCCGGCCCCTCCTGTCGCCGAGGTCCTGCCCACCGATGGAGACGTCCTCTGGCGCTTTGATATGCGCGAGGAACTCGGCGTCTTCCCGCACAACATCACCTCCAGCAGCGTACTCGTCCAGGGCGACACCGTGTTCGCCACCACTTCCAATGGCGTGGATTGGACCCATACCAACATCCCCAATCCCTCAGCCCCAGCCTTCATCGCCGTCAATAAAAAAACCGGCGAATACCTCGGCGAAGAAGGATCCAAAATCAGCGAACGCTGCCTGCACTGCAACTGGTCATCCCCCGCCTACTCGCCCATCGCCGGCAAACCCATGGTCATCTTCGGCGGCGGCGATGGCTTCCTCTACGGCTTCGATCCCGTGCCCAAAGCCGAATCCGACGACGTCAGCATCCTGCCCGAACTCTTCCGCTTCGACTGCATCCCCCCTGAACTCCGCTTCAAAGAGGATGGTACCACCAAACGCAAATACGCCGATCCCGATGGCCCGAGCGAAATCATCGCCACTCCGGTCGTCTACAAAGACCGCGTCTACGTCGCCATCGGCCAAGATCCAGAACACGGCGAAGGCAAAGGCTGCCTGTCATGCATCGACGTCACCAAAATGGGCGATATCTCGAAATCCGGCGTCATCTGGCAATACAAAGACATCGAACGCAGCATCTCCACCGTCGCCATCGCCGATGGCCTGCTCTACGCCGCAGATTACTCAGGACGCCTGCATTGCCTGGACGCCGAAACCGGCAAAAAACACTGGGTCTTCGATACCAAAGGACACATCTGGTCATCCCCACTCGTGGCCGATGGCAAAGTCTACCTCGGCAATGAAGAAGGAGAATTAAACATCCTCGCTCATGGAAAAGAAATGAAGAAACTCGCCACCGTCGAGTTTCCTGCCCCCATCATGTCGAGCCCAGTAGCCGTCAACGGCCGCCTCCTCGTCACCACCATGACCCACCTCTATTGCTTCGACGAAGGAGCCACCCCCGTCGCTCAATAATTCGCCCAGCCAGCGGATCCAAGCCCACGGCTTGGACCGCGGCCGCCGGGGCCAGCGGACCCGGCTACAGTAGCGGCGTCCCGCCTGCGCCGTTGTTTCGGATTCGGTTCTTTTGTAGCCGTGGGTCGCTGACCCCGGTCGCCGCGCCGAACCCCTCTCCGAACGTCTTTTTGGCATGGGACCGGATGCGAAGAAGCGGATTCGGAGCCGGGTCTTGAGGGATCTGGCCTGAAGGCCAAGTGTGGAAACCGGGGCCAGCGGACCCGGCTACAATGGCGGCGTCCCGCCTGCTCTGTTGTTTCGTATTCGGTTCTTTTGTAGCCGTGGGTCGCTGACCCCGGACGCGGCGCCGAAC
>CAJBME010000219.1 GCA_903954065.1 uncultured bacterium
CGAACGTCTTTTTGGCAGGGAACGGGATTCGTATTCGTATAAGGGCATTCGCGTACGTGTCTTGATCGTTGTGGCCCGAAGGCCAAGTGTGAAATCCGGGGCCAACGTCCCCAGCTACAGTGGCGGCGGCGCCGCCTTATTGGTGGATTCGCAGCCGTGTCTTAAACGATGTGGCTGAGGGCCCATGGTTTCTTTTGTAGCTGGGGGCGCTGACCCCGGTCTCTGCTTTCAACCTTCTGCTTTCATCAAGATCCATTTTTGATGTCTTGGATAACTTAATTACTTAGAACAATTAAGTAATTCAGAGAATAACAAATGTATTAAAATGGATTTGTATTCCTATTTTTAATTGGTATTATTTATAAATCTGACGGTCTTTTCTGAGAATGATGCCAGTGGTGCATTTTTTCGGGGGTGGAGTCAGGTCATTGCGAGCGGCTGGGCAGATGGATCGTCCGGATCGTCTGGTGCGTTTGCGATCATGCCATGGATGATTTTTCTCTTTTGCACAGTGCTGACGGGGCCCGCCGGGGACCGGGGCGCCCTCAGAACACGGTCAAGGCGGAGCAACTCACGTTGTCGCTTCCGCCGGCGCAGCGTGAGCTGCTGGAGGAGCTGACTTTAACGGGGTTGTTCGGTAAAAATGCCGTGGAAACGGCGACGCTTTTGTTATGGCAGGCGCTGCATGAATGCGCCCCGCAGCGACTGCAACAAGTCCGTGAATTTCGCGCCCACCAAGCGGCCCAGCAGGCCGGTGCGCTGAAGAACAAGTTGGAAAAAATAAATGCCATCCTGAACGAAGAATGAATCGATTATTTTCCATCTCGAACAGCCCGGCGTCGCCCGCTCCGGCCGGACCTGAGGCGGCCTCATTGCTGGCGCGGTCACTCCGCGAGCCGTCGCTCCTGCGACTGGCGCAAGCGATTCAGGAGCTCAACCCGGAACTGGCCCGGGCCTTATGCTGGGATGGACTGCCCACGCTGGACGATGCGAACGAGCGCGCCGCGTGGCGCGAGCGTCTGGCCTTTTTTCTCGGTGACGACGGCCCAAAAAACGATAGTGGCGCCGATGACAACGAGGGAAATCCGCCCCTTCCCGGCTCGGCGGCTGTTTAAAAATGAGTTGCTGAGACCCGGGCTTCGGGGCAGGTCGTGGGGCATGAGTCCGATCCCCGCTCGCTCACTGCCTGATTCACCTGCGCTGGAAACGCGCGAGGAGGTGATGTTTTTCGACACCGATGCCGGCGGGGTCGTGCACAACACGGCTTATTTGCGATATGTGGAGACGTGCCGCACCCGGCTGGGCGCGCTGCTGGGGGCCAATGCACGGGAAATGGCTGAAGCTCGCCAGTTTGCCGTGGTTTTGCGCACCGAGATTGACTACCATCGACCCGCCGTACTCGGCGATCACCTGCTGGTGCGAGGACGACTCGAGTCGTTGGAGCGCGTGCGCTTTTGGTGTGCCTTCTCCATCCACCGCGCCGCCGATGACGTCGTTCTCGTCACGTGCCGTCAAGCTCTGGCCTTGGTCCAGCTTCCCGCGGCCAAACCCATGCGATGCCCCGCCATCTGGGCGGCAACATGGCCACACCTCCGCAGCTCATTCACGCCGCCGCCGGCGCCGCACCGCGCCGGACAATAAATCGCCGCTCGCCGCCTACCCTCCCTGCACGGGCGGCATCAGCGCCACTTCCTGACCAGGGATGAGCTGCGTTTCCCGGGTGGCGTATTCCAGATCCACCGCCATCAGCAGCCGTCCGTCCCAAGAACTGAGCGCCGGCCAACGCTCGTACAACTCAGCCAGCAATGAAGCCACCACGGGAGGCGCTCCCGCCACCGGCGGCCACGGCCACTCCGTCTCATCCACCCCGGAGACCTCACGCAGCGAGGAAAAGAAAAGGAGTCGAATCGTTGATTGAGCGTCAGCCTTCACCATGGAAAAGAGAGTTGTCGGACAGCGTACCAATACACCTTAAATTGCGATAAAACCCTTTATAGTCAAGACCATACCCGACCACAAATTCATCCTCAATTTCAAATCCGGCGTAGGCAGCCCTGACCCCGGCCACCCGTGACCGCCGCTTTTCCAGCAAGACGCAGAGCTCGATGCTCGCCGGCTTCACCTCGACCTCCAGCCTCCGGCGGAGGGTGGCCAGCGTCAGGCCAGTGTCGAGAATATCATCGAGGATAAGCACATGCCGCCCCTGTAAGTCCGGCAGGGCAGGTTGATGAAAAGTCACCTCCCCCGCCGACACCGTGCCGCCATGATAGCTGGACACCTGCAGACTGGTCACCTGCAGCGGCAGATCAATCCGCCGCAGCAAGTCCGCTGCAAAAAAAAGGGATCCCTGTAAAACCAGCAGCACCGTCAGCTCCCGGCCCGCGTATGACTTCGTGATTTGAGCCCCCAGCTCGTCAAGACGATGCAGGATGGTGGTCTCATCAAAAAGAACAGTTTCGAGATGCGGGTGCATTGTAATACGGCCGGTCTACGGTACGGATGCCCCGGACTCAAGCCCCAATCTCCACCGCAACCCATGACTGACTCCCCCACTCCCGCTCCGCTGGACGCCCAAGCTCTCGCCGCCCTACGCGTCGATTACGCCCTGAGCGAGCTGGACGAACGCTTTGTCGAGCCGGCTCCCCTCGACCAATTCGGTATCTGGCTGGCCGAAGCGCGTGCCGCCGAACTCATCGAACCCAATGCCATGGTTCTGGCCACCGTCTCGCCAGACGGACGACCGTCGACGCGCACCGTGCTGCTCAAAGCACTCGACGCCACTGGCCTGACATTTTTCACCAACTACGACAGCCACAAGGCGCGCGACATCGAGTCCAACCCGCTCGTCTCCGCCACCTTCCTCTGGGCCGGGCTGCAACGTCAGGTGCATGTGCGCGGCCGCGTGGAAAAAACGACCTTTACCGACACCGCAGCTTATTTTCAAACCCGCCCCTATCTGAGCCAGCTCGGGGCCCACGCCTCTCCTCAAAGTTGCGTTCTTCCCAGCCGCGAGTGGCTGGAACTCCAATTCGCCGCCCTCGAAAAACAGTTTCCACAAGGAAGGGTGCCCGTCCCAGCCCACTGGGGTGGCTACCGCCTCGTCCCAGATACTCTGGAATTTTGGCAGGGTCGCCGCAGTCGGCTCCACGACCGCATCCGCTACACCCAAGACCCGGCAGCCCCGTCAGGATGGCGCATCGAAAGACTCTCTCCTTAACCACCGGCTCCCACTCCCCTCTTTCGCAATAACGCAAATGACCCGCTACAAAACGGGATACGCCGCCAACCCCACGCCACCAGTGATGGCGTCGACCGCGAAAAAACACGAAAGTGATGAGTGCCGAAAGTCGGCTTCTGAGCAGGATACAAGAATGACCGAGGAAAGTCCCATGATCGATCTTGGCAGCGATGCTTTTTTCATGTCTCAAGCGTTGCGCCAAGCGGCACGAGCTTATGAGGCGGAAGAAGTTCCGGTGGGTGCGGTCATTGTCCGAGACGGCCAGATTCTGGCCCGGGCCTTCAATCAGGTGGAATTATTGCGGGATGCCACCGCCCATGCCGAAATGCTGGCCATGACTCAGGCGTTTGCCGCCCTTGGCGATTGGCGGCTGAACGAATGCGACCTTTACGTCACCAAAGAGCCATGTCCGATGTGCGCCGGAGCCATCGTGCACGCCCGTTTGCGTCGCGTCATTTTCGGTTGCCCCGACGCCAAAGCAGGAGCCGCGGGCGGCCTGCTGAACTTGCTGCAGCACCCGAGCCTCAACCACCACTGCGACATCACCTCCGGAATCCTCGCCGATGAATCACTCATGCTCCTCCGCGACTTTTTCCGCCAGCGACGCGAATCCAATGCAGCCAACCGGAAACTCAATCCGGCCGCCGAACAGGGCATGTATTGACAATATACCCACAAAATTTGTTTGATAAATAGAGGAAAATTCCCTAGCATTTGTAAGACGGCTGGAAAAACCTCGCACCACGCCGAACAAAACGGCTTTGTATCAAATCTGCATTGATTCACCTGATGAAAACTACCCCGCTCCCCCTGCTATCCCGGCGCTCCGGCTTCACTTTGGTGGAGTTGCTCGTCGTGGTCGCCATTATCGCCCTGCTGGCCGGCGTGGCCCTGCCATCGTTCGGCTCCATCTTCAAAAAGATGAAGCGTGAACAGGCCCGCACCCTGGCCGTCCAACTGGTCAATTCCGTGAAAAACTACTACACGGAATACTCGAAATACCCGCTCCCAGGAGATGCTTCCGGCGGCGAAGTCACGCCAGTGCGCACCGATGAAATCCTCACCGGCACCTTGATGGGAACCGATGAAGCCATGAACCCAAAGAAAATTCGCTTTCTGCCGGACTTGAAACCCGTGGAAGAAGGCGGCGGCTTCGGTCTGAAATCGTCAGGCGACCTGATCAGCATCGTCGACCCCTGGAGCGAAGAATATTACGTGATCATGGACGCTGACTACAGTCAGGACATCGACAACCCAGACACCACGTCCACCACCACCAAACTCTACCAAGGCGTGCTGGTCTTCTCCGCAGGCGAAGACAAAGACCCATCCACATGGGAAGACAATATCAAAACATGGGACAGCGGTAAAAAGAGTTCGAATAGCAACAGCGGATCCACTCCTCCGTAACCATCACGGCTCTGGGCCTTGGGGTCACGGCCCACGGCCTGACCGAGTCCTCCCGGACGTTCACGCCAGTTTTATCTACGTCAGTGTCAAACCCGGCCCGGTTCTCGCGGCCGGGTTTTTCGTGTCATCAATCATCCCTTGGCTTCTCGGCGCCGTCTTGTCATTTCAGGATCGTCGGCTGCCCGATTTCCGATCAGTCCCTCCCACCGCGCCAACGTGGCGGCTGGCCCACAGGCTTTTCTGACCGAGTCCCGGCAAATCCATGCTTGCAACGGGTGGAACGGCCGTGCATGGAACATCTTTTCTGCGATGCCCCGACCCGTTGCCCGTCCTCTGCCACCCCGCCCCGTTGTTTCCTTGCCTCGCTGGATCATAGCGGCCGGAAGCCTGATGATCCTGGTGATGGGCGCGGCGGCGCTGCTCTGGCGTATCAACAAGACCAATGACCGCCTGCAGGCAGAACAACGCCTCACCGCCGACCCATCACTAGGACGGTGGCTGGCCGAAATCAGAGAGGAGATTCAAGCCTCAGAAGAGACTGGATCGACCGGGCCAGACACCAACCCCCGCGGGCGCGCCGAAGCGGTCTGGCTCGGCCGCATCACCTCCCTCGATTACACCAACAAACAAGGAGAAGGCCCACGCCTCAGTGGGATCACTCTCTCCCCCGCACACCTGGTGGCTGGTCGACGAGGGCCCATGGATCCACGTGGAGCCGGCAAAGTCAGCATTAGCGTCCTAGGCTATGACTGGCCCCGCGGAGAACCCCGCGAAGGAGAACCATGGGTCGTCGCCGTACGACGCATCAACAAAGGGAACAATATCGCGCATACCGCGTATCCCGCACCCTGAGCGGTCATAAGAGCCGCTCTTGCGCGGCCTTCGGAACAGTCTAGATTCGCCATCCATGGACATTTGGTGGCAACTGCAAGACGGCCCGCAGAGCTGGTTCGCCATCATGGGCGCACTCGCCATCGGCCATGCCCTCGCTGATTATTCATGGCAGACCGACTTCATGGCGCGGGCCAAAAACCGGCACTTGGCCGCCCCCCAGGAAGACGCCCCGACACCATTCCTTTGGATCTATGTCCTCAGTGCCCACGCCGCCATTCACGCCGGCCTCGTCTGGATCATCACCGGCTGCGGCTGGCTGGGACTGGCCGAGTTCGTCCTCCACTGGCTGATTGACGCACTGCGCATCGAGAAAAAAATCAGTTTCCAGACCGACCAGCTCTGTCATCTGCTCACCAAAGTCATCTACGTCATCGGATTGGCCTGTTGCTAAAAAACTACGGCCCAGCGGCCTGATCGAAGATTTTCCAGCGTCAGAAGAAATGATAAATCCGGTCCGGCGGAATGCCCAGGACCAAAGACTCCCCCCTCCTCTCACAAAAAAAGGGTGCGGATAAAAATCCGCACCCCTTAACGTCAAGAAGACTCGATCAGTGTTATTTCACCTCTTGACCGTAGAAACGACGGGCCACACCCAAACCGCCCAAGGCCAAAAAGATCAGGGCCATAGACGCACCCCCCTCAGGGACAGCCGCCGTTTTGAACAGTGAGTAACCAGCCACGGCATCGAAATTGCCCGAAGCATCACGCAGCGAATGAATGCTGTCGGAATTAAGGTTCGCAATGTAATAATAATGAGAGCGATACAAGTCACGCTGCACCGGCTCCACGTCGCCCCGATAATCGTACCAGTTGACGTAAAGATACGTGTAGCCAGCAGGAATCGCGAAACTCTTCCAAGGAACATATTCAAAGGTCGACGGAGAAGTAAAGGCCCCACCCAATGCCGGCGTCGGCAGCACCGCCGGAGCCGCCGGCGTACCACCCGTAAAACCTCCATCCAGCACAAACCCCGTCGGTAATGAGGAAGCCGTATTCTTGGCCTCAATCAAAACACTCAATTGATTGAACTGTGCGGATGTACTCAGATCAAAAGCCGAATCACCCGAGGGACGCCGAGTCGTCAGACCGCTGCCAATATTATAAATGCCAGAGCGAGCGATAATCGTCGCCGCAGCCTCCATCGGAGCCAACAGCGCTAAAACAGCCCATAATACGGTGGTTACATATTTGATTTTCATGGATTTTTTTGGTGTGTTTTTTGCCACTCGAATCGCAAGACGCGGTCACGTCAGGCGCCATACGAACGACAGAAGACTCCAATAAACATGAATCATGCCGTTTTTGACATTTTTTTATGATAATATTTTCAATTATTGTAAATATGTCGCTTCTAATCAATCTGTTGCACCCCGAAAATTTTCTAGAGTTTTATTTATGGCTGGGATCTTTTTTATGAAATTTCTCCTTTTTGTAATTGATCTCGACAACTCTAGAAAAAACAAAACACTCAATTAATGTAATTATTTACTCATCAATGAGTTGCGGAAAAAAACTCGCATGTAAAATTTCCCGACAACAGTCCACGCCCAGGTTTTCCCTCACTGCAAAAAAGAACGCTTTCGATTCAACAGCTTAACCCTCAGTAATTTAAGTCGGTACAAATTCTCTGTTTGGTGTAGGTGTCCGCAGAGCATCTCGGAATCCGGGCCCCAGCCTCACCGGGTCTGGCGCGCGCGCCCATCATTCACAAACGGATTGACTGTTTGAGCAAGAATTCTCCATCCCGGATCCGGCTCGGAAATCACCAGGCGGCGACCAAGCCGCCACTGTAGCCGGGAACGGTGGCCCCGATTTCCACACTTGGCCCCCAGGCCACATCCTTCAAG
>CAJBME010000220.1 GCA_903954065.1 uncultured bacterium
ACATCACCCCGGCAGACCGCCTCGCCGGCCGGCAGGATGAAATCCACGCCGCCCGCGACAAAAAACTCGAAACCGCCCGCGAGCGCCGTAGAATCGCCCACCAGACTATCTCCCTCCCACCACAAAAAACCAAACCACACACCACTCCCGCCGTAGCTTGAGGCTCACCAGACTTCCGGACAGGCACGCTGAACCAAGACAATTGGCCCCCCACTCATTCCGATTGCGCCTAAAAACTCAGGTCACGGGTGAAACTTGCTGGTTTCATTGCTTTGATGCGCCCTCTTTCAGGGCTGCCGGGATACTACGGATTTCCGGCTGCGTCGTCGCGGCTTCGATGGCCTTGATCGCGTCTTCCACGGCTCCCACCCGCCGGTCGTTGAGTTCGCCTTTGGGATATTCTCCGCGTTCGCATTGTTCGTTGAAGGAAACGACCAGCCCGCGCAGATCCGGAATGGCTTCGCGCGCGGCGTTACCGTAGTTCACAATCTCCTTCATGATTTCACCCGTCCGGCTTTCGCTGCCGTGGCCGCCCTGTGTTTTCGCGAGCTCGACTCCGGCTTCGATGCCCTCTTTGAAGTGGTACTTCGTCAGCGCCTTGAAGCCGCCCATGCGGATTTCATTGCTGAACATGGTGTCTGCCGGGCTGGGGGTTTTCACAGCGGCGAGGATGTCGGGAGCCAGTGCAACCACGTCATCAAGCTTCAATCGGTTGTCGAAAAAGCTGCGGAGTTTCGCCCGGGCCATGCCGTCGGCGTTGCGGGAGACCACTTGGATGGCCGGGTAGAGCAGCTTCGGGTCGGCGGCTTCCACGGCTTCGGCGAGCGGGCCTTCAAACAAAGCATCGGCGAGTTGGCCGTGCGTGAGCTGGATGGGGTCAGCCCAATTCACCGGGAGGAGCGGCTCGGCAGTTTGCACGAGCGCCTTGAGGATTTCCTGGATGGCGGGTTTTGCCGCGCCGCCCATTTTCCGAATCGCGGCCGCCGCCTTGAAGCGCACCCAGCGGTCATTGTGTGAAAGCTGACGAACCAGGACTGGCAGAGCCTCCTCGCTCTTCAGTTCGCCTAGCGCCTCGCACGCGCCCTGAATCAAATGCACGTCCCTGCCATCGGCGAGCGTGATGAGTTGCGGCACCATCGCCGTCGCCTCGGGCCGCCTGGACAGTTCCTCAGCCGCCCAGCCGCGCACGATGGGCGACCAGTCGCCAAACGCGGCCACCAGTTCCTTCGCGCTCATTTTTTTTCGCTCCGTGTCGAAGCGACCGGAGGCAACTGCATCCTTCACATCCGGCGCGCTCAGCCAGTTCGCGCGGGCCGCGTCCTTACCGGTGATGCAGAGTTTTTTCAGCGGCATCGCGTAGGTAAGCACATACGTCGCTGTTGGGCTCATGCCATAATAGCCGCTCTTGCCGTAGTAAGTGTCGTCGTCCGTTTTGCCCGCTCCGTATTGCTCGCCGCCGTCGTAAGTGAATGATCCATCGTTGCGCCGCACCAGATCGAGGTGCCACGACGCCTCGCGCACAAACGCGGCTGCTGCCGCCGGGCCGCCGACATTCGCGCCGAGCGCACTCCACAAGTAGCTGAAACCCTGCCCTGTGTGCCCGCACTCGCGGCTGCGATAACCCGCCACTGCCATCTTCGCAAAAAACTGCGTCTCGAGCACCCGGTTGCCCTGTAGCCCAAACAGCACTGCTGTCATGGAGACCTTCCCGTTGTTTTCGTGATACGGCCATGGTTCATGCTCACCATAGGGGATCGACCCTTTGTCCACGAAGTAGCCGAAAAATCCCGACGCCCGCGCAATGGCCGCATCCACTTCCGGGTCGTTCACCCCACATTTTTTCCCCATCACGATGGCGAGATTCCCCGCCAGCCCGGCCATATTGACCGGCCCGTATGGAGGAATGGAGCCGTGCAGTTTCCCATCTGCGGTGAGCCTGGAAATGCCATGCCCAAATGTGCCATACATGCTCTGCCCCTTCGCGAGCGAGAGCGTGAGTTCGCGGATGGCGTGCCGCACTTCCTTATCGCCTGTGAGTAAAAAATACTCGGTCAGGAAAAGCCCGCGATAGCCCCAGTCCCACACCACCATTCCGTCCTTCAGCTTCAGCTTCATCGAAGTCGGCCCCATCTTGTGCGCGAACTCCCTCACCTTCGGCAGATACTCCGCATTACCCGTCGAGAGCAGCGCCAGCGCACTGATCGAGCCCATCACGCTGTCGTTCAGCGGCTCGTCCGCGAGCACCTTGCAGGCTTCGTCGAAGATGCGCTTCGACTTCGCGCAATCGTAGGGCGCCGTCGCGCTATAGGCCCCGAGCACGCGTATCTTCAATTCCACGTCCTGCGGCTTCCCTGCGCGCCAGATCGACAATTTCAAATGGCCCGTCTCCTCTGCCGTCTGGATCGCCTGTGCGAAACTCTTGCGCGCATCCTCGTTGAAAAGTTTTCCGCCCGCGCCGAGGATTACATCATCCACATTCACAACGCCATCAGCCGGAGACTTCGCGCCCACATGTGTCACGAGAATCTGCCGGCTCAAATCCGTCGTCCGGCCCTGCAGTCCGTCGAAGTGCGTCGCCGGTTTCGAATAAATCCAGCCCCGCAGGCCCGTCGCCCCGAGATTGTAGGTCAGTTCGCGATCCACCTTCTGTTCCTTCGTGAGGTCTGGTGGCGTTTTGGACGGCTCTGCGGGCACGCCAGTGCCGGCAATGAAAGTAAAGGCCGCACACCAAAGGATGCCGCGCAGGATGGATTGGCAAATCATAAAGTGAAGGGTGTTTGAGTTGACTGTTCGCGGGTTACTTCGGCAGCAGCGTCTTTATCGCTTTGCCAAACGCATCACCGAGCAGGAAATACGTCTCCCCGTTTTTGAATTCGTGATAGCCCTCGCCAGTCGGCGACTGCTCCTCGGTCCGCACAAAACCGTGCGTCACCACGAACTTTACCGTCCCGGCAAACTCCGGTTTCTCCGCCACGGTCTGCTGTGCTTTGCGAATGGTCAGCGCGGCGGCTTCTTTGCAGTCCGCCCCCCACGGGCCGGTGAATTCGCCGATAACCACCGGCAGCTTCGGGACGTTCAGTTCGCGCCGCACATCGTTGATCAGGTTCGTCAGATTTTTCTCATACTCCGGCGTGCCCTTGTCAGGGCTGCAAAAGTCATTCCAGCCGTGCCACCAGACAAACCCGGCGAGTTCGTAGCCCTGACCAGCGTAGGAGGGGAATTGCCCTTTCAAATCGCCTAGTACTTTTTTCACCGTGCCGATCATCTCCGTGTAAAACGGGCCCACGGTGCCGCCGGAACCCGGCGGGCGGAAGTCTTTGTAAAGATCGCGACCGCCCCACGCGGTCTTGATGATGAGCACCTGATTGTCGAACTGGTCACCGACCAAGTGCCCGAATTGCATCTCCGGCCCGAACCACATTCTGCTGCCGGGATTCCAGCCATAGCCAAACTCCAGTCGCCCGTGGCGATTGCCAAATTCGTTCACATCCCAGACCCACACATCGTCGCGCCCCTCGGCCCACTCGCCCTTTGCATTCACCCAGGTCTTGAGCAACGGAGCCTTGGACGGGTCTTTCAGCATGGAAGCAAGCGTGCCCGGCTTCTCGACCTTCATCTCGGCGAGACTGGAAACCATGCCCTGTCCCTGCATGTTCGACTGCCCGGCGAGGATGAAAACTTTCACCGGTTTTGCTGGTGCATCGGCAGCGATGGCGGACTGTGTGAAAACGGAGGCAATCAGGGTTAATAGAATGGGTTTCATGGAGTGCTGGGTTTGATACGCATCACGCGGCGTGTCACTTCCATCATCGCGGTACTTGCAGGATGCCCGTGCCTGTCAGGAAGCCCGGTGTGCTTGTCGCGCTGTAATAGCCCGGGGCTTGGGGTTTGCCATCGAGGGTGAGTTTACTGACGATGACTTGCCCATTGAAATTCAACTCCAGGCTGCTGCCGGTCGGGGTGGCGATGTCGGGCTTGGCACCGGGACCTGGCGCGCCGTCGGCGCAAAGTGTCCCCAGGGAAATCGTGATAGGACCAGTGCAGGTGTTGCTGCCGGAGAGCGTCCATTTGCCGGTACCCGTTTTATGGATCTCGGTTTTTGCTTTGCCGGTGCGGTCGTGGGGATCGGCGATGGATCCCGCGAACTCGCCGGTACCGGCAGTGTCTCCGGTGAAAGCGACGACCTTGTTCGCTCCGTAGCCGGAGATGAGGAGCGGGGAGCAGCAACCCCAGCACGAGGAGAATAGGCAGGAGGCAGGCCGCACGGATCACTGGTGCAGGAGATTGAGCGGTTACCAGTGTCAGCGGAACTCATTATGCCCGGCGAGGGGTACGTCGCAAAATGTCAGGGCGGCGATGCCATTGGCTCCTTCCAGTAGCGTCATCTGATTCCACGCCACTTCCTTCAGGTAGGTGATTTTCGTGGCCGAGGATACTTCTTTGAGTTTTAGCGTCAGCACCTTTCCGGCGACGCTGCCGGAGGCGACTTGGTCTTTCCCACCATCCAGATAGAACTGCGTGGCGAGTTCGTCTTTCCACTTCACTGGCTGGTCGAATTGGAGCGCGATTTCATCCCGCTTCCCGGCCACGTAGCCTGCCTGCAGAAGGTTCGGGGGATTGACGGTGGAGGCGAACACTTTTCCGTAGAGATCGCGCTCCATCTGAGGCTGCACGAGATTGGCGATCTCTGCCCAGCCGATGAGCGGGAAGTGACACGGCCCTGGAGGCACGATGCCGAGCGTGGACATGATGCTCATATTGGAATACAACTGAGGCAACGTGCGCTGCTTTTCGCGCAGCATGTCGCCGGAGCCATGGCGTCCGCCCATACTGCACGAGTCCGGCCAGATTTGGAAAATGTAATACTGCTGCACGTTGGGGAAATCCTGTTTCCATGCCGCGGACATCTCCACAAAAAGCGGCTGCCAGGTTTCCCATCCGTAGCCTCCAGTGGGGCCATCCGATCCCTGGTCGTTCTCTCCCTGATGCCAGAGGATCGCGCGGATACCGTGTGTGAGCTTTGCCTGCCGCACTCGCCAGAGCATTCGTCCGTAGATGGTGGTGAGGTCCGTGGGGTTTTCCGCGCTGCGCTGATGCTGATCGATCCGCGTGCCGCCCACGGCGGCGTTGATGATGAAGACGGGCACCTGCTGGCTGGCCACGAGTTGCTTCGCCAACTCCATGCCCCACCACCCTAGCTCGGCCTTTTCACCTTTCTCCGCCTTCCACACCGGACGGCACCAGAGATTACCGGCGTTCGCTTTCTCATCATCCTGCGGGCGTCCGTAGCTGCGAATCCACTCACTGGTTTCCGGTGCGGATTTTTCTCCAGTGTCGGTCGCGAGGGCATTCGACTGGCCATCAATCATGAAGGCGTCGCCACAGACCAGGTCGCTCACCGTTTCCATCACGGTCTCCTGCCCGCCGGACCTTGTGCCAAACTCCACTTTGTAACGAATCAGCCCGGGCTTCAGCTTTGTTGACAAGACAAAGGACATGTCAGCGGAGGGCACGGCAGTTTCCGTTTTGATGAGTTTTTCGTCGGCGTAGAGTTTGAGAAAGACTGTCTCGGCCGCTTCAGTAAGGGTACCGTTGTACTGGAGCATCCCTTCGTTCTTGTCATCGCGGGCATAGAATTGCCCCTCCACGGGCTTCTCATCCTTGTCTGGACTGCGTGCCACCCACGGGTCTGACGTGGGCTCAGTTACTTGAATGTCCACCTGTTGCGTGACCGGCTGGCCGCCGTTGCTGATCGTCGCGATGACGGTGAGTTTGCCACTGTTCTGCGCTCGCTTGAGAAGGAGTTTTCCCGGCGCGATTTCCTTAATGACGGCAAAGGGGCCCGCGTTCCATTCTGTTTTCAGTTGTCCGGCACCCTTCGCCTGCATGGCGTCCCGGTTCGTCACCTGCGGCACGATTTCGATCACCGAGCGGCCATCCCATGCCGACGGCGCGGCGAGGGTGAATACCGGCTCCTGAATGTCCTCTTTAACGGAGATGGCGATCTCTTTCGTCATCACGCCGGCGGGATAGACTGCTCTGCACTGCAGCGTCACCTGTTTGTCGGAGGTGACACGTCCGGCATCGAAAGTGAACGCCAGCCTATCCACGGAAACCACTGATTCCCGGCCGCCCTCTTTGAGCACCCAGGATAGCTTCTGAGCCCCTCCCGCCTCCGCGGTAAATATGGCGCTCTGGCCTTCCGCAACGGTCGCGGACTCCGGCGAGACCTTGAATACATCGCCCGGCCGTACGACCGGCCCCACCAGAGTCTGGAGCGGCTTCTGGTTTTCATACTGCAACTTCACCCAGTCAGCGGAGCGCGTCACTTTGGAAATCCTCACCTCATCGACATCGCCGCGGAAGTCATAGTTCCGGTACCAGCCGCCGACGTAGAGCCGCGCCGGTGACTTGATGGCCAGCGGCGCGTTCGGCGTTTTCGATGCGTTGCTGAGCACGCCATTCACATAGATCCGCGAGTCACCATTTTCATAGGTGTGGAAGAGGTGGACCCATTCATTCATTGGCAGGCGCCCCTCGCTGGAGACATCCGCGCCGGAGAAGTAGCACTCCATCTTCACACGCGGCGGACTCATGAAATGCATGACCACCTTGCCCTGCGCGTGCTCATTGCCCCAAGCCATAACTCTGCCGTTCACCTTTTCCGCGCGGACCCACGCCTCCGTGCTATGCGGACCCGCGCCCACGGGAAAATTCTGATTCTGTTCACCGCAGAAAATGCCCTGCCGCTCCCCGAAATGCCGCGCCGTGCCGATCATGCCCGCCGTCGCCGTCGTTCCCTCATCTTCCACTACCACTGATCCCGTCTCATCCTGCACCGCATCGCCCATGTGGAGCACGGTCAGGAATCCGTTCGACTCATTGAACACCGCCTTTCCGTTCGACTCGCCCGCCGCGTCCGCTTTGCCCCAATACACGCGCAACTCCTGCCGGGCATTCCCGCTGATCTTCGGCACCCGTACCCAGACGCTGGCCTCACCCTTCGCCGTGTCCCAGTGTTCGATTTGATAGGCTGCCGGCTTCCCCTCCGCGGAAAAGCGTATATCCTCCCCGTTTGGCCCGGCCCCTGAAAAGTTGAAGAATTCCCGGTGCAGCCGCACCAGCAAGGGGAAGCCCTCGACGACGGCATTCGCCGGAAGGTTCGCCCCATCCGGTGTGGTGTTGAGGAATAGCGCGCCGGTGTGTTTCCAGCCCTCGTATTGGGCCGTTGCGTGGCTGGCGCTGACCATGAGAACGAGAGCGGTGAGGAGGTTCGGAAAGCGCATAATGGTGATAGGATAAATGGATGGCTGAAAGGGAAAGCCGGTTCACGGTTCGGCGTAATCCTGGCCGTGGTAGCTGGCCATTACGCTCTGCTGCCAGTCCTGCGCGATGGTGGTCTCGTTTTTCCGCAGCGGCATCCCTGGCCAGAAAACGCCCATGCGATTCGGATGCCGCCCCGTCATCACGCTGGCCCGCGTCGGCGAGCAGGTCTGCTGCGCGTAGAAGCGATTGAGGCGCAGGCCCGCCGCGGCCATCGCATCCATGTTCGGCGTCCTGATTTTCGTCAGGCCGTTGTAACTCACATCACCCCAGCCCTGATCGTAGGTCATACAGGGAATCACGTTAGGTCCTGATGCCGGGCCGGGTTCAGCGGGGGCAGAAGGCGACGCCGCCGGTGTCAATTTGCCGGATCCGGACTGATCCCGTTTTTCAGGCGCATCCGGTGCGTTGTTGATTTCGCCCGCATCCTGCTCAGCGCGGAACGCGAGCAGATGCGACTGCGTTCGGATGAAGACGGTGGCTTCATCAAACGCCGGCGTGACGAAGGCCGGTTCGCCGAGATCGTGCTGGTCCAGCAGCTCAAACGCGTCGCCCGTCTTCACCACGGAAACGATGCCGGGATTCGATACCAGATAAAGCCGGTCCCCGGCGATTACCGGTGAGGCACTGTATTGTCCGGGAGCGCCGACCCGCTCCGTGTAGAGGAGCTTGCCATCGCCGGCATTCACGCAGGAGAGCAGACCGCCGCTGCGGATCAGATAAAGCCGGTCGTTGCAATACACGGGGGACGGGATTTCCGGGATGTTGCGGTTCACTTCCCAGGCAAGTTGCGACTCCGTGAGTTCACCAGTGCCGCCAGGGCGGATGGCGATGAGCCTGGGCTTTCCGCGGTCAAACTTCAGATTGGCGAAGAATTCATCGCGGGTCCAGAAGTCATCACCGTCCTTGTCCATCCAGCCGAAGGTTTCGCCCTGACGATTCTTCCGCTGGGTCTCATCCGATGGCAGTGGAATCCCGAACCCCGGATGCTCGAGCGGCAGTTCGGGCCGCAGCGGGAAGGTGAAGTAGCGCGTCATTTCGCTGCGGGCCACTTTGCCGTCTTTGTCTGCATCGAACTGGAGCATGGCCTTCCAGAAAGGCCCGGGGTCAGGCTGCTCATCGGCCGCGCCGCCCAGCATCGCGGCAGACGCGAAGAGCCGGCCATTGCCGGACACAGGCTGTGCGATCGTCTCGCGGGAGAAACCTGTGGTGAACCATTTCTCGGCTCCGGTCTGCGGATCGTAGCTGGTCAGCCGGCCGCTGCCGGGAACGATCAGTTCCTCGCCTCCGTCGTGGCTCCAGATCGCAGGGGTGGACCATCCGCTGCGCACAAGGGGGCGCGCTGTTTCCCATGCGATCCCACCATCGGATTTCTTGACGGCAATGACTTTCGACTGGCTCATCCGGCTGCCGGGCAGGTCGGCGTCGTTGTCGAGGACGAGGATGATTGTGTCGCGATACGCGATCAACGAAGTCGCCATGCCATAGAGACTTTTGGGTGTGGGCATGGGTTTCTGCCACTGCTCTGCGCCGGTGTGATCATAGCAGAGCAGTCCGAAAGAGCCGAAATAAACATACACGCGCCCCTCATCGGCGAGGGGTGTCGAGGTCGCGGGGCTGCCTGCGGCGTGGACTTTTTCCAGAGGCACGTCCGGCGCCTGCTGTTTCCAAAGCGGCTGGCCGGAGGTCACGTCAAAAGCGCACGTGACGAGCCTGCCATTTTCGACCGCGGTGAGAAAAATGCGCCCGCCCGCGATCACTGGTGCGGAGAGACCCGCAGCCACCGGCACCTTCCATGCCGGTGCCGCGAGTTTTGCTGGCGGCCGTGAGTCAGCCGCAACGCCAGTCCCGCCGCTGCCGCGGAACTCCGCCCATGAACTGGTCGGCTTTGCCCCGGCGGGGAGGCACAGGACGGTGAGGGCGAGCGTGGCCAGCGCGATGGTTGTCATGGATCGGTTGCTCGGGTCTGCATGGGAAAGGTCTGGGATTCGATCTACGCATGCCGGAGCATTCCGCTTTCGCGGGGCAGGGGGGCAGACGCAGCGGTTTTTCATGGGAGAGGATAGCGTGGTCCTTGTTGTCGAACAGTTCTTTATTCTTGGCGATGATGAACAGCTTCGCGCAATTCTTGCAGCGGTCGATGTCTTCGATAGGAGCGTTTTTGCCATCGCCGGGCGGGTTGCCTTGATCTGCTCATAGTCCCATTGGTCTGATCAGAGCCGGTTTTGCAAGGGAGTTAGAAAACCTCTGGAAACTGGTTTTCGGATTTGGCTGATGGTGTCCGGTTGGAGGGGTGGCTGGTTTCAGGTTGGCTGAAAAGCGGGGGGGCCACTCATAACGCAGCGCCGGAAACCGGGATCGGTCGGGGTGCCTGACCGGGCCGATTCCGGGGGCCATTCAAGAGGCGGCCGATCCACGTGTAACGGACGAGGAACTGGTAGCTCAGCAGCAGCATGGCGATCAGCACCACCGAAAAAAGAGGCAACTTGATCCAGGCTGGCCCGGCCCATTGGCTGATCACCGCCTGGCCGGCAATGCACAGTGGAAGGTGCGCCAGGTAGAGCCAGTAAGCGGAATCTGATAGGTAACGGATGGTGCGGTTTTCCCGGGTCAGCAGGGCGCGGAACAGGCCGATGCTGGCGAAGGACATCGCCCACGCGAAGAGCGACTGGAAGAACACCGAGGCCGGTCGATGGAACTTCGCCGGCAGCAGCGAGTCACGGAAACCGAAGGTGCCGGTGGCGAATTCCAAGGCGAGCGGGAAGATGAGCAGCAACGTGACGGGCAGCAGCCAACGCCATGAACTGCCAAGGCGGCCCTCCCGGTCGTCGCAGTCGTAATAGATTACTCCGAAGAAAAAGAAGAGCGCGTAGTAGGCCAGCACGTGGGGCATGGGGATGATGCCCATCACGGTGTCCGGCCCGATCCCGGGGTAATAGCCCATCATCGCGGTAGGCGTCAGGGTCAGAGGCACCAGCCACAATAGGTTCGCCGGCGAAAGCACCAGCCAGTGCCCGCGGATGCGCCAGCCGAACCGTTCGGCGAGCAGCGCATAAACCGAGAACAGGGCAACGAGCCAGACGAGGAACCACAGAAACCACAGGACCATGAAAACTGGGGTCTCCGTCAGCCACCGGTAGGCCGAAGCGAGCGCGCCCGGTCCCGCAGCCGACTGGCCGGCGGCCAGCACCGTTTCCCTGGCACCCGCGGCCTGGAGTTGGGTGACGATCTTTTGGCGGCCCGTTTCCCACGTTTGCTTTTCAAGGGGAATGCCCAGCAGTCCGGCGATGAATTCGACCGATGTATAAGGTTGGCTGGCGCTTTTCAGCGGGGTTTCGCCGTCGTTGCTCTGCGCGTTGACGTCGGCACCGTGTTGGAGGAGCAGGCTGACCACCCCGGCGTGGCCCATGAAGGCCGCGCCATGCAGGGCCGTGTGCCCGTCCCGGCCCCGGATGTCCACGGGCACGCCGCGGTCCAACAACAGGGCTGTCGCGTTTCGTGCGCCGTTGAGGCCTGCCCACTGCAGCGGCGTGATGGCGAACGCCGGATGCAGGTTCAACGGGCTGATGCCGGCGGCCAGGTGGCCTTCCACGGCACGGACATCGTCCTGCTTCACGGCGGCCCAGAGGCTTGCGGTTGCGGGTTCGGTCCTGGCCCCCTTTTGTTGATTATCTTTATGCCTCTGAGAGGCAAAATTCCCCGCCCAAATCACCGCCGGCACGACGGTGATCAGGCCGAGCAGGCAGGGAAACAGCACACGCCGGCAGCGGTTCCAGAGCAAGGTCTTGAGCCCCTTCCGGCGCCAGAGCATGGCCGTGAAGAAGCCGCTTAAAAGCATGAAGAGCTGCATCCGGAATCCATGCACCCAGGCCTGAAAGACGAACACCCACTTCGCCTGCGCGACGTCCTGGATCGACCATGGGAAGTCGGAGGCAAACGAGAGGGCCGCGTGATAGGTGATGCCCATCAGCATGGCCGCGGCGCGCAGGGCATCAAGGTCGTGGAGGCGTTGGTGGGACGAGGTGGGTTGAGTCATGGTTGCGGCGACGGTGCCAGTTCGATGTGATTGATTTCCAGACCGGCGTCAGGTGACGCGGGCAGGACAGCGGCAAGGATGGCAGTCAGCGGATTCATGGCGTAAAGTGAATCAGCGGGTGTGATATAAAAGGGTGACTTGCCGGCCCAAGGGAGGGCGATGTCACGGAAGTCCCATGGATTTTCGGGGGGATTGGTATTGGCAAGAGCCCGGACTTTGATAAGGGGATCGTAGGCAGAGTCACTCAGCTC
>CAJBME010000221.1 GCA_903954065.1 uncultured bacterium
AAGCGGCAACAACTCGATCTTCAAGCTCTTGGCCTTTAACACCATAATTTTGCGGTCCAGGCGTTCACCTTGGTGAGATCGATCTGGAAGTTGTCGCCTTTCTTTTTGGGATCGTAGACGCCGACTTGATCGAGGAAGCTACCATCGCGGCGCACACGGGAGTCCGTGACGACGATGCGGTAGTATGGGCTGTTCTTGGTGCCTTCGCGGCGGAGTCTGATGACGACGGACATAAACGATGGGGAAATTAATCGGACAAATGGGATGTGTAGCATAACCGCTTTCGCGCGGACGCAAGACGAAATCCGCAGTGGCTAGCACTCGCGTTCGAAATGACGGCGGTGGCGGTGGGGCGGGTGGTGGGCGACCGGCCGATCATGAGGTGGCGGCGGGGCGGGGCCCGGCGGGCGGGGCGAATTTGGGAAAGCGTTTTTTCAAATCCGTCTGGTAGGCGGCGGCCTCGGTGGGTTTGCCTGCTTTTTCGAGTGCTTGAATTGTTTTCCAGAGTGCGAGCGGGGTGATTTCCTCGTCGTCGAACATCTGACTGGGCACGACGTAGATGGCGGCGGCATGGGCTGGGTCGTTCTGGCTCATGGCGATGTCACCGCGGAGGAGGCGGAGGCGGGCTTGGACGCGGGCTTCTGGCTGGAGGCCGAGGGCTTCGTTGATGACGGGGATGGCTTCGTCTGGTTTGGCGAGGGCGAAGAGGGCTCGGGCCTTATTGAGCATGCCTTTGGCGCGCTGGGGGGCGGGCAAGTCGGTTTTGCGGAGGAAATTATCGGAGGCGACGATGGCGCCTTCCCAGTGGTTATTGACGAGGCGGGCCTCCGAGAGGGCGAGCCAGACGCGGTGGTCCGTTTCTTCGGGGGTGTCCGGGGTACTGGCGAGGCCGAGGTATTTGTCGGCCTGAGGCATTTCTTCCAGTTCGTAATGTTTGAGTCCGAGGAACTGGTAGACTTGGCGTGGGACGCGGGCGGTTGGTTCGTCCTTGGTGCGTTCAACTTCCACGGCTTTGCCCAGCTGGGTTACATCGCTCTGGTAATAATAACTCAGCAGAATGCGCAGACTGGCGTCGCGCTCGTAGGCTTTGGGATCTAGCTCCCGGGCGCGAATGAGTTCGGGCACGGCGTCGGCGTAGCGTTTGAGCTCGAAGTGACCGCTGCCAATCCAGAAGTGGGCTTCGGCGGCGGCCCGGGTAGCAGGAAATTTTTCCAGCAGCGCCTTGAAGGTGGTGATCATGCCTTCCGTGTCTTTACGTTGGCCGCGGACCAAGGCGCATTGCTCGTAAGCGAGTTCTGCCACGGGTGACTTCGGAAACGATTCGATGATTTTCTCGAAATCGGTCTGGGCATTTTTCCAATCGGCGGTTGCTTTGTGGGCGAGGCCGCGTTTGGCCAAGGCTTCTGGCATTTGCGGGCTTTTGGGATTGGCCTCGATCCATTGCCCGAGCGACGTGATGGCGGTCGGGTTGTCCCCGGACGCCTGACTGGCCCAGCCGCGGCGGAAGAGGAGTGGCTGCCGCAGGTTTTCCGGAAGTTTGTCGACGCGCACGTCTTTGTAGGCCGCGGCGGCTTGGGCGTAGACGAGCTTTGAGAAAAAGTGTTCGGCCACGATGAAGCGGACGAGGTCGATCTGCGGGCTTTCGGCGTCGACGGTTTTTATCTTTTCGATGGCTTGTTCGGCGACGGCGGGCAGCGATGGGTCTTTGAGTTCGTTCAGGCTGAGGAGCCGGCGGTAACTGGCTTCCGCATTTTCCGGGGACTGGGGGAAGTATTGATCGATCATCATGAAGAGATCGATGGCTCGCCGGTGTTGTTTTATTTTTGCTTGGGCGTCACCGACCATGAGCCAGAGGCGCGGGCGTTGTTCTTCCGGCAGCTGGACGGCTTCGGTGGAGGCGTATGTCTCGATGACTTGGGTCCACTGGCTGGCCTGGTAGTAGTTCTCGATCAAGCCATAGCGGGCGATGGCGCGCCAAGGAATGACTTTTTCCCCACCCAGTCCGAGGACGCGTACGTAACCGGCGGCGGCCTCGGCGGTCTGGCCTTCTTGCTTGAGCAGGCGGGATGATTTGACGAGGGCTTCGGCGATCAGTTCGTTTTCCGTTCCTTCCCCGGCCAGCAGCAAATAGTGTTTGAGGGCGGCCTTGGTGCGGCTGGCGGCCTCGTCGGCGCGGCCCAGCTGGATCAAGGCGCGGTCCCAGAATAGGTTGTTGTTCTTGGTCCGTGCGAGGCGCGCATATTCTGTGTACGCGGCTTTGGGTTGATTGAGCTCCGTCAACGACCGCGCTTTGTAATACATCGCGGAAAATCGAATTCGTTCCTGCTGGCTCTGACTGGCCGCAATTTCAAAATCCTGGGCGGCGACCTCGAAAAGTCTCTGATTGTAGGCCAGCGAGCCGAGGCGATAGGCGGCATTAGCGACGTAATCGCCGGAGGTGAAACGCTGGATGAGCTGGCGATAGACGGCTTCCGCCTCGGCAGTCCGTCCTAAATTGAGTTGGGACTCAGCCAGTCGGTACATGGCAATCTGTCCGTAGGTGCCCCGGGGGTAGGTGGTGAGGTACTGGAAATACTTGGTGGCCGCGAGGTCATACGCCTTCTGGCCGTAGACCATGTTGGCATAATCGAAGAGGTTTTGTTCGGGGGCGGGCACGTTCACGGCCTTTTTGGGGGCGGCCGTTTTGGTGGTGGTTTTGGGTCCCGGTTTGGTGGCGGGTTTGGTGGTTTCGGTTGTTTCCTCGATGGGGGTGTCGCGTGCGGGCGGGGCGGGTTCGTCGCTGACGGGTTCGGCGCGCGGCACGGTGCCTTCGGGGATGGGGGGAGCTTCGGGGATGGCCGGGGTGGTCTCATCATCGACCACGGGTTCGGCGCGCCGGGTGGGTGGTTCCTCGAGGGACTGGGCGCGGGAGGATGGCTGGATCATGCCTCCGAGAGCCAGACACCCAGCCACTAGTAAGGGGCGGGTGAGGCGGGTGCGGAAAGTGATCGGCAGTCGGGGAGTCATCAGGGGGCGGGCGCGGGACGGATGGTCATGAAAGAAACGTTCCAGACACCCGCCCGTTTGCAGGTGTCCAGCACGGCCACTATGTGCTCGTACGGGGTGGATTTGTCACCCCGGACGATGACAGCGACGTTCGGATTCAGTTTAGCGATATTTTCCAATCGGGCGAACAACTTACTTTCATCGTACGGTTGGGAATCGACGACGACTCGGCCGTCGGTGTGCACATTGACGACAATTTCGTTGTATTCGCGTTCGAGGGGCTGGCCTTTTTCGGCGGCGGGCAGGCTGATGTCGATTTCAGTTTCGAACCGCGAGAATTTCCATGAAATCACAAAAAAGGCGAGCAGGAGGATGAGGACATCGACCAGCGGGGCGATTTGGATACCCAGGGCCTCGTGGGTGGTATTTTTTCGAAATTTCATGCCGTGGGGTGGGGCGCGGGCGCGGGGTGTCTTCAGGATGACGGGCGCGGGGTGCCTGAAGTTGCGCGTTGGGCGGCGGCGCGGGCGGTGGCTTTTTTGTATTGGGCGGAGAGCATGGCCATGAGGTGAGTGGCGGCGGCTTCCAATTCGGCGATGAGGCGTTGGACGCGACCGCGGAACACGGCGTAGGCGAGCACGCAGGGGATGGCGACGAGCAGGCCGCCGGCGGTGGCGATGAGGGCTTCGGCCACGCCGCTGGCAAATTCCATTTGCACGCTGTTGATGCTTTTGGAGATAGTGCGCATTTCGGCGATCATGCCGAGCACGGTGCCGAGCAGGCCGACCATGGGGGCGACGGTGATGATGTCGGCGAGGATGGAGATGCGTCCGCTGAGCAAGCTGGCTTGGCGGGTGCCTTCGGCTTCGGTGACTTCGCGGACGTCATCGAAGCTGGCGGTGGGATTTTTGGTGGCGAATTCCAGTGTTTTCTGGGTGATGCGGGCGATGCATTCGTTCCGTCGGCTGGCGATGAGGAGGAGGCCTGGGTAATCACCGGCGCGGATGAGGGTTTCGGCTTCGTTCATGAAGCGGTCGCTGACCACGGCGTCTTGGCGGATGCTAAAGGTGTAGAAGAGGATCAGGGCGACGGCGAGCACGGAGAGGGCGACCAGCGGATACATCATCAGGCCGCCGGCGTGAAAGAGTTCGCTCAGGGTGGCGGGGGCGGCGTTGGTTTTGGCTCCGGGCGGGCCGACGGTGCCTTGGGCCGTCGCCAGCGAGGTCAGGGCCCACCATAAACCCGCGCCGCCGAGGGCGCGCGGAGGCGACATCCGGTGACGGAGCCGGCGGACCGGAGGAAAGCAAGCCGTGAGGGGCATGATAATAAGGGCGTAGGGGCGCGCGGATTTGTTTTATTATCCGCTGATTGTTGACGAATGTGTACTTCCATGCTTTTCGCGTCGAGGTCAAGAACAGCCGGGGGAAAGCCGCGTCGCTCCTTGCGAATCCCGTGGCGCGCGCTATGGCCGGGGGATGTCAGGAGCAGAACCAGGCCGCTTGCGGCGTCTGCGTCACCGGGTGGAGGCGTGGGCCGTCCGCGCGGTGGCTTGGGGAGTGCCCCGATTGTCGCGTCCGGCCGCCCGGCGATGGGCCCGGGTTGCTGGCTGGATCGGGTACATGGTTGATGCTCGCGGCCGGGCCACCGGTCGGGAGAACCTGCGGGTTGTTTTTCCGGAACGATCGGCCGCTTGGCGGAAATCGGTGCTCCGCAAAAGCTACATTTCCTTTGCGCAAACGATGATCGACCTGTTCTGGGGAGTGAATCTCACTGCAGAAAACTGGCGCGAGCATTTTACGATTGTTCCGGATGACCCTGGGTTGCCCGGTGCGGTGGCGGCGACTGGGGCGATCTGGTGCTGCCCGCATTATTCCAATTTCGAGTGGATTGCCACGGTCATGCCTTGGTGGGGGGTGCCGATGATGATTGTGGCGCAGGACTTTAAGAACTCCGAGCTGACGCCGATTTTTGCGGCGGCGCGCGGCCATAGCGGGCAAACGATGATTTCGTCAGAGGGCGCTATGCTGCGGCTGTTCAAAAACCTGAAGCGGGGCGGACATTCGTCGTTTTTGTGCGACCTGACGGTGCGCCCGGATCAGGCTGCCACCGTGGTGCGCGCGTTCGGCTTGAAAATGAGCGCGACTCAGCTCCATGCAGCGTTGGCCCAACGCACCGGCCGCCCGGTCGTGCCGATGTTGACTCTGCCACAACCTGACGGCACCTACCGCTTGCGCCTCTGGCCCGCGCACTATTTCACCCCGGAGCAGCCTGCTCACCAGATTGCTCAGCAGATTTGGGATCTTTTTGAGCCAGTCATCCGGAGTCAGCCAGAGGGGTGGTTGTGGATGTACAAACATTTCCGTCACCGGCCCGCTGATCTGGAAGGCCGCGAGTACCCGGCCTATGCCAATCGTTCGAAAAAATTCGATGCCCTTGAGCGGGGGCTGTCCACCACCACCTGACCCTTTCATGCGCGACCTTTTGAACGATCCACTGTGGGAGGCGGCTGATTTGGGCCGTCCCATTCCTGATTCCCGGCATGCTGTTTCCGTGTGTTTGCCTACGTGGGCCAGCGTGATTGGGTATGAGGAGGCTGATCCGGCGGTGACGGGAAGGATGCAGGCTGGGTATCCGCGGTTTTTCTGTCATCCTTTGGTGACGGAGTTGCTGGCCCGGGTGGCGCGAGAGAAGGCGGGGGACGGGGAAAAAGTGTTGGTATTTCCCACCCCGGAGGCGGCGGCGGCCGCGGCGGACTGGATTTTATTGAAGGAGGATGTGCGGGGGGTGGCGGTGCGTCGGCTGCATGAGGACGATGAGGCCTCGACGAACGCGACGGCGGTGATTTTCCCGGCCGAGGCGGAGAAGACGGCCCGGCTTTACTGGCGGTTTAGCGGTCAGGGCGTGTCGAGCCGGTTGGCGGAATGTTTGCTAGCCGGATGGGGAGCGTCTGAATTTCGTGAGGCTGAATCCGCGGGCGCGGCGGCCCGGTCCCTCGTTCGCCAGCGTCTTGCCGCCTTGACTGGCCAGCCGGCGGACCATGTGTTTCTTTTTTGCAGTGGCATGGCCGGGGTGCATGCCGTGCAGCGGACGCTCGGACTGTTGCGGCCCGGGCTGCCCACCGCGCAACTCGGATTCCCATACGTCGACGTGCTCAAGGTGCAGGAAGAATTTGGCGCTGGGGTCCGCTTTCTGCCCGGTGTCGGCGCCGAAGCCATGGCTGAGCTGGCGGCGCTGGCCGCTCGCGAACCGCTGGCCGGCTTGTATACCGAACTGCCGAGCAACCCGTTGATTGAAATGCCCGACTTGCCGGCGGTGGCCCGGCTGGCGGCGGCTCATGGGTTTCCGGTGGTGGCCGATGATACCGTCGCTACCTGCGCGGGCATCGATGCCTTCGCGCATGCGGACGTCGTCACCACCAGCCTGACCAAAGCGTTTTCCGGCGTCGGCGACGTGCTCGCCGGGGCCGTCATCGTGTCCGCCCGCAGCGCTTGGGTCGATCCCCTGCGGCGGCTGTTGTCCGCTCAGGAGGCCGCGGCGCCGCTCTTCGGACTGGATGCGGTGGTGCTGGAGAAAAATTCGGTGGATTTCGTCGAGCGCGTCCGCCGCATGAGCGCCTCGGCGGCCACCGTGGCCGCTTGGCTGGCCGCTCATCCCGCTGTCGAGCGCGTGCATTACCCCAGCCTCAACCCCGCGCAGGAAGTGGCCTGCGCCGCTCTGCGCCGGCCCGGTCCCGACTCCGCCAGCGGTCACGGCATGCTCCTGTCCCTGACCCTGCGCGATCCCGCCGCCACCCCGGCTTTCTTCGACCGCCTCCGCCTCTGCAAAGGCCCTAGCCTCGGGACGAATTATTCGCTGGCTTGCCCGTACACCTTGCTCGCCCACTACACCGAATTAGAATGGGCCGCCCGCTGCGGCGTCAGTCGTGACCTCATCCGCGTCTCCATCGGCCTCGAGGATCCTGCCGAGTTGATCGCTAGATTCCAAGACGCTCTCCCGCAGTAAATCGCCAGTCCGCTTCGCCTCGTCCCTTCCAGGGTGGCTGTCTCACAAAAGCATCGCAGAGAAGGTATTGCAGAGAAGGTGTTGCAGAGCGGGAGTTGCAGAGCGGGAGTTGCAGAGCGGGAGTTGCAGAGCGGGAGTTGCAGAGCGGGAGTTGCAGAGCGGGAG
>CAJBME010000222.1 GCA_903954065.1 uncultured bacterium
AGCGTACCCGGCTACAGTGGCGGCTTCGCCGCCTGCGCCGTGGTTTCGTATTCGGATCTTTTGTAGCCGTGGGTCGCTGACCCCGGTCGCGGAGCCGAACCCCTCTCCGAACGTCTTTTTGGCAGTGGACCGGATGCGAAGAAGCGAATTCGGAGCCGGGTGTTGAGGGATGTGGCCCGAAGGCCAAGTGTGGAAACCGGGGCCAGCGTACCCGGCTACAGTGGCCGCGTAGCTCGTCACGCGACCTCGCCCCTTTGGACTCGAGGCCTGCCACACCGATGGCACCTTTTCCAAACTCACCCGCGGGGTGAGTGCTGAATCGTTCGTATCAATCGCTTATTACTTTAATATTTAATAGCTTCCCGATCGAACGGTAAAACCAGGCGCCCAGTTATCGGCTCTCCACTGCGACGACCGCAGGAATACTCGCGGGAGTCACGGGTGCACTCGCGGTGGCGTCGACAGCTGCCGGTGCCGTGGTCGATGTAACCGCAACCGAGGCGCTAGCGCTGGCACTAGGATCCGCCTCGGTGCTGGCCGCGGCCGTGGTGGTACGGGCGAGAGGTTTCACTTTGATATTTTTGTAGCGCACGAACTGTTGGGTGAAATTGCCACCACCGTGAACTTGGAGGGCGATGCCGCCGGTGTCCGGGTGCCGAACTTCTTTTTCTTTCCACTCCATGATTTTCACGCCATTGATCCAGGTGGTGATGTGAGGCGGGTTACTGGTGATGCGGGCGCGCAATTCGTTCCATTGATCGGCACGCCAGAAGTGTGACCAAGCGTCGGGCAAGACCGGCAAGGCGACCGGGGGGTTACCGGTGGGAGTGTCGACGATTTCTGTGACTTTATCGGTGAAGTTATAATTGCGCACGTGCGGTTGGCCGCCGAGGCCCTCGCCGTAGATGCCCATCAGATTGCCATCCGCATGGTAGTCAATCATCGCTTGCCACGCTTTACCATCCTCGGTGCTGCGCAGAAACAATCCGCTATCAGGACCAAAGTCGTTTTTCATCTCGAGTTTCACCTCGAAATCACCGAATTTCTCATCGGTAATGATGATGCCGCCATTTCCGGGGATGTCTTGGGATCCGGTGATGGCACCGTCTACGATCTCCCATTTTCCACCGGTTTTATGACCGCTAGCTCCGGAGTGGCCGGTTTTGGTGCTGACATGCCAGCCGTCGAGCGACTTACCATCAAAGAGAGTGATCCAGCCGGCGTCATCGACGGCCGGAGCGGCGGAGGCGAAGCTGAACCCGAGGGTGGCGAGAGCGAAGACTATGGGGATTTTCATCGGGATGAGCTTACTCTGGGTGGTGATCTCCCGCCATCGGACACTGTAAAAAATCGTGCCGTTTGGTGAGCGGGTCCAAGGCCGCGGCTTCGGCGATGGCAGCGCGGGCTTCGGCGAAGCGGCCTTGTCCCTGAACGGCATTGGCCAGCTCACGCACCCTACGGAGAGTGCCCGAGAGCCTCCTCATCGCGGCCGACAGCCACCCGACCACCAGCCAAGGCAGGGCACCGCCGCGGGACGGTCCTACCAGCCGTCTAGCCATCCACTCACCACCTGCGCGTTGGGTGCCTCCAACGCCTTCAGCGGAAGAATCTTCTCGAATCTCCCGCTGTCACGACCTTCCATCAAGCGGGCACCAGGTCACCCGGAAGTGGCCCGTCACGATCATCGCGGCGCACGGGTGTCGGAGGTTCCGACGAGGGAGTCTGGGGCAATGGCGGCGGAGCCATTGGGGGTTTAGTCTGCGGAGGGTTTACGACCCGCCCGTGCTCGATCAATTCGCGAACATGTCCACGATCCAGTGTCTCGTACTCCAGAAGCGCCTGAGCCATCGCATCCAGCACCGACCGCCTCTCTTTCAACATCGCGGTCGCCTTGGCATACGCTTCGTCAATCAATCGCTTCACTTCTTCATCAATCTTCTGCGCGGTATCACCACTGTAGTTGGCATGACGGCTGGAGAAGTCTCGCGCTAGGAATACCGGCTCATCCGATGACCCATACTCGACCATACCCAGCTTCTCGCTCATACCCCACTCGCACACCATGTGACGTGCAATGCGCGTGGCCTGACGAATGTCGCCCACCGCCCCGTTCGTCACGTCCCCAAACACAATCTCCTCCGCTACCCGACCACCCATCGCGACCACCAGCATGTCCAATAATTCATTCTTGCGCAGACTGAACTTGTCCTGCTCCGGCAAAAACATCGTCACCCCCAAGGCCGGACCCCGCGGAATAATCGTGACTTTGTGCAAAGGATCAGTGTGCTCCAACAATTCATTGAGAATCGCATGGCCCGCTTCGTGATACGCCGTGTTTTCTTTTTCTTTTTCTGACAGGGCCAGACTGCGGCGCTCCTTGCCCCAGCGCACTTTATCCCGCGCTTCTTCTAGTTCCGCTTGGGTGATCGCCTTCAGACCTTTGCGGGCGGCCAACAAGGCGGCCTCGTTCAACACATTGGCCAGCTCGGCTCCGGAATATCCGGGAGTCCCGCGCGCAATCACATTCAAATTCACTTCGGCGGCGATTTTCACGTGTTTGGCGTGCACGCCAAGGATGGCTTCGCGGCCTTTAACGTCAGGCAGGCTGACCGTGACTTGGCGGTCGAAACGGCCGGGACGCAACAGCGCCGGATCCAGCACGTCCGGACGGTTGGTCGCCGCAATGATGATAACCCCTTCAGTCGTGTCAAATCCATCCATCTCCACCAGCAGAGCATTCAACGTCTGCTCGCGCTCATCATGTCCGCCCCCAAGGCCGTGGCCCCGATGGCGGCCAACCGCGTCAATTTCATCAATAAAAATCAAGCAGGGAGCCGACTTCCGACCTTGCTCGAACATGTCCCGAACGCGGCTGGCGCCGACGCCGACGAACATTTCCACAAAATCCGAGCCGCTAATGCTGAAAAATGGAACATCCGCTTCACCAGCAATGCCTTTGGCCAACAGAGTTTTGCCGGTACCAGGAGGCCCGACCATCAAAATCCCCTTGGGAATCTTGCCGCCCAACCGCTGGAATTTTTTCGGATCCCTCAGGAATTCAACAAGTTCCCAGACTTCCTCCTTCGCCTCATCACAACCCGCCACATCCTTAAAAGTGACTTTGTTGCGATCACTATTGAGCATTTTCGCCTTGGATTTGCCAAAACTCATCGCGCCACGCCCAGCCATTTTGATCTGCTGGCGGAAAAAGAAATAAATCAGCCCGAACATGAGCAGCATCGAGAGCAACATCATGCTGCCGGAACTGAACACGCTGGGGCGGGTTTCGAACTGGGGAATGATGGGAGCATCCCGGCCGTCTTTGTCTTTGAGGGCCTTTAATTCTTCCACAAATCCGCCCCTTTCCATCCACTGGCTCTGAACAGGAGTGGTGAATCGCTCGCTGACGCCGCTCTCGTTCTTCACGTAAGCTTCGATGAATTCAGCACCTGTTTCCGGGCGCAGAACAAAAAGAAATGGCTTTTCACGATCGATCAGCGTCTCAGGACGAGCGTTCAGTTTTTCGCGAAATTCTTTGTAAGTCAAGGTCTTCGATTGCCCCAAGAGCTTGGGGGAAAGAAACGCGGAGCTGACCAGCAACAGGGCCAAAGCAAGCAGAACCAGCCCGCGCCAGTTGAAATTGGGATCGCCGGAACCATTAGGATTGCCGTCGCCCGGAGAACGCGGCCGGCGCGGTGAAGTATCGGACATGTCGTATTAAGGTGATGTGACCGGATCGGTCGGGGGGTGACAAACTAACACAAGGAGGGTGGGTTTGCAATGACCCTAGAATGTGGTTACCTTATCCCCGTGTCTGTACTACGCAAGCCGGACCCAAAAGGACGCGGGACCGTCAAGCCAAAAAATCGTCACTGGGCGGCAGCCGTCCGGCTGCTGATGGTGGGAGGCTTGTTGTCTCCCGTCGGCGGCCTCCGAGGACTAGCCAGCGAGCCTGCCACAAGCGATTGGACCGAGCGCCTGGAGGCCGCGGTGCGGGCCGGCGACCCCGCGGCGGCCGCGGCCGCCCTAGAAGCGACCGCGACCGCGACACGCGACCACGGATCGCCCGATCCCGTCCGCGACGCCACTCAAGGAGTGGCCATAGATCGATTCTGGCGCGCGCAAGCGTACGCCCTGACCGGGCGGGCCGAGGAAGCATCCGCCTTGTTCGCCAGCTTGACCGCCGACCCGAAAAACACCTGTTTTCAAGAAGCCGTGCTCAGTCACGGCGCCCTTTGGGCGGCCCGCGGAGAAACCGCCCGAGCCCTGCAGGCACTGGCTCCAGGATTGGTCACCGATGACCCGGCGCGCGCGGCCGCCGTGCGCCTGCGCATGGCAGAACTCCATCTAGCTCAAAACGACATCACCGAGGCCCGCACGATTCTACAACCGGCCGCACCCAGTCTCGAACGCGCCGCCCTCGAGGCCAGAGCCGCTTGGATGCAAGGCCGCATGGAGGAAGCCGCCCAGCTGGCCGGACCGGTCGCCGCTCAGGCGCCTGCCGGAGCCGCCCGCGACACCGCCCGCCTCGTCCAAGCCCGCGTCAAAGCCGCCGGCGGCCAAATCCTCGAGGCCGATCGGGGCTTGCTCGAATGGGTCCGGGCCGAGCCCACCACCGTGCCGCTAGCCGCCGTCATGCTCGCCTTGGAAGAATTCGATGGGCTCGAAGCGGAGGAAGTGAACACTTTGCTCACTGAGTGGCAGGGTGACCCACGCTCGGCCCTCGCCCCTCCCGCCGCCTATGGCCGAGCCGCCGCCGCCGCCCGCCAGGGCCAAACCGGCCCGGCCGCCGAAGCGTTTGCCGCCTTCGCCGCTGCCCATGACACGCATCCGCTGGCACCCGCCGCCCGATTCCGGTCCGTGGAACTCGCCCTCGCCGCCGGTATGCCCGAACAAGCTCGAACGTGGGCCGAAAGCTGGCGCGCCCACCCCAGCCTGACCTCCGGATCAGCCGAGGCCGCACAGGCCGCCTTCGCCGCCGGACTCGCCGCCTGGCAAGCCCAGGACGCCGCCGCTGCTACCACCGCATTCCAGGAAGCCGCCCAGCACGCCCCAGACCGAGGCATCGAACAAGCCGCACGCCTCAATGCCGCCCTCTGCGCCGTCCAAGCCGGCGCCACTCCGCCATCCAACGGACTGGCACCATGGCCCGACGCCGCCGCCACTATCCTCTTCGAAGCCGGCCTCCACGGCGCCCGCACCCACCGCCCGGAAGCCGCCAGCTGGCTGGAGCAATTCCTCGCCACCCACGCTGGAACAAACGCTGGGACCAATGGCACTGGGAATGACACCCGTTCTCCCGCCACCCGTACCGACCCACGCCCAGCCGCCGCCTGGACCGCCCTCGCCGAACTCGAGCTGGCCCGCCCCACCCCCGCCATAGCCGCCGCCCGCCAACACGCCCACGCCGCCCGCCGCGCCGCCGTCACCAGCACCGCCGCCGAAGAAGCCGACTGGCTGGCCGTCATCATCGAGGAAACCGCCGCGGCTTGGCCAGCCGCCATGGAAAAAGCCGCTCAATTCCTCACCACCTGGCCAGCGTCCGACCGCCGGGCCGAAATCCGCTTCAAACGCGCTTCATGGCTCGGCCGTCAAGACCGCTGGACCGACGCCATCAACGAATACACCGCCCTCGCCGCGGAAACAGAGACCCCACCCGCCGCCGCCGGCCGCGCCCTCTACCTCGCCGGTCTGGCCGAACTCAACCTCCCGTCGCCAGACTCACTGGATCGGGCCATCGACCGATGGCGCGACGCCGCCGCTCTGGATGAATCCCTTGTTTTTCCCGCACGCTACCAACAAGCGCTGGCCAAAAGCAGGCTGGGGAAAATCGAGGAGGCCCTGCAACAACTGGAGACACTGCTCATCGGCCCGCCCATTCCATCTGGCCCGCAACAGTCCGCCATCGAGCTGACTCGTGGCGAGTTGTTATTGGCCGGCACGGACACGCCGGAGCGGACGGAGGCCGCACTGATCTCGCTTCAGCGCGTCATCGAAACAACACGCCCTGGGGCGCTGCGTCACACCCGGGCCATGAGTCGAAAAGGTGAAGCACTGATCCGCCTTGGACGCATCGATGATGCCCTCTCAACTCTGACCGAGGCCGCCCAACCATTGCTCTCGCCCCCGCTCGACGCCCCCGCACTGAATGCCGACGAAATCCTCTGGCCAGCCCGGGCCGGTCTGGCGGCCGTCGCCTTGCTGGAATCGCAAAACCAATGGCCCAAAGCTGCCACCATGGCCCAGCAGCTGGCCGCCACCCCAGGCCCGCACGCCGAACCCGCCCGCGCCAAAGCCGCACGCTTGCGACTCGAACACTTTATCTGGGAAGAATAACCCTCCTCAAAAAACGTTCGGCGAGGCGCGCGCCGCCACTGTAGCCGGGTACGCTGGCCCCGGTTTCCTCACTTGGCCCACAGGCCACTTCCTTCAAA
>CAJBME010000223.1 GCA_903954065.1 uncultured bacterium
CAAATATCTTTTTGATGAGGCCGCTAGGTATGTAAAAATGACTACCCCTGGAGAAGATTGGGCCGAACAGAGAATCGCGACTGTGGTTGGCTTTATTTTGAATCCTGAACTCTTTATAAATGATTTTGCATCAGGAACTCATCGAGTTGAAATGCCAAAAATCTCGTTCGGAGGTGAACCAAAATCGGATTGGCGCTATAGCCATATTTTCAGAATGTCGGACCCTGAAGACTCAGCATCAAACGCCCAAACTGAATCAAATTAGATGCCTGAGGTGCGGTGCGCTAGATCTGTATCGAAGACAATTGCAGACACCCACTTTTTTGTCTGAATGACCGAAATTCGCGCGCTTGGTCCCGAACGTGGCGATCATGAGCGTTAGCTTAGGCCCAGTGAGGGGCACCGGCCAGTCGTAAACCCGGCGCCAAGGTGGGCGCAGCAGGGTAGTTGCGGGGGCAAGTATGGGGCCTATACCGTCGCCTGCGCAGGGTCGGCCGGATACAAGCGCGGGAGCGCGCCTATGGGAGTGTGTCCAGCGATACCCGAACCGAGGACGTTGGGACTTCTCGCTGCCGGCATCGCGGCCGGCTGGTTCCGCCGGCGACGCTAGGATTCTAATTGAGGAGCCTGGCTCGCTGGGAGGCGGAGCTGGGGTCAGCAGGGGCCGGCGAGGCGGGGGATGCGTTTTGAGATGCTGTAATAGCAGGCTGTTGAAAATAATTTCACTGAAATGTTGACTAATAATATGTGGTAAAGTGATGATAATGAATGGACTACCTGTATCACAACCTGAGTTTTTGACGGTCTTAAACCCTGATGCAGCGCGGATACCTGCGACGCATCCGCAGCCGTTCCAAACCCGTCTCCGAAAAAACTTGGCAAAGTCTGATGATCGCCCCCATTATCCTGATTTCCTCACACTCCTCCCTGCCACTTACCACCTTCCCACACCATTGTCCCATGACACGCGAACCCTTTCCCCGCGCCAGCGTCTTGAAGGATATGCCTACCAAGTTATCTAATACTATTTTCGCTAGCCTCATTCTCAGGTTTTTACATCTGCCATGGCCGAAGTGAACGTCCGGTAAAGCGGGCGGTGTGAACGTCGGGTTTTCTTGGGTTGGATTTTCTTCAAAAACTTCCGCTCCGAACTCTTCTTTTTGGGATTTCTTGGGGGCTGGATTTGGGGGTTGGGGGTGGCGCTAAGGGGGTGGATTTTCTTCTGGGGGGCACGGGGGGATGAACACGAGGATGGGGGCCTCGCCGATGAGAGCCCCGACGTGTTTCAAGTGCCTGCATTGCAAAGAAGAGCAGAAGAGTGAACCGCGAAACCGGGGGCGTCAGCGGTATTGTTCGAAGGACGCGTGCCGGAGGGCTTCAAAGGCAGCCAGCCAGCGGCGGTGGTTGAGCCGTCCGGAGAACGCCGGGTATTTCGGTGGGAAGGAGGCTTGCGAGCGGGTGAAGCGGTGGCGGGCGGCGCAGCCGAAGTACTGGCAGCGCAGGAAGAAGCCTAGGGGCGGAGATGCGTTACAAGAGACCTGTGCGAAGCAAAACACAGAGGATAAGGGTGTTACAGCGCCAGGTGTCTTAGATGCGTTACAAGAGATCTGTCATCCGCAACCGGCTCTTTTTGTGGGGCTTATCTCTATTTTGACCGGTAATGCGCTACAAGACGACATCGCCGCCAGTGCGCGGCTGTTCGTGAGTCGTGGACGGGACATCCTAGGCATGGGGCTTGGGGGTTCCGCTACGAAAAATGATCAAAAACACACTCATTCTGTGCCCCGAACGACTGCGTCACGTGCCTCGCCAGTTTAGCTGGATTGACCACCGGTTGGTCCGCAACCGGCATATCCAGGGGCCGTCGCCATCGGCGCTGAGCCTGTATCTGTTCCTGTGCACGGTGAGCGACGCGCGGGGCATGAGCTATTATTCGGACGGTGCGGCGGGAGCCCTCTTGAGGCTTGAAGCCGGGAAGATCAGGGAGGCCCGTGGCGAGTTGATGCAGGCGGGTTTGATCGCCTACCGGCGACCGTTTTACCAAGTGCTGAGCCTTGAGCCGGAGACGCCCGGAGTGCTGGCGAGCGCGCCTGCGGTCCCGCCCATCCGTGAGGGCGGGATGCGCGCTGTTGGGGATGTTCTGCGCTCCCTGCTCGCTCAAAAAGAGGAGGGCGGCCGATGATCCCATACGAGGTCTACTGCCGCGTCCGGCAGCTTCATCGCGAGGGGGTGCTCAGCTACACGCAAATCGCTCAGGAACTGAACCTTCATCCCGATACGGTTTCCAAATATGCCGTGCTGGAAAGCTTTCCCCGGCGGCGCTACGCCAAACGAGCGAGCAAGCTCGATGCCCACAAGGCGACGGTGGTGCGCTGGCTGGAACGCTACCCGTACAGTGCGACCCAAGTCTACCAGCGCCTGCAGCGCGAGGAGGGCTACACCGGGGGCGCGAGCATCGTCAAAGAGTACGTGAGGGCAGTGAGACCGCCGCGCCGGCCGGCCTACCTGACGCTCGCCTTCGCCCCGGGCGAGGCAGCTCAGGTCGACTGGGGCTATGCGGGAACCATCTCCCTGGGAGCCACGCGACGGAGGGTGTCCTTTTTCGTCATGGTCCTCTGCCACAGCCGGCAGACTTACGTGGAGTTCACCTGCGGGGAGCGCATGGAACACTTCCTCGCCTGCCATCTCAACGCCTTGGCCTTTTTTGGCGGCACGCCCGGGGCCATCATGATCGACAACCTGAAGACCGGGGTCCTGCGCCACCTTCTGGGCGAGAAAGCGGTCTTCCATCCGCGTTATCTGGACTTCGCGGCTCATTACGGCTTCGAGCCCCGGGCCTGCAATGTGCGCAAGGCCAACGAGAAAGGGAGGGTCGAAAACTTCGTCGGTTACGTGAAGAAGAACTTCCTGGCTGGACTGGAGCTGCCCAACAGCCTGAGCGCCCTCAACGCCGCCGCGCGCCAATGGCTGGACACCGTGGCCAACGTGCGTCTGCACGGCGAAACGCAAAAGCGTCCCCTCGACCTCTTCCAGGCCGCGGAACAACCGGCGTTGCGACCGCTGCCGACCGAAGAGGCCGACACGTCGGTCACCCGGTTGGTGCGCGTCACCAACCGATGCCGTGTGGTCGTGGACACCAACCGCTACTCCGTGCCCTTCGTCTACG
>CAJBME010000224.1 GCA_903954065.1 uncultured bacterium
CATTCATCAACGCAGAAATGACGGAACCTCCGACAAAATAACCCGATAAGACAAAAAACACCATTACCGCTTGATGGCCCAGCCCCGTCGCAAAGTAGAAGAATTGCGTCAAGGGCCCCACGACTCCCAGATCCCCATAATCCTCAAACACAAATCCCCGTAAATGACCCAGCATCACCAGCAGTGCACTCAGGCCTCTTACCAAATCGAGCGTTAATTCGCGGGTCGGACTTACCGGTGAGAGCGCTTTCTTTGACATCATGGTTGTATGTGGTTCTTCCCGAATTTTCGTGGCGTAATGAGGCTGGGTAGCGGTCGGGTTTGCTGGGGTAAAAGAGACCACTACTGCGGAACCGCAGTTCTTTGTCGTTCATGCCTTCCGTTCAGCATTTTCCTACGTCGAAATACCACGTGCTTCCAAGGCGAACCCTGAAGTTTTATTCCCTATCATATGGTTCCCTGAGGGATCATCAAGTCTTTTTCCACTCATCAAATTATCTACGTATCCGTAAAACGCAGCCCCGTTGATCCGGTCTTGACTTGAGGGGCTGGATTCAGGCGGCCCCGGTCGGCACGGCTGGTTTGGGAGCGGCGTCCCATCCCTGGGGTGTGAGGCCTCTGAGAGATTTGGTGGTCTGGGTGGGGAGCGCCAGACGGGTGAACAGATCAGTCAGGTAGGCCTGGGCGTCGATGCCGGCGCGGTGGCAGTTGCCGATGAGGGTGTAAAACAGGGCGGCGCGTCCGCCGCTTTTGGGATCGCCCATGAACAACCAGTTTTTCTTTCCGATCGCGCTCGGACGGATGGCGTTTTCCACAAGATTGTTATCAATGCGCACCCGGCCGTCCTGGAGGAATACGAGGAGTTTGTCCCACTGGCCCAGGGTGTAGGTGATGGCCTCCCCGGTGAGGCTTTGGGGCAGATGTTTGCGCCGGGCCACGAGGTCGTCGAGCCGGGTTTTGATTTGCTGGAGGATGGGAAGGCTGTGGGTTTGGCGTTCGGTCCGGATGAGTTCCGGCCCGGCCCGGCTGTCGCGCAGGCGGGTTTCGATGTGATAGAGTTTCTGCATCTGCAGGAGGACCCAGAGGGCATCCTCACCTTCGGCTTTAGCGTCGTAAAAGTAGCGCCGCGCATGGGCCATGCAGCCGGCCAGTTGGATGGGATGTCCCTTGGCGGCGCGGTCTTTGACAAAGCGGTTATACGATTTCCAGCCGTCACACTGGATGATGCCCCGGTAGTCTGCCGGGATGATGCTCTCGAGGCAGTCCGCGCCGCGCCCGGTGCGCCAGGCGAAGTAGCAGAGGTTTCTCACCGGATTGTAAAAAACCCAGAGGTAGCCGGTACCGCAGACGCCCTTGCGGGCCGGGTCCTGATACTTCACGGGAGTCTCATCCGCTTGGACATAACCGTCGGCAAAGACTTCCTCCCTGGTGAGGGCGAGGATGATGCTGCTGGCGTTGGCGGCCATGCCGGCCCAGCCGCAAAGGGTCTGGCGCGAGAGCGGGACTCCGGCGCGGGCGTAGAGTTGCTCGATGCGGTAATACGGCAGGTGCTGTTCGAAGCGCAGGACGAGGGTGTTGGCAAGGAGGCGCGGCGTGGCAATGCAGCGGTCCTGGATCAGCTCCAGCGGCGCGGTGATGGGTGCCTGAAAGGGATGGCCGACCGGGACATACTTGGGACGCAGGATGATGCGGACACAAAAATGACCGGGAATGTAGTCGAGGAGTTTGGTCTCCTCGCTGGCCCCGGTGGCGCGCCAGGCTCCAGGTTCGGCTTCCACTTCCCGGGGCGTCAGGACGATGGTGGTCGAAGGAAGGTTTTCGATGAGTTCGGCGAGGCTGCGCTTTTTCCTCACCGGCGCAGGTGGCGGACCCGGGGCGGCCGGAGCAGGGTCAGGACCAGGGTCTCCGGCGGCGGGTTCCTCCACCGCTGGAGTGGTGCAGGCGGCGGCCGCTTCCTGGGCAAGAGTATCGAAAATGAGCTGCAACTGGTCAGGATTGAGCTTCTCGGAGGATCGGCCGAAGAGCTTGCGCGACAAGGCGTCGATCTTGAGCCGCAGCACGTGTTTTTCCTGCTGGAGCCGCTCCACTTCCTCCTGAAGCCCCTTGAGGTTCGCGGTTAGTGACGCCACCTGTCCTTCGAGCAGGACTTCGCGGGCAGTGGGTTCGCAGGTCAGCATAAGACGGCAGGTGCGCCCAACAAACCAAGGCGGCTCCCGCTGTCAATAACTCTTTACGCCACTTGCTATAAAAAATGACCGCCGCGGGCTCTCAGGCCCGTTCATACCAGCCGCGCGGCTTGGCTCCGTGCATGTCGATGCCGTCCGTGAGCATGGCGAAGGCCTCGGGTTTGAGGGCCAGTTTGGTTTGCCCGTCTGCCGCGGCCCGGGGCCAGGAAAAAGTCCCGGCCTCGAGACGTTTTGTCAGGAGCCATAGGCCAGTTCCATCCCAGTAGAGCACCTTGAGGAGTCGGCGGCGCTTGTTGGTGAAGACAAAAAGAGCTCCATTTTTCACCTCCTCCTGGAGCCGCCCGCTGACGAGGGCATGCAGGGTATTGATCCCCGCCCGCATGTCGCAGGGATCCAGCGCGATGAAGATGCGCAAGGCACCGGAAAAACTCAACATGGCACGCTGGAGGCAAGGGCTTGAATGATCCGCACCGCCAGTTCTGCCTGCCGGGCATCGCCCACCAGCAGACGCGTCCCGCAGCGCAGTTCCACCCGAAGGGCCGGCCCGCCATCGACCTCAGGATGGACCGGGCCGGCCATCACCGCCTCCATCAGACGGACGCCGGGAACCGGCCCCCGTGATGCTTTGAGAGCCGGGGTCGCCATTTGGTAATCGCCCCGCTCATGGCGGCGGCGCTGAATCCATGAGGCGAAGGTCTGATACTGCAGTCCCGTCATCCGCGCGAACGCCGCCCCCTTCAGCCCGCTGCGTTCGAACTCATCCAGGATCGCCTCGCGTTGTTCCGCACGATAACTCACGCGGCCCGCCGCGTCCCGTTTCAAAATATTCAAGGCATTTGCTCCCATAAGAGCCGTAGTTTATGCCTCCAGCTACGCAGCGCACCATCCTTCCAACGGGGCTACGTTTGACGGATACGCCAGGCCAGCGGGGCCATTAGGCCGAGGACTCCCAGCAGGGTGCTGGCTTCCGGGACGGGGACCAATCCGCCAGGGACCAACTCCCCGCTGGACGTGAAACCAGTGGCTTCGGAGTAGAGCCCGGTGCCGGTGCCGCTGAAGAAAGAGATATTCGAGGGCGCGAATCCATTGGTGATGAAAAGCCGGTCCATGCCGCCGCCGGTGCCGATGGTGCCGGACCAGTTCCAAATTTGCAGCGGCAGAGACGATTCAGCCGTTAGCGAGGCAAAGGTGAGCACCCCACCGCCGAGGCCAAAATCAATCACCCGTATTCCATCCCCACCGGCCAGCGTCAGGGCCCCTAGGGTTTCGGTGACGGCTCCGGAGAGTTGAAGCATACTACCGGTGGCCGCGCCCCCCAGAGAGATAGGTGCCGTGTCACC
>CAJBME010000225.1 GCA_903954065.1 uncultured bacterium
CGGCACATCGACCTTCACGCCGTGTTTATTTTTTAATTCGTTGAGGGAGCCTTTGAGGCGGTCCTCGAACATATCAGCCATGGCCACGAGTTTCACGTTGGGGCCGGTCACGCTGAGATTCTGGTCGGCCGCACCTGAACCACGGCCACCGCAGCCGATCATGGCCACGCGGTATTCAGGGGATGGAGCGGGATCCTGGGCGCGCAGGACCGGAGCGGCAGCCACCGCCGCCCCAAGGGTGGCGCTGGAGGTGGAGATGAAGTCACGTCGGGTAGTCATGAGAAAAAGAATGGGGGTTTAGAATGAGAAGGAAAATAGGAATAAAAACAAAAAAACAGGAGAGAAGGGAGGGAGGCGACCGCCGAGACCGCTCGGGGATCGCCTCATTGTGAGCAGCCTGAGCCGCTAAAGCCGCCTAAGCCGCTTTGTGGACGGCTGATCAGGCCACTCAGCGGATGATTATTTTGGATCCAGATTGGCGGCCAGTTGTTCCGGAGTCAGGGCTGGGGATGGCACGCCCTCGGCTGGGATGTCGGCTTGGGCGATCCACGCACAGGCATTGAGAAGGAGTTTGCGGTAATTGTCATCGCCCCAATTTTTGTGGAAGTGTGACCCGGTGCACCCGAAGCCGCGGCCGGCATTGCCCGTGCGGCTGGCCACCCACATCAAATGTTGCGGTTCATTTTTGGCGATGGCCGCCCGCACCGCGGGATTGCCACTGTGCGGACCGTCTTCGCGACTGAGCGTTTCCTTCGGTGGGAGCGCGGTCAGAATCGGGGTCACGCCGTCCATGCCGGGACGGAAACGCATGTGATAATACCATTCGTCCTGCGTGGCGAACGGCTTCACTCCGCGAGTCACATCGTGCTCAGGAAACGCCGTGTAATCAGCACGCCAGTGTGGATTGACCGACCAGTTAGGCTCGAAATACCCGCCGATATATTCGAGAAATTTCTCGCCAAATTCACCTGCGGTCGTTTCCACCGCATAGTGGATGCACCCGAGACCGACCCCGCGCTTCATGGCCACATCCAGTTTCTTCAGGTGATAATTCAACGGGTGGCCGCCGCCGCCGTCCGTGAACGAAACAATGGCGTCCACGTTGTCGAGCGCGGTCGGGTCGTTCGGCCATCCGCCGGTGTAGACGGTCGCCAGAACCTGCTTGCTAAAGTGTGCGTTCAACTGATCCGCCAACAGGAGGCATCCAGCCCGGTGCTCGTGCTCGCCGGGACCATGGCTCGGCTTGCCCGCAAAAAAGGCAATCTTCTTTAGATCTTTCAACGGCAGCCGTTTCAACATCACATCTTTCAGCTGGATCTTCATCGGCGTATCCCAGCGGTGCACCTGAATGGCCAGCTGGCCACTGCGGCGAGCCCGCGCCCCGTCGTCTACAACTTCGGAAAATTTCGCCCCATTGATGAAGTTTGTAATAGTATTGCCTTGGGCCACAATGCGATACGAATTCCATTCCTGCTGTTTGATCAGCTTCTGGAGATCGGCGCTCTCGGCGAGCTTGGCTGTGACCTCGACCTTAGGATTGCCGTCAGCACCGTCGGTGACGCGCGTCTGCTCGCCGCGGTTGGCCAAAATCCCGCGCTCACCTTCGGAATAAACAATCCCGGAATACGTCTCGCCACTGTCAATGTCACTCTGATAGCCGGAAATGCGATACTCCTCCGGCTTCGATCCAGGTGTCTGGTAGGCGCGCACCTGAACCCCGGAATTACCGCCAACAATGCGATACTGAAATGTCAGTTCAAAGTCGTCGACCTCGCCATCCTGCCAGACGAGAAAGGTGTTGAATGGCACTTGGTTAGGCTCGGTCGTCTGGCCGGTGATAGCACCGTCCTCAACCTTCCAAAGCCCCCCCATGCCTTTCCATCCATTCAAGGTGGATCCATCAAAGATGGCTTTGGCCGTGGGGTCTTCAGCCAGAATCAGCGCGGGCAATAAGGCCGCGACCAACGATATAAGCGGGAATTTCATGTGATGAAGCTCATACTAGAGAGCCGTCCGCCCCCGCGCAATGCAGGTTTTCTCTGATGAGCAACACCCCCCATCCCCCCACCCCGCTTCGCAATTCAGATCAATCAGATAGAATTAAAATTATCGCAAAAATTGATTAGACAATCTAATGCTAGTGGTAAAATACGAAGATTCTGTCACATCTGTTAAGAATTCTGATTTTCCCGCTTGCATCTCGACAAGCTCGGGCGAGATATCATGTACTCCGTAAGGGGTAACAGGGGCGGTTCCATCAGCATCAACACGCAGTGTACTTTTCGGGGGTTTTGTGCGCAGTGTGGCTGAACGGAACCGCCCTGTTTGTTTTTTTCGTGAGCAGCGGACTTTGAGCGTTGGGAGGAAACGAATATTCCGGTGGCTGAAGGCAGGGTGATGGGGCATTTTGGAGTGATGGCGGACCAGCGATCCATGACGGTTGAGGAGCGGCTGCGGCGCTTGGGGGTGGACATCGAGGACATTGAGGAGTCGTTTATCCGCGGTTCGGGAGCGGGCGGGCAAAAGATTAATAAGACATCGTCGACGGTGCGGTTGATGCACCGTCCCAGCGGGCTGGAGGTCCGGTGTCAGGACGAGCGCAGCCAGGCGCAAAACCGGGTCATTGCCATGGAGCGGCTCTGCACGGCGCTGGAAAACCGTCTCGCAGCGGCAGCGGCGGCCCGTCGGGCGGAACGCGAGCTTGAGCGGCGCCGCCACCGGCCTAAACCTCCACGCGTCAAACGCCGGATGGTGGAAGACAAACGCCGGCGGGGTCAAACCAAGGCCGGGCGGCGCACGCGAAATGAAGATTAGTCGAGCCGCCGGGGGCCTTGCCTGCTTGCCAGCAGCAACCGATGCTCCATGGTAAAATCTCTCTTATTTTGATCTCCATCACCAAAAAACGCGGTCTTCTGGCCATGGTTCTGGCGGCCGGCCTACTCACAGGAGCGGGCTGGCTGCTCACCCGCCGGGTCCTACCCACCATGCTGGTGGAGGGAAACCGCGTCATCATGGCTCGAGCGGCCGCGGCGTTGGAAGAATACTACAGCGACCACCAACACTGGCCCGCCGGGCCGCCCGTGGAAATTTTCCACCGACTGGCGGGTCGATCCGAGGAAGAGCTGGTCCAATGGCGAGAATTCATGCTTCGCCATCAGGAAGCGCCGGCGGTCCCGGAAGAAACCATCCGTCGCAAGCAGGCCATCCCAGTCAAGAATTTGCTTCGCAATCATGCGGTGCGCAATCAGGAGCCTGGCGAGGTGGTCGACGCCTGGGCTAACTCCATTCAGTACCACTTTCCTGACGACCTTCGGAGTTCCGCGAGCATCACCTCCATGGGACCCGACGGATTGCTCGGCACCGCCGATGATCTGACTGTGCCGCTGCGCATGAACCCGCAGCGCATGACTCCGACTCCAGCCACGTTTGCCGCCGTCACCAAAAAACGGCGTGAACAAGAATTTAAAGCCGCCGAACAGGCGCTGCGCAAAGCCCGTCGCGAAGCCGCCCGCGAAGCCGCCGCCGCCGCCCGCAAAGCCCCCTGACCCGACATCATGCGCTCGTATCTCGATCTGCTCGACCACGTTCTGACTCACGGCGACCGCAAGGAAGACCGGACCGGGACCGGTACCCTCAGCGTCTTCGGCGCCCAAACCCGCTTCGACCTCGCCGATGGATTTCCCCTGCTGACCACAAAAAAGCTGCACACCCGGTCCATCATTCACGAATTGCTTTGGTTTCTCCGTGGCGAGACCAATGTCCGCTCGCTGCAGGAAAATGGCGTCACGATTTGGGACGAGTGGGCCGATGCCAGCGGTGATCTCGGCCCGGTCTACGGTCAGCAATGGCGATCGTGGGCGGCCCCCGGCGGCCAGAGTATCGACCAGCTGGCCGATCTGATCGCGCTGCTCAAATCCTCCCCGCACAGCCGCCGTCTCGTCGTCAGCGCGTGGAATCCGGCGGATGTCCCGCGCATGGCCCTGCCCCCGTGCCACTGCCTCTTCCAATTCTACGTCGGAGCGGACAACCGCCTTAGCTGCCAGCTCTACCAGCGCAGCGCCGACCTTTTCCTCGGGGTACCCTTCAACATTGCCAGTTACGCTTTGCTGACCCACATGGTGGCCCAGGTTACGGGTCATCTACCCGGCGAGTTCATTCACACTTTTGGCGACCTCCATCTCTACCTCAACCATGTGGACCAGGCGCGCCTGCAGCTGACCCGCGCCCCGCGGCCGCGGCCCCGCCTCCAACTCAATCCGGCCATCACCGACCTCTTCTCTTTCCAGTTCAACGATATCAGCATCGAAAACTACGATCCCGCACCCGCCATCAAAGCACCCATCGCTGTCTAACCCCCTCCCCTGCGCCCGCCGCCGTCCGCATATCGTCGTTGAGGATTGTCTAAATGTAAGCCATGCTCAGGCTTGGATTCCGGAACTTTCACGCTGCACGCCGTCGTCGCCATGGCCGCCAACCGCCTCATCGGCCGGGCCGGCTCGCTGCCATGGCACCTCCCAGAAGACCTCAAATTCTTCAAGTCCCTGACCCTCGGCCATCCGGTCATCATGGGACGGAAAACACATGAATCCATCGGCCGCCCACTGCCCAATCGACGCAACATCGTCCTTAGCCGGAGCTCCAGCACCGCCAGCACCGCCAGCACCGCCAGCGCCAGCACCGGACCCGCCCCAGTAGAAATCATCCAGAGTCCCGGGGAACTGGCTCACTTGGGGCTGACCGGACGAGTTTTTGTCATTGGCGGCGCCGAAATTTACCAGTTATTGCTCCCGCATTGCGCATCGGTCATTGTTTCCAGAGTGGCGGGAGACTGGGAGGGAGATGCGTACATGCCGTCCTTTGAGGCTGATTTTCCAGTGGCGGAGCGGCTAGCTACCTTTCCGACTTTTGAAGTCTGGGAACATCACCGGACTGGATCGGCCGCGGCGACGGCAAAGATCAGCAAAGATTCGCATCCAATCGGATAAACCCGGCGTAGCCTGCGGTTCATGAGTACCGCTGCCGCCCCGTCTGCTTCGCCCGCCGTTTGGTTCCTGACTGGAGCATCGAGCGGCTTTGGTCGCTGTCTCGCAGAATCGGTGCTGGCCAGCGGCGACCGCCTCATCGCCACCGCCCGCGAACCATCCCACCTCGCCAGCTTGGCCGCCACCTACCCCGCTAGCTGCGAAATCATGGCGCTCGACGTCACCGACGCCGCCCAAGTGTCCTCGGTCGTGGCCTCGGCCGCCCGCGTGTGGGGTCGGCTCGACATGGTCATCAACAACGCTGGTTGTGGGTTGCTAGGAGCCATCGAAGAATGCTCCGACGAACAAATCCGGCGGAATTTCGAAACCAATTTTTTTGGCCCCCTGAATGTCACGAAGGCCGCGCTGCCTGTCTTGCGGGCTCAGCGCAGCGGGCATTTCATTTTCCTCAGCGCCGCCGCCGCCATCTCCAACTACGCCGGCTTTGGCATCTACGGCGGAGCCAAATGGGCGCTCGAAGGACTGGCCGAATCATTGCGGGCCGAAGTGGCCCTGCTCGGGCTCAAAGTCACCCTCGTCCAGCCCGGCCCGTTCCGCACCGACTTCATCCGCCGCTCGCTAGAACACACCACCACTCCCATCGCCGATTACGAAAAAACCGCCGGTAAATTCGCCCAATTCCTCGCCGGCGTGGACGGCCGCCAGCCCGGTGACCCAGCCCGCGCCGCCCAGATTATTGTCGACGTCATCAAATCAGGACGCGCCCCGTTCCGCCTGCCCCTCGGCGCCTATGCCGTGGAAAAATTAAAACGGCGGTCGGCCACCACCGCGCGTGAAGCCGCGGAATGGGAGGCAACCGCCGTCCAAGCAGACTTTCCCGTCGCATGACGGGACGGCAGAAAAGAAATCGCTGGCCCCGGCCATGACTTGCCGGGCCCAATCGAAAACACCCGGGACCGGCACCGCCACCCGGTCAACGGATCATTTTTTCCGCAACATGACGCCGCCGAGATTCATCAGCGAGGAGCCTTTGAGACTGAGGGGCTGAATTTCGAGCAGGGTCTGTCCTTTTTTGCCGACGGTAACCATCCCCAGGCTGACCTCGTTAAATTTATCTTTGGATGGAGAATTTTGCGCCTCTCCGCTCACCGTCTGGCCCGCCAACTTGACGCTGTAACGTCCTCCCATGGCCTCGTTGTCCAATGACTGGACGACGACAATTTCGTACTCACCGACTTGCGTAAACACCACGTCCCACACGACTTTTGTCTCTAGATCGGTCCAGTGACCGATGGCCTCGACGCTCTCGCGCAGACGCGCGCCGCTACCGACGATGCGGGCCTGCGCCGGGCTCAGCCTCGTGCTGCCAGCTCCCACCGCAATCCCTTCATGCGTCGTATGCGGATCAGCATCATCAGGAAATCTCACATTGTCCGAGGTTAATACCGCGCCCGCCGCCTCGGCCGACATCCCACCACCCGCCCGAGGCGCTTGGACACGCCGCCACCCCCATATCATCAGTCCTAATAAAGAAAGCGATAATAGGCTATACAGCCACCCTCTAGATGCCACCACCGATGGCCTCGACAAAGAAGGCGGTGACGAAGACGAAGGCGAAAGAGCCGGTGGCTGCCCTGGCCCCACCGGCGCCGTCCCCGCCCCTACCACCGGCAAATGACCCCGCCCCGCCGACGGAGCCAACGAGGCCGCCGATGCCGCCGGAGATGGCGCCCCGGGAGCCCCCCCACCAGCCGCCGGCCCCGACCTCCCGCCGCCCCTGACCGGCCGACCCGGCCCCACCGGAGCTGCCGGCGCCAGCGGTCCCACCGGTCGGCCTGGCACCGCCCTTGTCCGCGGCGGCAATGGCGGCACCAAAGCCATGGCTGCCGCCACCGCGGCCAGTGGCGCCGCCTGCAGGGCCGCCGCAAAGGCCCCGCTTTGTTGCTGAAATGTATCCAGCGCGTCCTGCGCAGTCGACGGCCGGTCGGCCGGTTGACGGTTGATAAACCACATCACCCAGTCGCACACCCATGGCGGAAGATCGGGCCGACACTGACTCAATGACGTGACCGTATGGGCCAGATGGGCCGCCATGACGACCGGCGCCGTCTCTCCGTCAAATGGATTCACCCCCGTGAGGGCATGATAAAAAATACATCCAAGAGCGTATAAATCCGTCCGTCCATCGAGCGGCAGCCGTTCGAACTGCTCCGGCGCCATGAAATAAATCGAGCCCATGATGGCCGACTCTTGATCTTCGGTCTGACGGCTGGCGTGTCGCGACAACTTGGCCAGTCCAAAATCAAGGATCTTGATTTGCAGACGGCCGCTGGCCTGACGAACGACCATGAGGTTTCCGGGCTTGAGGTCGCGATGGACGAGGTTCATCGCCTGCGCAGCCACCAATCCCTCCAGTGACTGCACGGCCACTTGGCAGAAATCTTCGTACTTCAGCGGCCCGCGAGCGACCATTTGCTCGACTGTTTCCCCCCGCAACAGCTCGGTGACGACAAATGGACCGATGGCGTCCTGCCCGACGTCGAACACTGTCAAAATATTCGGATGCTGCACCGCCGAGAGCATCTTGGCCTCGCGCAAGACGTCGTCCGAAGCCTGTCCATCTGTGGCCTTGACCCGCTTGAGCGCCACCTCCCGCTGGAGCTGGGCATCAAAAGCGACAAAAACTTCGCCAAGTCCGCCTTGGCCAATTTTTTCCTTGATCTGGTATCGGTCGCTCATGAAATTCGGAAGGGAGGTGGAGGAAGAAACAGTTGCTGCGAGTGTGCCCGCCGCAGCCGTCTCAGCAAGGAAGAATGCCTCTCATCGCCGACAGGCCTGATGAACCCACTCCAGATACGGGGCCGATCCGCGGCTGACCGGCACCGCCACCATCTCGGGAACTTGGTAAGGATGCAGCGCCCGCAACCGAACTTCTAGCTCATCATACGCCTCTTCGGTGGTTTTGATGATGACCGGCACTTCGGAAGCGACCTCCAGACGCCCCTCCCATATATAGTGCGATTCTCCGGCCGGAAGCAGGGTCACGCAGGCCGCCAGCCCCTCCTGCAACAGCAGGGCGGCCGTCTCCCGGGCCAGCCCGGCCTCCGGAAAGGTGGTGAAAACAAGCAGCATAAAACTCGGCAAAATCCCCCAAGGAACCGCGGCAAGCGCCAGTACCTCAGGGCATCGCCCTCATCTGTCGCCCACACCTGAACAAATTCAATCCCCCCGACAACTTCCGCACGCACTCCCCTCACACACGGGGAGCCCCATGACTCACCCCAGCCACAACTGCGACGTTGCAACCTCGCCGGCCCGTGCCCCAGTCATGGCTGCTTATGAATGCCCCTGCTCAATCGTTTCTCCTGTCACTGCTGAATACTCCCAGTCCCACCGGCTTCGAGATGCCGGGCCAGCGGGTGTGGGCCGCCTATGCCAAAAAACACAGCGATGAGGTCGACTGCGACGCCTACGGCAACACCTGGGCTACGCTCAAAGGCTCGTCGAAAAAGGCTCCCGTCGTCATGCTGGAAGCCCATGCCGATGAAATCGGTTTCATGATCAAATACATCACGCCCGAAGGGTTTTTGCGGTTGGACCGCATCGGCGGCAGCGACCACGCCACCGCGCGCGGACGGCGCCTCACTCTCTTGGGCGACAAAGGTTCAGTCACCGGTCTGATCGGCAATACAGCCATCCATATTCGCGACCGCAGCAATGGCTCAGAAAAAGCCCCCGAAGTCCATGAATTGTACGTCGATGTCGGCGCCACCAACCCTGCAGAAGTGGCCGCCCTCGGTTTGCGCGTCGGACACGCTGCGGTCTACTCTGACGCCGCAGAACTCTTTGGCGCCCATCATCTTATCGGTCGCGCGCTCGACAACCGCCTCGGCGGTTTCATCATCGCCGAGGTCATGGCCCGCCTCTCCGCTCAGAAAAAACGCCCCGCGGCCACCGTCCACGCCGTTAATGCCGTCCAAGAGGAAATCGGCGGCAATGGCGCCAAAATGATCACCCACCGCCTGCGCCCAGATGTCGCCATTTGCCTCGACGTCACCCACGCCACCGATACTCCAGGCATCGATAAGGCCAAACATGGAGCCACCGTCCTCGGCGGCGGCCCGACCGTGACCCACGGCACCTGCAACCACCCGCTCGTCATCCAAAGACTGGTGGAAACAGCCGAAAAAGCCAAACTCCCGCTGCAACACGAAAGCAGCTCGCGCTTCTCCGGCACCGATACCGATAAAATTTTCACCATTCGCGACGGCATCCCCAGCGGACTGGTCTCGCTGCCACTGCGTTACATGCACAGCGTAGTGGAAATGGCCGACTTCCGCGACGTGGAAAAAGTCATCTCCCTGCTCACCGCCTTCGTCAACGGTCTACAGCCCGGCGACGACTTCCGCCAACGCCTCTAGCCAACCCTGAGCTGATCAGAACGCATCTATTCTCTCGGATGCGGTTCTCAGGGCGTTGCCCGGGCTGGTATGCGTTGCCCCGTTGGGGCAATTGGCCAAACTCCAGTCGGGCGACCATTCGCCCGTAGCTAGGGCGACAATTCGCCCGTGGGCGACAAGACCGGTGGCATATCGGTCTGGCCGGAACGCTCACCCACCAGAAACCACACCAATACGGCTAGCAAGACGCAAAGCAGCAACGGTTTCCAATCTCTCGCAAGCAAGTCAGTCATGGGGTTTGCGGGGCGTGGACGCCGGTTCCCCAGCCTCATCTTCCTCCGTGTCCGGGTCGGAAATTAAAATTTCCCGAAGTCGGTCCAGAAATTCATCCGGATCAAGATTGTGCTGCAACTCGCCATCATACGCAATCGAGAGCTGTCCAGTTTCCTCCGAAACGACCAGAACAATCGCGTCACTTTGCTCCGCCAATCCCAGCGCCGCACGATGCCGCAGACCCAGACTGCGGTCCGCCAACTCCCGCTGGCTCACAGGAAACACACACGCCGCTCCCTCCAGTCGACCGTCTTTGACAATCACCCCGCCATCGTGCAACACCGTCTTAGGATGGAACACCGTCATGGCCAGCTCCGGCGACAACTCAGCATCAAGCCGCACCCCAGTTTCTAAATAATCCCCCAAATCCATGCTCCGATGCAGAGCAAAAAGCGCCCCAAATCGTTTCGCCGACAACTGCCGGACAATCTCCGCCATCTCCGCCGCCAGATCACCACGCTCACTTTTGCGCGAAAACAAATTCAACCCTTCTAGCTCCACCAAGGCCCGTCGCAACTCCGGCTGGAAAGCCACTAATAGAGCGACAATGCCAAAAGCCGACACACTGCGCACCACCCAGTTCAACGCCTGCAAATCCAACAGCTTCGCCACCACCGCCAAACCCGCCAACACCAACAGAAAATCACCCAAAATCCTCGTCCCCCGAACCCGCCGAAAGAGACGGTACACGACATAAAAAAGCCCCGCCGTGATGAGGATTTCTACCCCATCCCGCCATCCAAACTCAACCATGATAACCCCGGGCCCTAACATGCGTGGCTCAGGCTAGACACTTTCCGCCTGCTGGGAAGCAGGGAAATGACTGATTCTACACTTTCACCAACTCCCGGTTAACCCACTCCAGCCGCCCCCGTCGCCGCGCGTGGCGCCATGGCCAGCACGGCTTCGGTCATGGCCAGCGCCTGCACATTGGGCGCCACCTCATGCACTCGGAATAACCGCACTCCCTTTTCGCGCCCCAGCGCCGTCAGCGCCACGGTGGGCCACGCCCGGTCCGCCAGATCATCGCTGGCGAGGACCCGGCCCAGAAAACTCTTGCGAGACACTCCCAAAAGGATCGGGCGAAGCAGGCGGGGCGGAAGGAGCCGACCCAACTCCCGGATCAAGGTCAAATTATGCTCCAAGGATTTGCCAAAACCAATGCCCGGATCAAACACCACGGCCTCCGCCGCCACCCCGGCGGCCAGAGCCACCTCCATCTGCATCGCAAAAAATTGCCCCACTTCCCGAACGACATCCTCATACTGCGGAGCCGCCTGCATCGTCCGCGGCTCGCCCTGCATATGCATGACAACTAACCCCGCCCCCGTGCGAGCACACAACCCCGCCATCTCCGGATCCCCGCGCAGCCCGGTCACGTCATTCACAATGTCCGCCCCCGCCTCCAACGCCGCCTCAGCCACCGCCGCCATGCTCGTGTCAATGGAAATCAACACATCACTGCGCTCACGCAACGCCGCTATCACCGGCCGCGTGCGACGAATCTGCTCGTCCGCCGACACCGCCCCCGCCCCAGGCCGCGTCGACTCCCCCCCTAAATCAATAATCGCCGCCCCCGCCTCCACCATGGCCAACCCATGGCCCACCGCCTGCTCCAGATTGACAAATTGCCCGCCATCAGAAAATGAATCAGGCGTGACATTCAGGACACCCATGATCCGCCCATGATGAGCCAGATCCATCACTCCCCGTCGATGCTTCCACAATAATTCCATCCCCTCCCTATATCGAATCCCGCCGCCGTCACCAGCCACATCCACCTCAAAACTCACCCCGCCGTGAGGCCCACCTACCCCCACCCATGACCCCGCACCGGCTCACGAATACCTCAATCCCTCAAATCACTGCTCGCATGCACGCCATTACCGCTTTAGTGGAAACGATGGAAAAGAAACCTTTTAGTGAACTGGGCTTGTCGCCGGAATTGCTCCGCGCGGTGGAGAAAATGGGATACGAGGAAGCCTCACCCATCCAGACCGCCGCCATTCCAGTCATGCTCTCGGGCGTGGACATGGTCGGCCAGTCGCAGACAGGCTCGGGCAAAACCGCAGCCTTCGCTATCCCCGCCATCGAGCGGATCGACATTTCCGTGCGGGCCCCCCAAGTCTTGATTTTGTGCCCCACCCGCGAACTCGCCGTCCAGGTGGCCGAAGAAGTCGCGAAACTCGCTTTGTTTAAACGCGGTGTGCGCGAGGTGCCGATTTACGGAGGTCAAAGCTATGACCGCCAGATCCGCGGACTGAAAGAAGGCGCCCAGATCGTCATCGGCACGCCCGGACGCGTCATTGACCTGCTCGAACGCCGCGCCCTCGTCCTCGACCAAGTCAAAATGGTCATCCTCGACGAAGCCGACCGCATGCTGGACATGGGCTTCCGCGACGAAATCGAGGGCATCCTCTCCGCCACCAGCGAAGGTCGCCAAACGGTATTCTTCTCGGCCACCATGCCCGTTGGCATCAAACGGCTCATCGAACGCTTCGGCAAGGAACCGCGGCTCGTCAAAATCGAAACCCCAGCGCTGACCGCCCCAGCGATCGAACAAAGTTATTACGAGGTCGACCGCCGCTCGAAAGTCGAAGTGCTGGCCCGCCTCATCGACCTCAATGATTTCAGCTACGGATTGATTTTCTGCGGCACGAAAATGATGGCCGACGAACTCACCGAACAACTGCTGGCCCGCGGCTACGCCGCCGACAAACTCCACGGAGACATGTCCCAGCCCATGCGTGAACGCGTCCTCAACCGCTTCCGCAAACGCACCATCGAATTCCTCGTCGCCACCGACGTGGCCGCGCGCGGCATCGACGTGGATGATCTGGAAGTCGTGTTCAATTTCGACCTCCCCCAGGATGGCGAAGATTATATCCACCGCATCGGCCGCACCGGCCGCGCCGGACGCACCGGACGCGCCATCTCGTTCGTCGCCGGCCGCGAAATCTACAAATTACAAGGCATCCTGCGCCACACCAAAGGACGGATCCGCCGGGAACGCGTGCCATCACTCGAAGAAGTGGAAGAAAAACGCAGCAACTTGTTCTTCGACAAACTCAAGGAAACTCTCGAAAAAGGTGATTTCCGCCGCCAGGACAATCTGGTCGATCGCTTGTTGGAACAAGGTCACTCCCCGACCGACATCGCTTCGGCCCTCATGCACCTGCTCTCGCCAGAGAAACCCGCCAGTCCGGACTTCGATCCAGCCGGCCCACGCAGCCCCGGCGGTGGCGGCGCACCACGCGGACGGGATGCCTACTACGATGCCCATCCTCCCGTCGAACGCGGCCCTGGCCCGCGGCCGTCCGCCCCGCCCCCGCGCAGCGCCGGTCCCGATACCCGCCCGCCCCGCAGTGAGAAACCGGCCCGCCCGCCCGCCGATCTGCCCATGACGCGGATCGCCCTCAGCCTCGGCCGCGAACACAATATCCAAGTCGGAGATATCCTCGGCGTCGTCGCCGGAGCCGCTCGCCTCCCACGCGAAGCCATCGGGTTCATCAAACTCAATGACGACCACTCATTCGTCGATGTCGCCGCCGACGCCGCCGAACCCACCGTCCAAGCGCTGGACGGCATCAAATTCAAAGGGAAAAAACTCCGAGCCAAAGTCATGCCTTCGTAGGCACCACCTGCAGGCTGTCGTAAACACCGCCTGCAGGACGGCAAAGGCATCCCTACGGATGGCACAGGCACCGCCTTAGCCGTCACGGCGCTGGAACAACCGGCGCTTCGGCCGGTGCCTCAGCCGGTGGCGGTGGCGGTGGCGGCGTCACTGTCAACCAGAGCTGGTCGGTTGATCCGATCAGCAGTTGCTGGTACCCTTGCGGCACGCCATTGTTCTCCGAAACTGTGGCCATGGCGTAGGTCGCGGCCTGTTCTTTACCGCCGTCGACCTCGCGCACGACAAGCCTGATCGGCGCGGAAGCCGCGGCCGCATCATGGCCGGCCGCCAGTACCAATGTCACTTCGCCGCCCGCTTCCGGCACGTCTACGGCCGCCGCCGTCACTCCGTTCGGCAGCCCCAGAGCCGCCACCGTGAGCGCCGCAGTGAAGCCGGGCCCGCGAGTGACGACTACCTTGTACTCAACTGATTTCCCTGGCACCACCGTCACCGCATGGATGGCGACCACGGCCGTCACGGAGGGCCGCACTGGCGTCACCTGCAGGCGGTAAAAAAATTCCGCACCCGCTCGTTGCGTCACATCGCCCACCATCGCCGTATACCGTCCGTCCGCCGGCACCGTCCACACCAGCCGCGGCTCAATGGATCCGCCGTCATCATCATTGACGGCCAGTTCGCGACCCTCGGCATCCAGAATTTTCAGCCACGGATCCATCTCGGATCCATGGCGTCGCGCCGTCACACTCAATTCCAACACCCTGTCTTTAACGGCTTCAAACACGTACCGATCGGACCCACCTGAAATTTCCATTCTGCCACTCACTCCAAATGGCAGGGTCATGACACCGGCCTCCGGCGTCTCGACGTATTCAGGCACGTCGCTGACGATCGCAGGCCCCCCCGGCGGAAGGCCCGCGGAAATGTCCAAGCGGCGGGTCGTCAAATTCCAGCCTTCAAGATCCACCGTGGCCGAAGCTCCAGCGGTCACCGCCAAAGGCCACGTATTCCGCACCACCGGCCCGGTCGACACATGCAGTCGGTACACACAGGTTTCCCCGCCCGCAAAACGTACATCCGTCGACGCCGGATACGCATGTCCCATCGTCTGAATGACATACCGCCCGTCCCGCGGCGCCGTAAAAACCAAAAACGGATCGAGCGTCTTGGCATCATGGTTAAAGGCCAACGTCACCCCGGCCGCATCGACCACCCGCAACATCGAATCAAATCCTGCCGCCAACACATACGCCTCCACCCAAGCCACCAATGACTGGCCAGCCGCCAGCTCCACCGCAAAGGAATCCACATCATCCGGCTTTTCATGACGGCCGTTGATAGTGACCGTCGACGACGATAGCACCTGAGGGTGACGGAAATCAGTATTAGGCTCGACCTCAAGGATCTGGGGCGAGTCAGCCACCACCAAGGCAATCGGAATCGAAGCGCCTTCCGCATTATAGGCCCGCATCAGACGCGGCCCGACCGGTGCATCCGCCGCCGTCCGCACCGTAAAAACCCCTGCCGCCTCGCCCGCCACAAACTCTACGCCCGGACCATCCACCCACACGCGGCACGGCCAAGGATCAAACGTGCCCACCAGCCGGACTTCAGTCACCTCACCCCGCGCCACCGCCGCCGGATGCACATGCGTCAGCACCGGCGACGCCGCCCGGCATACCATAGCATGCCCGCCGCACATTATCCCCGTTAGAAGCAGTAAAATACGCATGATTAAAACAACCAATTCAGCGCCAGCAATTAAACAAGAATAAACACACGTTATTCACCAGATCAGCAGCAGTCTCAGCTCCACAACGACACCGCTTTGACATCATCACCCCGCCTTCGCTAAATCGGTCGGGGCCAGCGTCGGCGCGTACCCAACGCCCGGCCATTCACAAAACAACCGAGACCGTCGGAAAACGGAACACTTTTCAATAGATACCTAACTAACTGTGACTAACATATTTATGCAAATTGTTCACGCGACCTTCATTCGATCTGTAAAAAATTACGACACTTTTCATAAGAAAGAGCCTCTCTCACACGCTTTATCAAGGCCTTCGTAAAAAAAATTATTTCTATAAGTCGTTCTTTATCAACTTTTTATACATTTAATATAATTGATAATTTACGATAATGAATAAAATTGGTATCGATTATGATAACTAAGACGCCCCGCCTGTCGATCGTAAGGCCATGGTCACGATCTCGACGGGCGACACCTACGTTAGAACAACCAAAATCTATGACAAAATCAGTAATCCACTTCCTCGCCTTGATTACGGCCACCGGGCTTCTCACCAGCCCTCTCAAGGCTCAGGAGCTCTCGGCCCCGTCCGATTCCTCTGTAATCAAAAACACCTCAAACGATCAGGACAAGGAAAAGGATAAGGACAACTACGAAGAAAAAGAACAAGAAAAAGAATGGGATATCCTTGACGAAAAGGAGTGTTACAATAATTACCATAATTACCACAATAAAGATGGGGATCATGACGACGACAAAAATTGTTACAACAAGGTTCCCGAAGGAGGCGCCTCCATTGCCCTGCTAGGTTTGGCGTTGGCTGGTCTCGGCGCCGCGCGCCGCTTGACCCAAAAAGCCTAATCGAGGCCTTTCAACTCATTCGAAAAGAGCGCAGGGCCTTCCCTGCGCCCTTTTTCGTGCATACGTGAGACAAGACTGTGGCGCATCCTTCCCCGGGAACGCTGAGCCCCAGCTCGGCGCCTCCATACTCCCCCATAAACTCCCAAAAATCAGCACCAGCCCCCCCCTCTCCCTGATCCCCCCCATCCCAGCCGGAGCCAAGGAAAGACACCCTACCAGCTCTGCCGCTACATTAGCTTTCTCTTTGGCATCAAACGTCTTTTCTTCATTTGGATATTGCCGACGGCTTCACCCGACTGGTCTGCACCGGCTGCGGCCACCAGCACCTACTCGCCGCGCATGGGCATCAAGGTGACGCCGCAGATGACGCTGGTGCCAGAGAAGCCGAAGCGGGTGAGGAGGAAGTAACCGCGCCACACCAAGCCTTCACAACCCATCCCTGATTGACGCAGGCGGGTTGATTCAGACAAACAATTCACGAATCCGCCGTCCGTTGTTCACCAATGGCACTGGCCGTCCCGCCGTCGTATGCAGCGTCTGATGGGGATCGATTCCCATCTTTAAGTAAATGGAAGCCGCAAAATCTTCCGGCCGGTAAACGTTTTCCGAGGCATAATACCCTCTGGCATCGGTCGCGCCCACAATCTGCCCGCCCGGCACGCCCCCGCCCGCCATCAACACGGACATGGCATGCGGCCAGTGATCGCGCCCCCCGCCCGGATTAATCTTCGGAGTACGGCCAAACTCGCCCAATAACAAAACCAGCGTGGTCTCCAGCAGTCCGCGTTCATGCAGATCCGTAATGAGCGTTGAAACCCCTCGGTCCAGCGTTTGCAACATCTCCCCTTTATACGCCGCTTCAATCCCACCATGATGATCCCAACCGCCCCAGTTCACCGTCACCCAGGAAACACCCACTTCCACCAGCCGCCGCGCCAGCAACAACCGCTGCCCCATGTCGTTGCGACCGTATCGCTCTCTGACCGCCGCATCCTCGCGCCCCAAATCAAACGCCTCCTGCGCACGCGCCGATGATACCAAGTCAAACCCCTGCTCGTAAAACGTATCAAACTCCACCGCTGGGTCTTCCACCACCCGGTCATTCGCCCGCTTCATCCGATCCAATGCCCCGCGCAACTCCCGCCGTGATGAAGCCCGGCCCGCCGACAGATCGCCCGGCAAAACGACATCATGCACCCGAAACCCATCGGAATTCGGATAGCCCCCGACAATAAAGGGCGAATGCTCGCCCCCAAGAAAATTCGGCCCGCCTGACCGCGTGTTCGACGGCATCGCCATGTACGGCGGCAGCCCGCTGCGCACACCGCGCTCATGGGAAACCATCGACCCCATCGATGGATGAAACGTGACAAAGGCGCCGCAGCCGACGGGCACCGGGGTCGGCGCCCCCGTCATCATGTAATGATTGCCGCCGCCATGATTTGGGTCTTTGTGACTGATCGACCGCACCACCGTAAAGCGGTCAAAAATACCGGCCAACTTCGAGACCGGCTCGCTGAAATGGACTCCCGGCACGGAAGTGGGCACGGTTTTAAAGGTCCCCCGGATGTCGTCCGGCGCGTCCGGCTTAGGATCAAAGGTTTCAAAATGCGACGGACCGCCGTCGAGCCAGATCATGATGCAATTCACCGGCTTAGCGGCCACGCCCCCCGCCGGCGCCGCAGCCGCAGCCGCTTGCAGCCGCAGCAGGTCGCACATCCCCAAACCAAGCGCCCCGCGCAATCCCAATTGCAGAAAATCTCGGCGCAACAAGCCGTCACAATGTCGATGAATAGCCATGGAAAATTGAAGGTCAGTGATTAAAAACGAATTCCGCGGAATTGAGCAACGCCCACAAGACGTCTTCGACCGCTTGCTGCCGCCGGGCCTGATCGCTTGGGTCTTCGCCAAACGGAGCGATCGCCAGCACAAGTTCTTCCTCGAGCGGGAAGCGGCCGTAACATGCGAGGTATAATTCGGTGACGACTTCCCGAGGAGGAGCGGCACTCGTCGCCAGCCGCCGCACGGTCGCGCCCGGTTCCTCACTGATCAGCTTGGCATGCAGCAAATCGGAATTCATCAAATGCAGCGACTGCGCAATGGCTGGTTTCATATTGCGTTCGCACGGACAGTCACTGCTGGAGTTGGGCCGCCCAAAAGCATCCATCGTCCTCGACTCAATCTTATACGTCCACGCCTGCACGGCCCGACTCCCCGGCGGGAGACCCGGGTAGGCCGTGGGCACCCCGGTGATGTCCGCGACCGCATCAGCCATCATCTCAGCCCCCATGCGCCGACGATACGACCGCGAGAAATTGCGCGTGTCCGCACGGTTGGTATCGTTCGGCTCGCTGCTCAATTGGTACAGCCTCGAATTCATAATGACCCGCATCAACGCTTTCAAATCATACTTCGAACGCACCAACTCCGCCGCCAACGCCTCCATCAAGGCCGGATGAACCGGCGGGTTGGACAACCGAAAATCATCCACCGGATCGACAATCCCTCGACCAAAAAACTGCCCCCACACGCGGTTGGCCATCGCTTTGGCAAAAAATGGATTTTCTGGGGCCAGCAACCATTCGGCCAGCGCCCGACGAGGATCAGTCCCCGCCACCACCTCCGCCCGCGGTCCGTCCGGTGGCTGCGGCGGCATGACCTCACCCGTCACCGGATGCTTCAACACCCCGTCCGCCACCACAAAAAACGTCTCGTTGCCACCGGAAATCGGGGCCGAAATCCCCCCGCCCTTCTGCCGCAACGGAGCAAAAAACGCCGCCATCCGATGAAAATCTTCCTGACTCCACTTCTCGTTCGGATGATGATGACACTTAGCACAATCCAGCCGAACCCCTAGAAAAAGCTGGCTGAACATCGTCGTCAAATCAGCCGGCTCCCGGCGGTCGCGATAAATGACAGCCGGCCCGAACCGGTGCGTGTTCCCCTGCGCCAAGATGATCTCTCTGACAAATTGATCCGCCGGCATGTTTTTACGAAACGAGTCGCGGATCCAGTCGTCCAGCAGCAACACACTCTTCACGCCCACCCGGTCAGGATTCGGCCGCAACAAATCCGCCCACTTCACTCCCCAATGGTCAGCATAGCCCGGATCCGCGAGTAGCCGGTCCACCGCCTTCCGCCGCTTCTCCGGATCGACATCAACCAAAAATTCCCGCGCCGCCGCCGCCGACGGCAACCGCCCCAACGTGTCCAACGAGGCCCGACGGAAAAACTCCGCATCCGTCGTCAACGCCGATGGCAACACCCCCATTTGACGAAACTTCTCGTACGCCAACTCATCAATAAAATTATACACCGGCAACCCCGCATACGCTTCGTCGGGCAGTAACGTGTCCGACGGAACCATGATCCGGGCGTCACCCACCATCCCCATAAAACGAGCCACAATCACCGCCTGACCACTCACCTGATCAATGCTCACCACCCCGTCGCCACTCACCGAGGCGATTTGACGGTCATTCGAAGAAAAATCCGAGAGCAACGTCACATCCCGCACCGATCCGTCCTCATAATGCGCCTGCACCAGCAGCCGCTGACGCGCCCCTTTCCGGTACCGACGCTCCCGCGGGAGAACTTCCACACGAGTCAATGCCGGCTCGTCCCCCGACCGATACACCAGCCCCGAACCAATCCACCGCACCAACACGCGATACGCATCTGAATCACGGGAAAACACTTCACCCCCTTCATGCGGGAGGCTCTGCGTCGCCTTCAACAGCAACAAGCTCTCCGTCGGCGAGGCCGGGAAAATACGGCGTCCGCGCGCCCCATGAACAATGTTTCGATAGTCCGACTGCGGGTCAAAAGAGAAGACACTTAAGCGAAATCCGTTTTGCCCGTCCGCCTTCGCATGACAGGCCCCCGCATTACACCCAGCCTTACTCAAAACTGGTAGCACATCCCTCATAAAAGTGAGCGGCGCTTCCGAAGCGGGAACCACTTCCACCGGAATCTCCACCCGAGCCGCCCCATGCACAGCTGTCAGTACCCCTCGGCCCACTCGACCACCCCGCACCACCCCAGGTAACTCCAACCCAGCCAGCGACATATCACTGCACGTCACCACCACCTCCGACGTCACATCCACTTCCGCACCATCAACACCACTCGCAGTCACCAAAAAGGTCGCCCGCTCGCCCGCCACCACCCGCACCTGCGCCGGCTCAACAGTCAGTCTGATCGCCGCCGGAGCATCCGTGACCACCGGAGCACCTGCTACCGCCGGCGCATCAGAGACCACCGGCGCATCCGCGACCACCGGAGCATCCACGACAACCGGAGCCTCTGCCGCCACAGCAGCCTCCACTGCCACCGACGGAACTCCCGCCGCCTCACCGGCAATATCTTGCCCCCGGACCGCCCCGGCCACGCAGAAGACAAACCCAACAACCAGCAGAAAAATCACGCGCACGGCATTCATGGTGTAGGGGGCATCGGAGCGGCTTCGGGCGCGGCAGGCGCGGCAGGCGCGGCAGCGGGCGTAGAAGTGGCGGCCACCAGCGGAGCCGCCGCCGTGTCGACCGTGTGCAGCAGCACGCCATCTTTGTTCCAAACCAGCACTTTACCATCACTCGTGCCAGCAAAAATCCGCTCGCCATCGACGGCTACCGCCAGCGAATACAACGCGGTCTCGACCCGCGCCAGTTGGCGTTCGCTGCCAGTATCTGAACTCTGCGCTCCGGTGTGCGCTTTCATGTCCGTATAGCGAAGCAAGGCCCCGTCCTCGGTGACCGCATAAACAGCACCTCCGGGCGACCAGACCGCCGCATTAAAACCCGCCAGTTTGTGAGCCAGCGCCGTGGTATTTTCTCGCGTGCCCACATCCCACACTTTCAGCTCGCGATCGGCCCCTCCCGTCACCAGTTGCGAGTGATCCGCGTTAAACGCCAGACAGAGCACCTGAGTCGAATGCGCCTCCAATTGAGCGGTTTCCTTGCCGGTGGCCACGTCCCACAATCGGACCAACTGATCTCCTCCGGCCGTCGCCAACGACGCCCCGTCAGTCGTCAAGGCCATGGCAAAAATGGTATCATCATGCGCGGACCACGACCGCACCACCTCGCCCGCCGTCGTGTCCAGCATTCGGACTACACCCTGCTGCGCCGCCAGTCCGTCAGCCAGCAAGACATGACGCCCGTCCGGCAATCCCTGCACCGCTGTGATCCGGTCAGTCAGCCCCGAAATCACCTCCCTCCGGGCCACCAATCCATCCGCCTGCCAAATCATCAGCCGGCGAAAAGCACCCGTGACCAGACTCCGGCCGTCCGGCATCCACGCCATCGATTGCACCGCATCAAAATGCGCCCGAGCCTTGCTCCGCAACACCAGCGCCTCCGGCGTCACGTCAAACATCATCACTTCAGAGCCGCTCCCCGCCGCCAGCCGCCGGCCGTCCGGCGAAAGCGCCATCGCCATCACCGGACGATATCCGTCAGGCAAGGGAGCCAACGCCACTTGGCGGATCACCGGATCCGACGTCGACGCGGCATCCCCAGCCAATGCCTCCGCATCCCACGGCGCTCCACCCCGCAACCACTCCGCCAACACCCCCACCTGCTCGACACTCAGTTGTTTCTTCGGCGGCATGTGCGGGTCGGCCTCCGCCGCCAAACACGTCAATAACACACTCTGGTCAGGCATTCCCTCGCTCACCACCGCGCCTCCATCCCCGCCCACCATCATCGCTTCCCGCGTCCCCAGATCCAACCCACCCTTCCGCTTCTCCGCATCATGACACGATACACAATTCGCCTTCAAGATCCGCATCGCCGGCGCCGCCAGATCCGCCCCCTGCGCCACCCCCGCCCTGATTCCGCCGACCCAACCTGCCGCCCACAGCACAGACAACACTCTCACCCCCCGCCCAGACCGCGATGCACAGACTCCAGAGCCCCATTTTCCACCACCCTGCAAAGACGATCCACGACAGGAGATCGCCCACCAGCTGGGTAAAAAAGTTTGGAAATAAGGACGATCCATGAATCAGAAAAATCATGCCACAGAGTGCGGCAAAGAAAAGCACACAGAACCAGCAGTGACCACCATGAGGAAGTAACCGACTCAACAACAAGGTGAATCCGTAGGAATGGAAGCGCGGTTTCCTCCTACCCGCCACCCGTCCACCCCCGCTCCCTCCTCATCCTGAGCCAAATCCGCGCGCGCGCCGGCCCAAAAACCAACCCCTGCCGCCTCCGCCGCCACCCTCATGACCTCGAAACCCGCGAACGACTTCATGCGCACCCTGATCCCCACCTCAGCCGCCACCCTACAGCCGCAGCCAAAAGTGAAAGTAGACTGATCTCGAACTGGCCGCACACTGAGGGATGATCCACTGCTATGTGACTCTGGCTTTGCTGCTGCTGGGTAGCACCCTGCCGCCGTCCGCCACGGCCGCCGACGCCCCCTCGTTCGCGGCGCTGGACCAGCAGATGAGCGGCGAGATCAAGCCGTTTCTCAAAATGTACTGTCTGGAGTGCCACAACGCAGACAAAATGGAGGGAGACCTTGATCTGTCGCGCTTTGACACGGTCCAAGCCGCACGGCAGAATCCCACCGTCTGGGAAAAACTTCTCGATCAGGTAGCCCTTGGGGAAATGCCCCCCGATGACGCGCCGCAGCCGGCGGCCGATGAGAAAAATGCCTTAATGCAATGGGCACGGGCGTTCCTCGAAGCGGAAGGTCGCGCCACCGCCGGGGACCCGGGCCGGGTCGTCATGCGGCGCCTGAATAATGCTGAATATACTTTTACGATCCGCGACCTGACGGGCGCCCCACTCGATCCCGCGCGGGAATTCCCCATCGACGGCGCGGCGGGCGAGGGGTTTGTCAATGTCGGCGAGGCGCTCTCGATGTCCCCCGCGCTTTTTGACAAATATCTAGCGGCCGCCAAAGAGATTGCCAGCCATGCGGTGCTGCTGCCGGACGGGTTTCGTTTTTCGCCGGGCGACCGTCGCGGTGACTGGGCCGACGAGGTCATGGCCAAAATCCGGACGCTTTACGCTCGTCACACCGAGGCGGCTGGCGGCACCGCCATCAACCTGCAAGGAATTCAATTCGACACCAATACGGGTGGTCGTCTGCCAGTGGCAGCTTATCTCGATGCCACCGCCGCCGATCGCGACGCGCTACAAGCCGGTCGTCTGTCACCGGAAGCCGCGGCCCGGGCGCGCGGACTGAATCCCAAGTATTTCTCCCTTCTCTGGGACGCTCTGAATCAACCGTCGCCGTCGTCATTGCTAGCCAAGGTCATCGACCCATGGCGCACAGGTCCACCCAGCGAAGCCGCCGCTGAGATCGCGCGATGGCAGCCAGCCTTGACCCGGTTTCAGACGGTCGGCCACGTCAAACCATGGATGGTGCCGGTCAATCCTCTGCAACCCCGCCAAGAAGTCCGCCTCAAACTCCCCACCGCCACGCCCGCCGCCGAAGTCGTCATCCACCTCGCCTCCAGCGATGCCGGCGATGGCTCTGAAAATGACATAACTCTGTGGGAAAACCCGCGCCTAGTCATCCCCGGACAGCCCGATATGCCGCTGCGCAACGTGCGCCCATGGGTGGCTTCGCTGATCGAGCGACGGCAGAATGCCTTCGCATCGACCGCCGCCTGCCTCGCCGCCGCCGCACAGGCCGCCGCCGGAGAATCGCCACCAGACCGAGCCGCCCTCGCCGCCCAATTCGGCGTAGCCCCCGCCAGCCTGTCCGCGTGGTTCGACTGCCTCGGTCTCACTGAGCAAACGTCCGTCGCGCTGAATTATTTGACCGGCAAACTCGATCCAGCCGCCACCCAGCCATGGGTCAAAGGCTGGGGGTCACCCGAGACTCCCAGCGTGGTCGCCAATGCTTCGGAGGAAGAAGTGCATATTCCAGGCCATCTTAAGGGACAAGGCGTCGCCGTGCATCCTGCCCCCACCCTCGCCGTCGGCGTCGGCTGGCAGAGTCCGCTCACCGGCACCATCCATCTGAACGCCACCGTCACCCACGCCCACCCAGAATGCGGCAATGGCGTGTCATGGGCCGTCGAATGGCGCCGCGGCCGCTCCCGGCAGCAACTCGCCGCCGGCACAGCCCAAGGCGGCAACCCGATCGTCGTGCCCGCCATCGAGAACCTCGCGGTTCGAGCCGGCGATCTGGTCTCGCTAATCGTTGGCCCCCGCGACGGCAACCACGCATGCGACCTCACGGATCTAGCTTTCACTCTGCAGGAATCCGGCGGCGCCGGCCGCACATGGAGTCTGACCGCCGACGTGGCCAACGACTTGCTGGCCGGCAATCCCCACGCCGACCGCCTCGGAAATGAAAAAATCTGGCACTTTTACACCGAACCAGCGGACCGCAGCGGATCGTCCCACCCGATCATCCCCGCCGGCTCGCTGCTGGCCCGCTGGCAGGCCGCCACCACCGACGCCGAACGCCAGCCACTCGCCATCGCGCTGCAAAATCTGCTCACCAGCACCACCACCCCAACCGCCGGCAGCCCAGATGCCAGTCTGCTCCAGCTCCTCTCGTCCCTCCGGGGCCCCCTACTAGCAGGAGCCACCGCCGCTCCGCTCGCACCCACCACCGCCACTGCCCCCCAGACATCATGGGGCGTGGATCCTGCCGCTTTTACTCAAGAAGGAAATCTGCGCCAAGAAGGCCCAGCCTCCCTCGCCATCGTGCTGCCATCGGAACTCGTCGCTGACTGCGAGTTGGTCACCTCCGCCACCATTGAAAAGGCCGAAGGGTCAGTCCAAATCCACGCCAGCGTGAATCCCCCGCCACCCGCCGCCGGCCTGCGGCCAGACTCGCCCATCATCGTCAACGAGGGCAGCCGCGCCCGATCCCGCTTTGAATCCGCCTTCCACGAATTTCGCTCGCTGTTCCCAGCCGCACTGTGCTACCCCAAAATCATCCCCGTCGATGAAGTCATCACCCTGACTGTCTACCACCGCGAAGATGAAAATCTAGTGCGGCTCATGCTCGATGAGACCGAAACCGCCGAACTAAACCGTCTCTGGGAGGAATTGCATTACATCGGTCAAGATGCCCTGACCATGGTCGATGCGCACGCGCAGCTGCTGGAATACGCTTCCCAAGACAGCGATCCCAGTCTGTTTTTCCACCTGCGTGAGCCACTCGCCAAACGCGCCGCCGATTTCCAACAACAACTGACCGCTTCAGAGCCGCTCCATCTTGATCAGCTGCTTCGCTTCGCCTCCACCGCCTACCGCCGCCCCGCCACCCCAGAGGAGACCGATCAATTGCGCGCCCTCTACCGCACCCTGCGCGCCCAAGACATGGCTCATGAGGAAGCGTTTCGCCTCACTCTGGCCCGCGTCCTCGTCGCCCCAGCGTTTCTTTATCGCATCGAACAACCCGCCAACGGCGCCGAAGCCCAGCCCGTCTCCGACTGGGAACTAGCCAGCCGACTCAGCTATTTCCTGGGGTCCACCACCCCGGACTCCACCTTGCAAGGTCACGCCGCCGCCGGCACGCTGCATCTTCCAGCCACCCTGAAAGCGGAAGCCCGCCGCCTGCTCGCCTCCCCGCATGCCCGCGCCCTAGCCACCGAGTTCGCCTGCCAGTGGCTGCACCTCAGGGGGTTCGACCAACTGGATGAAAAAAGTGACCGCCACTTCCCCACCTTCGCCGCCTTGCGCAGCGACATGTACGAGGAAACAATCCGCTTCTTCACCGACCTTTTCCAAAATGACGGGTCCGTCCTCGGCATCCTCAATGCCGATCACACATTCTTAAATGAAGCCCTCGCCGCTCACTACGGCATCCCCGGCGTCCAAGGACCCGGATGGCATCGCGTCGAGGGCATGCACGCCCACGGTCGCGGCGGAGTACTCGGCATGGCCGCCATGCTCGCTAAACAATCCGGCGCCTCACGCACCAGCCCCATCCTCCGCGGCAATTGGCTCGTCGAAGTCCTCCTCGGCGACAAATTGCCCAAACCTCCCAAAGGGGTGCCTCCACTGCCCGAAAGCGAAGACGAAGGCACATTATCCATGCGCCAGATCACCGAACGCCATAGCGCCGACCCCAAATGCTCAGGCTGCCACGCCCGCATCGATGCCTACGGGTTCGCCCTCGAAAACTTCGACGCCATCGGCCGCCTCCGGGACATCGATCCCGGCGGCCGCCCCGTCGTCACCGCCGTCACCCTGCCCAATGGCACCCCCGTCGACGGCGCCCGCGGCCTGCGCGATCACCTCGCCACCGCCCGCCAAGAGGAATTCCTGCGGTCCTTCTGCCGGAAATTCCTCGGCTACGCTCTCGGCCGCGCCCTCAAACTCTCCGATCAGCCGCTCGTCACCACCATGATGCAAGCACTGCACTCAAATAACTACCGCTTCACCGCCGCCCTCGATTGCCTCCTCGAAAGCCCACAGTTCCTCCGCCAACGCGGCTTGGAATCCACCCGTGAAGAAGAAATCCGATAACAAGCCACCTCGCCACGCCCAGCCGACACCCAGCCAGCCAGCCAGCCAACTCGCCGTCACTACCACCCCACCGCCCCCATGAATCCGCAACTTCGCTACCCCTTCTCCCGCCGCCGCTTGCTCCGCGGCTTGGGCGTCACCATGGCTCTGCCTTGGCTCGAATCACTGCCCGTTTGGGGCGATGAACCGCGCCGCTCGTCCACCACCGCCAGCGAACCGCCCGTCCGCCTCGCCGTCCTCTTCTCAGGAAATGGTTTCCACTCGCGCGAATGGTGGGCCCGCGGCACAGGATCTACCATGGAACTCGGCGGCGTCATGCAACCGCTCGCCCCCCATCGGGAAAAACTCACTTTCATCCGCGGCCTCTACAACGAGGAAGCCCTCAAAGGCAATATCCACAGCTCCCAAACCGGAAACCTCCTCTCCGGCGCCCCTCTCGCGTCCGGTGGCGAAATCCGCTCAGGCCTCAGCATCGACCAAGCCCTCGCCCAACGCATCGGCCACCAAACCAAGGTCCCCAGCCTCGTCCTCGGATGCGAAAAATCGAATTCATCGGTCCATAAAAATTATTCGATGATCTACAGCTCCCACATCTCGTGGAGCTCGCCCACTACACCAACACCTCTCGAATTATACCCGGCCCTCGCCTTCGACCGCCTCTTCAAAACCGAAGCCGGCCGCGGCGATCAAAGCGTGCTCGATGCCGTCCTCGCCGACGCCGGTAGCCTGCGCAGTCGGCTGGGATATTCTGATCGACAGAAAATCGATGAATATTTTAACTCCGTCCGCGAGGTGGAACAACGCATCGAACAAGCCGGACGCCAAGGCGAACTCCAAGGATGGCGACCGACCCTCGCCCAACCCAATATGCCGCGCCCAGCCGATGGCATCCCCCAAGACATCGAGGAACACATGCGCCTCATGGCCGACATCCTCGTCCTCGCCTTTCAGACGGACACCACCCGCTTCTGCACCCTGAAACTCAACAACGACCACTCGTCCCTCCGGTTTCCAAAACTCGGGATCGATTACATGATCCATCACCTCCTGTCCCATAGCGATAGCGCCGACTGGTTGAAAGTGAACCAGTTCTTCATTGAACAAATGGCCTACATCGCCAGCCGACTCGACGCCATCCAAGAAGGTGAACGCACCCTGCTCGACAACTCAATGATCCTCTATTGCTCGAGCATGTTGAACGGCAGTCACGACGCCACCCAACTGCCCGTCGCCATCCTCGGCCGCGCCGGCGGCGCACTGCAGTCAGGACGAGTCCTCGACTACACCGGAAAACCCAACCGCAAAATGTGCAGCCTGTTCCTCTCGATGATGGATAAATTCGACGTCCGGCTCGATCACTTCGGCGATTCCAATGAACGCCTAGCGGAAATTTAAGGCGGTCACCCCTAAAACCCTAAAAAGAAAACGGAGCCCCCACTCGCCGACACATCGACACATGGCCACATGGCCACGACCAAAGCCCAACCGGGCGCCATGCGAAAACCCAGGGCATCACCCTCGTTGTTACACACATCTTAACTAAATCTGGAGAAGTGAGGAATTTTAGTATTGAACTGGATGAGAACGGATTGTGAAGTTTTTGAATGGACGCAACGCGAATCTGAACAAGCGCGTTGCGGGGATGCGAGGCTGACGAAACGATTGGGTTTGCTTTTGACGAAGCTCGGGCAGTCTCCTGGGATGAGTATTCCGCAGGCCTGCAACGGACGACACGCCGAGATTGCGGCGGCCTATCGA
>CAJBME010000226.1 GCA_903954065.1 uncultured bacterium
ATCGACATCGCACCATTCCGGCAGTAATCACCTAATTTGTTCTTTGTGAGACCGCGCGACCTGAAGTGTCGCGCGGTCTTTGGCGTTTGGCCCCCGCCATTTTCGCGTTGGAACCGCCATGTTATCCCGTCACCATCCGGCCGCCATCCAGTCACCGCCGCGCGCTGTCGGGAAGCGCGGCTGTCCCCGATCACAAGCAGGCCCCTTGCTTTGTCCTTGCGCACCGGCCACGTCAGCCTCCAGTAGCAGGGATGACCCGAAAATCTTTTCTTGCCTCGCTGCTCTCCATCGCTGGTTCCTTTTGTCTGGGTGGACCGGCCCACGCTGGCTCTGACGGCCGCTGTTATGAGATGCGTATTTATTATGCCAACGAGGGGAAACTGGACGCGCTGCAGTCGCGCTTCCGCGAGCATACGGTCGCACTTTTTGCCAAGCATGGAATGACCAATGTCGGCTACTGGACGCCGGTGGAGAATCCGCAGCGAAAATTAGTCTATGTCCTCAGCTTCCCGGACCGGGCGGCGCGCGACGCTTCCTTCAAAGCATTCGGCAATGATCCTGAATGGCAGGCGGTCGCCAAAAAAACGGAAGCCAACGGCCCGCTGGTGGCGAAAATCGAATCCCAGTTTTTGCAGACCGTTGATTTTTCGCCGGCCGTCGTCCCGTCGGTCAGCGAGACCCCGCGGGTATTCGAGCTGCGCACGTATACCACCACGCCCGGCAATCTCGACCGGCTGCTGGCCCGCTTTCGTGACCATACGATGGGCTTGTTTGTCAAACATGGCATTAGCCATTTTGCCTACTGGGTCCCCCAGGCTGGACAGCCCACGGCCGAGAACACCCTCGCCTACTTGGTCACCCACCGCACTCAGGGATCTGCCGCCGCCTCCTTCCAGTCGTTCGGCCAAGACCCCGCGTGGAAAGCCGCCAAGGAAGCTTCCGAAAAAGACGCCGGCGGATCGCTGACCACGCCCCAAGGCGTGATCTCAGAGTTTCTCGTGGCCACCGACTACTCGCCGACCCGCTAGACGGCCGCCGCCACAAAAAAACCGCCCGGCCATCACGGCCCGGGCGGTGAAAGAGGGCTGGTGAAAGGCAGGATGGAAGAAAATCCACCATTCACCCTGAAAAGACGAGACCAGGTGACCGGCGACTCGTGAATTTTTCCATCCCCCTAGCCTTTGAGGAACTATCCGAAGGGCGCGCTATGCGCAGGGGGAGGATGCGTGACGAGCGTCTAACGGGGCTCAATGGCACACCGAAAAAAGCCACCGCTAACGGTGTGCTAAAATAAACGCTCCAGAACCTGTAATGGTTAAAACTGGAGCGGGCGAGGCGATTCGAACGCCCGACATCAACCTTGGCAAGGTTGCGCTCTACCCCTGAGCTACGCCCGCATTAATTTCGGAAGGAATTGGACCAACAGAGTGGATGCGATCGCTCCTTCTGCAAGTCATTTTTTGCAGATTCCGCGCTCTCACCAGCACTTTTTTGAGGCGTCAGCGTTCGCGGGCGCTGGGAGACGGGGAGCAAAGGGATGCGGCTCCTGAGAAGGAAAGATTTAGGCGGACAGCCGCGGGGATTTCCGGCATGCTCACCGAGGATTAAATCTTGATTGAATGAGCGCACTGCATCCCCCTCGTATCGTCCCCCTTCTGGCCACTGTCTGCGGCCTACTGCTATCGAACCCGCTGATGGCGGGGGTCGATTCTGTCGTGACTTTTAATGAGCTGCAGTATCACCCGGCGGAAATGCAGATGGGCGGGGAATGGATTGAGCTCAAGAACCAGAACTCGGTGGATGTCGATCTTTCCGGCTGGCGTCTTGACGGCGGGGTCGACTTTGTGTTTCCGGCGGGCACGGTCATACGGGCGGGCAAGTACGTGGTCGTGGCCGCGGATCCGGCGGCCCTGATGATGGCGAGCGGTCTGACTACGGTGCTGGGACCGATGACCAGTTCCCTGAGTAACCGCGGGGAATCGATCACCCTGAAAAACAATAACGACCGCCGGATGGACGAGATCCGCTATGCCGACCGGGCGCCATGGCCAGTGGCCGCGGACGGATCGGGGGCGACGCTGGCCAAATACCAAGAACTCCGGGACAGCGAACTGCCGGAAAACTGGCGGGCCAGCCTAGAAGTCGGCGGAACGCCGGGCGCCTACAACTTCACCCCGCAAAGCAATGACGGCACGATACCGCCAGATGGCGTGGTGCGCACCGTGGACCGGTATTATAAATTCGACGGAACGGCGGCGGACAGCGCGGGGCGCCCCACGGCAGTGAATGGCTCACTAATGAATGGCGCGGGTTTTGTCGATGCGTTTCCTTCGATCGTCGGCAGCGGCCAGGCGCTCACGCTCAATGGCATCAACCAGTACGTGAACATTCCGGACAGCGTGCAGCCGACGGCCTACACACTGAGCGCCTGGGTTCGCCCGGACGTCATCCGGGCCCAATCGATCGTGCTGCGCTCGAATGCCAGCGGCCCGGCCTCGTCATTTTCGCACCAACTGCGGATGACCATCGATGGGAAATTCGAGCATTTCACGCAAACGGGAACGGCGCAGCGGATTACGGGTTCCACCGTAGCTGTAGCGGGCCAGTGGTATCATGTGGCGGCGGTGGCGACCAGTGACGGACCGATGAGGTTGTTCGTGAATGGCACTGAAGAAGGCACCGCGCTCACCATCCCCTCGCTCACAGCCACGGGCACCCGATGGATGGTGGGGTCAAATTCCGGAGGCGGCATGAGCTACTTTCTGGGGCAAATCGACGAAGTCGGAATCTGGCATGGCGCCATGGATGCTTCCCAAGTGGGGCATGTGGCCACGGGCTTTAAACAACCCACTGAGACCGTCGTGAAAAACTTGGCTCTGGGCCGACGCATCATTGCCGGAACCGGCGCTTTTCCCAATCTCGCCTTCGACGGGTTCATTGCTCCCGACGACTATTCCGCGACCAACGTCACGGACGGCTCGGCCAGTGATGTACCGGGCTCAAGCTACTGGCTCGGCCGCGACGGAGTGACGAACGAATCATTTGTCCTTGATCTCGGTGGCCCGGTTGAAATCTCACAGCTCCTCCTGCGCAACACTCATCATCATCAATCCAACAATCACGGCACTGGCGCCTTCAGAATACTCGCCGCCAACGCCGTCACTGCAGCCGGCCAGCTGGTCAATGCCGCCACCGTCCTCAATGGCACCCTGACCACCCGGACCGTGACCCCGCCCACCCCCGCGGGATCACCCATCCCCGCAGATGGCTTTACTTCCGCCAACGGCCTGACGCCCACCACCGCCCGCTATCTTCAATTTGAAGCCCTCAGCTCGTCCTATGCGCAAAACGTCGGGTTGAATGAAATCGAGGTTTTCGGCACCCCGGAAGGCGGCGGCGGAGTGGGACGCCCAGCACCCATGTCCCTCGTTATCAATGAAATCACCGGAGCAGACGCAGGGCCCGCCTGGCTGGAACTTTACAACTACGGCACCGTGCCGCTGACGCTAACCGGATTCATTTTGGAGACGAGTGGCGGTCAGCGGCATGTCCTACCGCCGTCCACCCTCGCGGCCGGAGGGTTTCTCGTTCTGGAGGAATCCACCACCGGACTGCGCCCGGCGCACGATGACGCGGTGTTTCTCCTCGCCGCCAGCAAGTCGTCCGTCATTGATGCCGTCAGAGTGAAGGCGCAAGCGCACCAACTCCGGCGCCCCGCGCTCGCCGGTGAAATCCCGGGTGAATTTCTGACCGCCGAAATAGCTAGCCACATCACCCCCGGCGCGGCCAATCAAATCACACTCGCCACGTCGGTCGTCATTAATGAAATCATGTACCACCGGCGCCCTCAGTTCCTGCCGTACGTGGAAAACCCCGAGGAATGGATTGAATTGCATAACACCTCCGGCACCCCCGTCGATCTGGGCGGATGGTCGCTGACCGACGCCGTCACCTTCTCGTTTCCTGCCGGAACCGTCCTACCACCGCATGGCTACTTGTGCGTGTCCAATGATGCCGCCACCTTCGCCCTCGCCCACCCCGGCGTACCCGTCACCGGCAGTTTTTCCGGCGGTCTGAGTAACCGCGGCGACCGCATCATCCTGCGCAACAAACTGGAAAACCCAGTCGATGAAGTCTTTTACCGCGACAAAGAACCATGGCCCATCTACACCGACGGACTGGGATGCAGTCTGGAACTGAAAAATCCGGAAGCAGACAACAGTGTGCCCGAAAGCTGGGCCGACAGCGATCAAAGCAGCCGCTCGGAATGGAAAGAATACACGTTTACGGACACCGCCCGCACCCCCCGTTACTCGCCCACCATCACCCCGACCGGCACCACGGCCTTTCACGAGCTACGCATGGGCCTACTGGAAGAAGGCGAAGTACTCGTCGATGATATTTCCGTCCGCCAAATCACCACCGCCCCCACGGTCGAACTCATTCAAAACGGCGCTTTTTCCACCCCACTGACGCCCGTCTGGCGCGTGCTCGGCAACCATGGCGGATCGAGCGTGGTCGAGGAGGCCGGCAATCCAGTCCTCCAAGTCCGGGCCACCGGGCCGCTCTTTTACATGCACAACCTGCTGGAGACCACCTTCAAGGCGGAAAACAAAGTGGTGCCAGTCGTGAACGGACGTCAATATACCATCACCCTGCGCGCCAAATGGCTGCGGGGCTGCCCATGGCTGCATACTGAGTTCTATTACAACAAGGTAGCCAAGACTTTTCTCCTCGACCTACCGGCCGCCAGCGGCACGCCTGGCGTCCGCAATTCCGTCTACACCGCCAACCCGGGCCCGACGTTTTCCCAAACTATCCACCAGCCAGCCGTGCCGCCAGCCAGCACCCCCATCACCGTGAGCACGCGCGTCAGCGACCCTCAGGGCGTGAGCGCCGTGGCCGTGAAATTCAGCGTCAACGGAGGCGCCTTTCAATCGGCGCCCATGCTTCCAGGTCTGGGCGGGCTGTACAGCGGTGTGATTCCCGGACAGTCAGCCAATGCCACCATCCAGTTTTATGTGGAGGGAAGTGACGCCGCCGCCACCCCCGCGCTTTCCACGTGGCCCGCAGCCGGACCGGCCTCGCGCGCGATGATCAAAATCAAGGATACCCGAGCGGTCGCCAATAAACAAAACCTCCGCATCATCACGACCGCGGCCGACGCCACCGCTCTGGCCAACACCGTGAATACGATGAGCAATCAGCGCCGAGGGTGCACCATCATCCACAATGAACAGGATATTTTTTACAATGGCAAAGTGCGCCTGCGCGGCAGCATGTTCAGCCGTGGCAACGTCTCCCAAGCCGGCGAAAGCGTGACTTTCCCCGCAGACAACCTGTTCCGCGGCACACACCGGACGGTGTCGGTTCGACGCTCCGGCATGAACGAAATCCTCGTCAAACACGCCATCAATCGCGCCGGCGGACTGCCCGACAACTACAACGACATCATCCAAATGATCGGCTTCCGCGCCGACATCATCGGCCCGGCACGCATGGAAATGGAACGATTCAGCAACAGCTGGCTCGATGAGTTTTACCCCGAAGGATCAGAAGGCACGCTCTTCAAAATGGAAGGCATCCGGGTGCCCACCAAAACCTTCGCCAATGGCACGTTCCCGGCCGGCAATCCGGAAGGCATCAAAAACCTCAGCACCGACGGCATCGGATGGGTGGTCGAACTCGATCTAGCCGACCTCGGACCTGACGGCGAACAATACCGCCACGGCTTCCGGTGGCTGAATAATTTCTCCCGCAATGACAATGCCCGCTTTGTCCAGATGTGCCGCACCATGAGCCTGCCGGCCACCACCCCCGCCCAGGCGCTCGAATTCGAGCAAGCCATCGAACCGTTGATCGATGTCGACGAATGGATGCGATGCATGGCCATGATGTCGTTATTCGGCATCGACGACGCCTACGGCCGCCCCGGCGGCGGAACCAGCAACCCGCACAATTTAAATTTTCACATGCCACCGACACCGGATGGGAAAATCAGCGCCATCCCGTGGGATTGGAACTTTGTCTTCGCCGTGGCTTCTTCAGCCCCATTAACCGGTGACAAAAACATCCAAAAAGTCATCGCCCGGCCGCGCTTCAAACGATTGTTCCTCGGCCACTTGAAAAACATTATCGAAACGACGTTCAACACCGCTTACATGACACCGTGGCTCGCTCATTACGGCACCACCACCGGCGAAAGTTATACCGCCTACAGCGGCAATATCAACGCCCGCCGAACGTCCGTACTCAGCCAAATCAATGCCCAGATCCCACCGGTGGCATTTTCCATCACGACCAACAATGGCGCCGCCGTCTCCATCAATGGAGCCACCGCCGTCATTGAAGGCGACGGTTGGGTCGACGTGCGGGACATCCGCGTCAATGGCTCGCCCGACTCACTGCCCGTGACATGGCTCGATGGAAATTCATGGCGCCTGAGCGTGCCGCTCGCCGCTGGCGAACAAACGCTCAATCTCACCGCCCACAACGCCCAGGGGATTCAAGTCGGAGCCGACACCCTCGTCATCACCAATACTTCGATTACCGAAGCCGCCAGCGCCGCCAATATCGTCATCAGCGAGGTGCACTACCATCCCGCCACCCCGCAAGAACAGGAGTTTATCGAGATCATGAACATCTCAGCCACCCACCCGGTGGACATGAGCCGCTGCGTCTTCTCCGCGGGCCCCGCCTACGCCTTCCCCGAGGGCACCATCCTCGCCCCCGGCGCCCGCCTCACCATCAACGCGAGTCAGTTTCTCAATGCCACCGGACTGAATAATGCCGGTGAACGCATTCGCCTTGAAGCCGCCGGAGGAGTTCTCATCAAAGAGTTTGTCTACGACGACGCCCCTCCATGGCCGACGGCCGCCGACGGTACCGGCCCGAGCCTCGTCCTCATCGCGCCCGAAACTAACCCCGATCATACCAATCCATTCAACTGGCGCCTCAGCATGAAGCCGGGCGGCAATCCCGGAACCAGCGACACCGCCCCCCTCACCGGCGACATCATGGAGTATGCCATGGGCCCGAATCCAGCCATCCGCGCCGGCACAACACAAGAGGGGCTTGAGTTCACCGTCCCGCGCATCCCCAACGCCGATGCCGCAGAAATCATCGGAGAAGCCAGCTCCTCGCTCGCCACATGGCTGCCCGCCGAGCTGGTGGCCGCCACGCCAGACACCCTCACCTTTCGTGTGCCGGCGTCCATCGCCTCCGGCACCGAAATCTTCATGCGGGCCCGCGTGCGGGTCAGATCAGGACAGGGTTGATCACGTTGCCGAAAACATCTGTGAGGCGAAAGCGGCGTCCCTGGAATTCATAGGTGAGCCGTTCGTGATCCAAGCCGAGGCAATGCAGCATGGTGGCTTGGATGTCGTGAATGTGGACGGGGTTTTCGACCACATGGAACCCCATTTCATCGGTCGCGCCGTAGGTGACCCCGCCCTTGATGCCGCCTCCGGCCATCCACATGGAGAACGCCTGCGGATGGTGGTCACGGCCTTTGCTGCGGCCGAGGGTGGGATTGTCCTCGACCATCGGGGTTCGACCGAATTCCCCGCCCCAGACGACGAGCGTCTCATCGAGCAAGCCCCGTTGTTGCAAATCCCGAACCAGCGCCGCGCTGGCCCGGTCGGTCGCTTCACAACTCCCGCGTACATTACCGGCCACGTCACTATGCGCATCCCATCCTTCATGGTAAATATTGATGAATCGCACGCCTCGCTCGACCATCCGACGTGCGAGCAAACAGGCCCGCGCAAATGACGGCTGACCAGGCTGGCATCCATACAAATCAAGCGTGGCCTGACTCTCGCCACGCAAATCCATCAAATCAGGGGCACTCGTCTGCAACCGGAAAGCCATCTCGTACGCTTGAATGCGGGTGGCAATTTCCGGATCACCAATCCCCTCGAGGTTTTCCTCGTTCAGCCGCCGGACGGCGTCGAGGGTGCGGCGCTGTAATGCCTCGTCAATGCCATGCGGATTCGCCACATTGAGGATGGCATCACCTTGATTCCTCAGCCGCACCCCTGTATAACCAGTAGGCAGAAACCCACTCGACCAATTGGCAGCTCCCCCGCTGACACCACCACCGGTGCTCATGACGACAAACGACGGCAGATCCCGAGTCATGCAACCGAGACCATAGGTCGCCCAAGACCCGATGCTGGGACGCCCCGGCTGAGAAAACCCGGTGTTAAACAATATCTGAGCCGGCGCATGATTAAACTGATCCGTGTAGACGGATTTAATCAGCGTGATGTTATCGGCCACCCCGGCCAGATGCGGCAGCATCTCGCTGAGTTCCATCCCGCTCTGACCATGACGCGAAAACTTGAACTGCGGAGCCATGACATTGGCGTCGGGCCTGATGAAGGCATATCGTTGACCGCCAACGACCGACGGAGGCAACGGCTTGCCGTCGTACTTCACCAACGCCGGCTTGTAGTCAAACATCTCCAGCTGCGACGGAGCCCCAGCCATGAATAAATGAATCACCGCCCGGGCCCGCCCCGGAAAATGCGACGGCTGCGGGACAAACCCCTCAGCCGAGCCCTGACGGGCGCCAGCCATCAAACTGGCTAACCCCAACTTCCCAACACCGAGACCACACTGGCGCAGAAACCAACGGCGGCTGACGGCCGTGCCCCGGTCGCGCAGAGAATGAGATTCGCAGTTCATGATTTGGTAATGGTTTCGTCAAGGTTTAACAAGGCTCGTGCCACCACCGTCCAGGCGGCCCGCTCCGCAGCGGAACCGTCACCAGCCGGAGCAATGTCGGCGGCCTTCAACTCGCCGCGGTCAAGACGCTGGCGGGTGTCATGCAGCAACTCGAGAAGGGTGGCTGATTCCGAGGGGCGCGGCAGGCGCGTCAGGCACCTTCGGAAAAGGTGGGTCACTCGCAGAGTATCATCCTCCGGCTGAGTCAGCGCTTGCCGTCCCAAGGCCTGAGCCGCCTCCACGAAGGAGGTGTCATTGAGCAGCGTCAGCGACTGCAGCGGCGTGTTGGATTGATCGCGACGAGCCACACATTCCTCGCCACTCGGCGCGTCAAAGGTATTGGCCGCCGCAAAGGGTGCGCTGCGCTTGGCAAACGTGTACAGCGCCCGACGATGACGGTCTTCGCCCTCACTAACTTGCCAGCCGCCACCCCCATACGCCGTCTCCGTCACCCCGGCCGGCTGGGGCGGGTACACCGGTGGACCAAACATCTTCGCCGAAAGCAACCCCGACGCCTGCAAGGTGATGTCCCGCACCATTTCCGCCTCCACGCGGAACCGCGGCCCGCGCGAGAGCATCCGATTCTGCGGGTCCTGACGGTGCCGGGCCGGAGAAGCTTTCGATTCCTGCCGATACACCGCACTCAGCACAATCCGCCGATGAAGTTTTTTCAACGACCAGCCGTCCTCCTGAAAGGCGACCGCCAGCCAGTCCAGCAGCTCGGGATGAGAGGGCAGCTCTCCCTGAAATCCAAAGTCACCCAGGGTCTTGACCAAGCCGTTGCCAAAAAAGGCCGCCCACTGACGATTGACCGTCACGCGCGCCGTCAAGGGATGCCCAGCTGAGACCAGCCACTGAGCAAAACCGAGTCGATTGGCGGGCACGCCCTCGGGCAACGGCGGAAGAAAAGCGGGCACCCCGGGCTCAACCGCTTCCTCCGGCTGCAGGTATTCGCCGCGATGATGCAGGCGGGTGATTCTCGGGTTGTCCGCCGGACGCTCGCGCATCACCAGTGTTTCCTGCCCCCGCGGCGGCCGCTGCAGCTCGCGGATGCGCTGCACCTGCGACGCCACCTCCGGAGCTGCCATCAGGAACGCACGCTGCAATTTTTGCGTGGATGCCTCCGCTCGCTGCGCCGCCGACACAGTCAGGATTTCCTCAACCTCGGAATCAACCGCCAGCGCCTCCGCCCCGCCCGGCCGATCAGTGAAGGAAATCCGGAACCGGCCGAGAGAAGCAGAATAATGGCGGCCCGATTGAAATCGCACCACCATCGGACCACCCGACCACGGCTGAGCCAACACCAGAACCGCCGCATGCCGCTGGCCAGTCTGCCCGCTGCCATTCCAACCAGACTGTAAATTCGCGTCAATCATCAACCCGGCGTCCCCCGCCGTCGCCGAAGTGCGCCCGACCGCCACTGGATCGCCGTCGCCACTCAGGGTGAAATGACCCACAAAAAAGTCGCCCCGCGGGCCTTCATAATAGGCAATGCCGGGCCCCTGCTCCGGCAGCCTGGCGTCCGGCAGAGCCTCAAGACGCACCGCCGTCACACCCGCCGGTATATTATCATAACGCAGCTCGTAATGATCTTCTTTGGTAAAATCCCCGGAGGCATAAATGCTCCCGTCCTCCTGCCACACCAACTTCGGCGCATTAGAGGTAAGGCTCGCGGGCTTCGGCACCGACCAGCGGGATGCTCTCGGTTCGAGACCGGCCAGCCAGCGGCTCATGGCCTCGGCCAGCGCCTCGCGCCGCTGCGACGACTCATCGCCCGCCGCCACCGTTGCGGCCGCCGACGGCGCCTGAGGAACACTGAGGCGCACTCGTCCCATCGTATGCCGCCCGCCTTGAACCTGCTGCAGCGTCACCACCAACCGGGATCCACCCGGATGCATGACCGGACTCCCGAAGCGAAACACGGCCGTCTTCGTCTGGTTGAGGGTGGCATCGGAATCATGGACCGCCCAGCCGGTATCCGCCCGGCCATCCACGGCCTGCGTCACGGGAAATCCCGCCTGGGAAGCACTCGCTTCAGCCGCCGTGAGGGGCACGGCCACCGGAGCCGACGACCCGTCCAGCGGCTGCGCCGTCACGCTGACTTCACTCAGGACAAAATTGCCATGCGGCGTGCGCCCCGGCCCCTGTCTCGGCAACGATGGATCCGTCATCGCTTCCAACCGAAGCGCGCTCACCTCAGCCGTCCGCACCTCCATCGTCAACGTGACCGTTTCCTGATCCGGACCGGGCGACGCAAAAAGCACCGACTGATCGGCCAGCACCGACGGCACCTCACCACTCGCCGTCACCACCGCCACCGGACCGACCGGCTGCCACTCGAGATCAAGCACCGGCAGCGGCCAATGCAACGGAAGCTCCGCCGTCAACTTTTCCACTTCCGCCGCACGCTCCCGCTGCTGCTCCACCGGCAGCAGGCTGCCCAGATAGTGGCTCGGCTCCTCCACGTTGTTGAGAAAAGCCATGATCTGAAAATACTCGGTGTGCTGCAACGGATCATATTTGTGCGTATGGCACTGCGCACAGCTCAACGTGAGCCCCATCCACGCCGTGCCGGTGGTCCCCACCCGATCGGTCATGGCGCGAAAACGAAATTCGAGCGGATCAATGCCTCCCTCCTCGTTGAGCATGGTATTACGATGAAATCCGGTCGCCACCAAATCATCCTCCCGGCCATTCGGAAGCATATCACCCGCCAGCTGAGCCACCGTGAACTGGTCAAAAGGCATGTCCTCGTTCAGCGCCCTGATGACCCAGTCGCGCCATGGCCACATCGATCGCGGCCGGTCTTTTTCATACCCGTTGGTGTCGGCATACCGCGCCACATCCAGCCAGCGGCGCGCCCAGCGCTCACCGTACCGCGGAGAAGCCAGAAGCCGGTCGACCAACTTTTCATAAGCATCAGCCGCGGTGTCATGAATGAAGGCATCAGCCTCCTCAATGGTGGGCGGCAGGCCGGTCAGGTCGAGCGACACCCGGCGCACCAGCGCGGCACGGTTGGCTTCGGGCGACGGAGCCAGCCCCTCCGCCTCCAGACGAGCGAGCACAAAGTGATCGATCTCATTTCGTGGCCACTCGGTCTGGGTCACTTCGGGAAGCGGTGATTGGCGGGGAGCGATAAACGCCCAGTGATCCTGATAGACGGCACCCGCTTCCACCCACTGCCGCAGCACAGTTTTCTGATCCGCGCTCAGCGGGTGTTTTACGGCGGGAGGCGGCATGATTTCGTCCGGATCATGGGTCGACAGCCGCGCCACGAGCTCGCTTTCATCCGGCCGTCCCGGCACCACCGCCGCCACTCCCGAATCGCCGGCCGCCAACGCCCCCTCACGCACATCCAACCGCAGCCCGCCCTTGCGCGCCCGGTCATCTGGCCCGTGACACTTGAAACAATGAGTCGCCAAAATCGGCCGCACCTCACGGGCAAAGTCCGGCCCCTGCGCCGACACCGACGCGGTCAGCACCCCTAACGCGGCGCCGCCCGACACCCAGCGCATCGCCGACGCGCCGGCCCGCTGAAAAAAAGCGAGCGCCCCACGAAATACCCCCCGCCCGCCAGTCAGAAAATAATTGTCTCTCATAGGGTGTCTTAAAAGTGGTTCCTCACGCAAAAACATCAGCCACCGCCTGCCCATGACCATCTTGGGTGACGTAAAACGGACGACCTTCCACCGTGAACTCGGTTTTCGGACTGATGCCCATCGCCGTCATGATGGTGGCATGCAAATCACTGATGCTGACCGGATTTTCCACCGCCAACAACGGCCGCTCGTCCGCCGTGCGCCCGTAAACATGCCCCTTCTTCAAGCCGCCGCCAAACATCACCACGCTCGTCCCACCCGTGAAATGACGATGCAGCCCGAAATGCTTCATTTCTTCGATGCGCTCGACCGGGAACGACGTCTGATCCGGCGCCTTGGATCCAGGCCGCCCTTCCACCAGCGCATCCCGACTGAATTCGCTCGCAATGACCACCAAGGTGCGGTCCAGCATCCCCCTCTCCTCCAAATCGCGGATCAACTGGGCAATCGGCGAATCGATTTCCGAGTGCAACCGCGCCAGCGTGGTGTGCCCGTCACTGTGCGTATCCCAATGCAAAAATGGCACATACTCGGTGGTCACTTCGACAAACCGCGCGCCCGCTTCCACCAGCCGTCGAGCCAGCAAACAGCCGCGCCCGAAGCGCCCGGTGTCATAAGCCGCCTGCGTTTCCTTGGATTCAAGCGTGATGTCAAAAGCATCCCGCTCCTTCGCATTGAGCAACCGGTAGGCATTCTCCATACTGCGCAGCAATGATTCCTGCTGGTAGTCACTCATGAAATCGCGCTGCGGATTCTGGTCCACCAGACGACGGAAGAGCGCGTGACGATTCGTGAATCGACCGGCCTCCATACCCTTCGGCGGCTTGACGGACTGGGCCGCCTCCTCGGGAAGCGGCAGGTTCATAGGACCAAATTCACTACCGAAAAAACCCGCCGTCGTGAAAGCTTTCAGTTCTTCACTTTCACCGACCCCCTCCAATCGCTGGCCAATATTAATGAAGGCCGGCATGACCGGATGGCGCGGCCCCAGAACTTTCGACATCCACGCTCCGATGTGCGGACAGGCCACGGTCTGCGGAGGCACGTATCCGGTGTGCCAGTGGTACTGGTGGCGCGAATGCAGGATGCTGCCGAGATCGGGCTGCACGGCGGAGCGGATGAGGGTGGCGCGGTCCATCACGCTGGCGATCTGCTCCAATCCCTGACAGATCTGAAGACCGTCGACCGACGTGGGAATCGCGGGAAACGTACTCAGCATGCTTTTGACCTCGAGCCCTTTGCGAAATGGTTCGTAGCGTTTGGGATCGAAGGTATCCGGCGCGGCCATGCCACCGCCCATCCAGAGAAGAATGCAGGCATCGGCCCGGGCGGGCAGCTGACCGGAGGTTTTCTCATCGGCGGCGAGAGCGGCCCTCGGCTCACCGGCGGCCCATGCGGCGGCCCCCGCCGCAGTCAGCTGGCGCAAAAAATCACGCCGGGCGATCGACGGTGGCAGGGCTGGATCGAGAAATGAAGAATTCATGGCGGACGGAGTTATCGGACGAGTTGAAATTCGGGCGTCATGCAGAGGGCCCAGAGAACGTCCTGAACCGCCTGCTCGGAGAGCGGCGCGCTGAGGACGGGACGGATCAAATCGAGCTCGGCCGCGGTCGGTGGCCGCGACAAGGCCGAAAGATACAACTGGCGAATCAAGGCATCCGCATCCGGCCACGCGCGGCCCACCCACCGCTGCGCTCCGCGCTCGAGAGCCCCGGCCAAAATGCTGCCGTTGGAAAGATCCATCGCCTCCAGAGTCGTCAAATCATGGGGCCGCATCGAAACAATCTGCTCGCGATTGGGCCGGCCCAACGCCCGCATTAACGGGTCGCTGTTCATCAACACCGCGCGAATCATCCGCGATTCGTTTTTCATCCCGGCCGCCAGCAGTCCAGGCGCCTGCGCGCCCGCCACCTGCGACCACGCATCCAGCGCGGGCACCACCACCGCCGGCTCCCACAATGCGCCACCCGCACCTGCCTCGTCCCCGCCAGCCCGCCACCGCCAGCCCGCATCAGAAACAACCGACATCCCGGCCCCTTCCGCCAAAACGAACCGAGCCTCAAAAAACAACCCGGCCGGATTCGGCCCGGCTCCGGCATTCTTCGCCACTACCGTGAGGCGGTTGGCGCCAGGCTGCAACGCCCCAGTCAGATCAACCACCGCCATCTGCTCCCAGTTTTCGGAGCGGCTCACTTCCTGACCGTTGACGACCAGCTTAAATTCATTGTCGCAAGTCATGACGGCAACCGCCCGCGTGATCGGGCCCGCCACATCGAAATCCCGCTGCAGGGTGATGACTTCACCAGCCGGTGGACCAGCCCCGTCCCGGGCTGACGCCCCCCAGATCCACTGAGCCGACAGGGCCGCCCCGGATTCGCCCGCAGCCGCGTCCCCGCCGCGCGTGAACGGTGCATCAAATCGCGTCGGAGCCGTACCTGTCAGCTGCCAGATAGCATCGACAAATTGTTCGGCGGTCAGCCGTTTGGCCCGCGGCCCGGCGTAGACTGGTGACTTCTCCGACGTCTCGGCCGGCACTACCTGAGCCCGGCTTTGATACGCTTGGGAGGTGGCAATCAACGCCAGCGTTTTCTTGAGGTCATAGCCGCTGTCCACCAGATGTTCGGCGAGGAAATCGAGCAAGTCCTCATGCCATGGCTCGCTTTGCATGGCATCGACGGGATGCACGATTCCCCGTCCCATAAGCCTGTGCCACAAGCGGTTAACGATAGTTCGAGTGAACCGTCCGTTCTCGCGGTGGGTCATTAGCCCGGCCAGTTGTCGAAGGCGTTCGGGCTGGGGGGCTGCCGCGTCGATCTGTCCGATTTCAGGAAAAATCCAAGAAGCCGCAGCCATGCGTCCGGTGCCTTTGTCACACCGGGCGATCTCCAGTTCCCGCTCGGAAAAAATCGCGGCCAGTCCGTACGCTTCGTCCAGTTTCCAACGGTCCGTAAAACTGTCATGGCAGGACGCACATTTCATGTTCAATCCTAAAAACGTTTGCGCCACACTTTGCGCAAATTGGACTTCCACCGTCTGGCCAGCACTGACTTCGCCGCGCCATTTGATGCCACCAATAAACCCGCGACTCTCATCCGTCGGCGGGGCAATCAACTCGCGCGCAAATTGATCAAATGGCATGTTGCTCAACAGCGCCTCATAAAGCCAACGGCTGATCTGCCGGCGGCCGCCATCAATATACCCGGTCCCCGCATAATCATTGCGCAACAAATCATTCCAGAACGTCAGCCAGTGCTCAGCATAAGCCACTTTGCCGCTCAACAAAGATTCAATCACCGCCGCCCTTCGGTCCGGCGACGGATCAGCCAGAAACCGCTCCACCTCGTCCGGCGCCGGCAGTAATCCCACTAGATCAAGACCCACCCGCCGCAAAAATACCGTGTCTTCCAACGGCTCCGGCCGCGGAAGCTGCTTGTCCGCCAAATACGTGTCAATCAACCGGTCAATCGGATGATCCCTCCCGTCCACCGCCATCGGCAGCTCAGGACGTCTCGGCTTGAGCGGCGGTTCATACGCCGCCGGCTTGAACGAAAATCCTTCATCCCACACCGCCCCGTCGTTCACCCACCCCGTCAAGACCGCCACCTCCGCCGCCGATAAACGCTCACCCTTGGGCGGCATCCGGTCATCCGGATCCTCACTCACCACCACCTCCAACAAACGACTGCCCATCGCATCACCCACTTTCACCACGACCCCACTCTCGCCCCCCTCCATCAATGAAGCCCGGTCATTCATACTAAAACCACCTTTTAGCTGGTCCCCCGTATGACACTTGCCGCAATGCGTTCTTAAAATAGGCACCACCTGATGCGCAAAATCAACCGCACCCCAGCCCGTCGTCGCTAACCCCAGTCCCCACACCCACACCACACTCGCCATAATCACCCCGCTCCCCGAAACGGCGAGACGCTGACTGGTCCACGACATCACAAAATTCGATCGAATCACTCCTCACCCTAAACCATCCCCGTCCTCACCGCCAACTCTCTCCATCCCTTAATCAAGGGTCAGGGTGAGCACTCATCAAACCGCATTCACGCCCATTTTTGAAACAAGAAGCGTTTTCAGACTTTTTGAACGCGTCTAAAAAAACAGATGAAAAAGATCAAACAATCCCTGTGGATTACCAGAACGGGCGCAGGTGGCGGCGACAGGCGACGGTGGCCGCACTGACTCAGCCGGCGATTGACAAACGGGCGGTTCTTCTCACTTTACGCGTTCGCGCGAGCCACCATCACGCGCCGTAGGTCCTTGGGCAGAAGAGAAACTGATTCTCTTTGCTGAGCTCGCCAAGGGAAACCCGGCACACCCCTGAATTGTACCATGCCTGTCCGTTTGTCACGTTTCGAGATGCCGAACCGCCTTCAAAAAGATGAA